>NZ_VDFY01000140.1 GCF_006228125.1 Micromonospora orduensis | reverse complement strand
GTTCTGGCGCCGGTGGCGGCGCACCACCTGGTGAGCGCCGGGCCGGGCCTGTCGATCCGGCGGCACCGCGACCGGCGGGTGCCGCTGGCCGCGCTCGTCGCGGCCGGCGCGGCCGTCTGCCTGGCCGCCGGCACCGGGGTCGGGCTGGCCGGCACCGGTCCACCGCCTCCCGGGGCGAGCTGGCACCCCGGCTGCGTCGACGACTGCCCGTCGGTGGCCGCCGCGTCCGCGCCACAGGGTCCACCCACCCGGGTACGCGTGCCGCGCATCGGCGTCGACTCCCCGCTCACCGTGCTGGGCCTGGACCGCGCGGGCGCGCTGGTCCCGCCCGACGACTTCGACACCGCCGGCTGGTACGGCGGTGGACCGGCCCCCGGCGACACCGGTCCGGCCGTGCTCGCCGGGCATCTGGACTCGCGGCGCGGCCCGGCGGTGTTCGCCCGGCTCGGCGAGCTGCGGCCCGGCGACCGGGTGCTGGTGTGGCGCGGCGGGCAGCGGTTGTCGTTCCGGGTGACCGGGTCGCTGCGGACCGGCAAGGACCGTTTCCCCACGGCGGCGGTCTACGGGCCGACGCCCGGCGCGGAGCTGCGCCTGGTCACCTGCGGAGGCGACTTCGACAGGCGACGCGGGCACTACACCGAGAACCTGGTGGTCTTCGCGGTGGCCGAGAGGTGACCAGCCCGGTCAGATCGGGCGGCGGCCGGCGAAGCCGCACTCGGCCCGGTGGTACCAGCGCACGTCGGAGTCGCCCTCCAGCCAGCACCAGAGCACGGCCCGGCCGGCCCGTTCACCGGGGAAGTCGAGCAGCACCGGCGCGATGCCCTTGACCTGGATGTCGTGCTGGTGCAGCTCGTCGACGACGGCGTGCAACCGCGCCTCCAGCCCCTTGACCTCGGCCAGGCCGCCGAGCGCGCTGACGCCGTGATCGGCCAGGTCGACGCGCAACTCGGCGAGGTCGGCGCGGACCCGGATCAGCTCATCGACCCGCGGCTGGAGGGTGGCTACCAGGTGCCGGGCCTGGGCGAGTGTGAACACCGCGCCAGTATGCGGCACGCCCGGCTCCGCGACGTGCCCGCAACGGTCAGTCGGACTGGGCGGCCAACTCCCGGGCGCGGTCCCGGGCAGCCTCCAGCGCGGCGAGCAGCGCCGCCCGGACGCCGTGCTTCTCCAACTCCCGGATCGCGGAGATGGTGGTGCCGGCCGGCGAGGTGACCGCCTCGCGCAACTTGACCGGGTGCTCGCCGGAGTCACGCAGCATCACCGCGGAGCCGATGGCGGTCTGCACGATCAGCTCGTGCGCCACCTGCCGGGGCAGCCCGAGCAGGATCCCCGCGTCGATCATGGCTTCGACCAGCAGGTAGAAGTAGGCCGGGCCGGAACCGGAGAGCGCGGTGACCGCGTCCTGCTGCGACTCGGGCACCCGGATGGTCTGCCCGAGGGGCTTGAACATCTCCTCGGCCAACGCCAGGTGCGCCCCGGTGGCGTACGCGCCGGCGGAGATCGCGGTCATCGCCTCGTCGACAAGCGCGGGAGTGTTGGTCATGACCCGGACCACCGGGGTGCCCTCGGGCAGCCGGCGGTTGAAGAAGCTGGTGGGCAGCCCGGCGCAGAGGGAGATGACGAGTTTGTCGGCCGGCACCTTGGGGCCGATCTCGTCAAGCAGCGCGGCGGCGTCCTGCGGTTTCACCGACACCGCGAGCACAGCCGCCTCGTCGACGGCGGTCAGGTTGTCGACCACCCGTACGCCGTAGCGGGCGGTCAGCTCCTCGGCCCGCGCCGGCCGGCGGGCGGTGGCCAGCAGCCGGTCCACCGGCCATCCCGAGCGCAGCAGCCCGGAGAGCATCAACTCGCCGATCTTGCCCGCGCCGATCACCGCGACCGTGTGCACCCCGGGTGACATCTGGGCCGTACCCCCTCGCGTCGGGTCGCGGCGGACCCGCAGGCCCGCCGCGCCGCCCTACCGTCGATCAGCTGCCGAAGAAGACCTCTGCCTCGGCGTACCGCTCCAGCGGCACGGTCTTCAGCTCGCGGGTGGCCTCGGCGAGGGGCACCCGGACGATGTCGGTGCTCTGCATCGCGACCATCTTGCCCCAGTCGCCGTCGTTGACCGCGTCGATGGCCTGCAGGCCCAGGCGGGTGGCGAGCACCCGGTCGAAGGCGGTCGGGGTGCCGCCGCGCTGGATGTGACCCAGCACCACGGTGCGGGCCTCCTTGCCGGTCTTGGCCTCCAACTGCTCGGCCAGCCACTGGCCGATGCCGCCGAGGCGGACGTGGCCGAACGAGTCGAGCTCCTGGTTGGCGAGCACCATTTGGCCGTCCAGCGGCTGGGCGCCCTCGGCGACCACGACGATCGGGGCGTACTGGTGCTGGAAGCGCTTCTCGACGTAGCCGGCCACCTGGTCGACGTCGAACTGCCGCTCCGGCAGCAGGATGACGTTGGCGCCACCGGCCAGGCCGGCGTGCAGGGCGATCCAGCCGGCGTGCCGGCCCATCACCTCGACGACCAGGGTGCGGTGGTGGCTCTCCGCGGTGGTGTGCAGCCGGTCGATGGCCTCCATCGCGATGTTGACCGCGGTGTCGAAGCCGAAGGTGTAGTCGGTGGCGCCCAGGTCGTTGTCGATCGTCTTCGGCACGCCGACCACGTGCACGCCCAGCTCGTAGAGCTTGGTGGCGACGCCGAGGGTGTCCTCGCCGCCGATCGCGATCAGCGCGTCCACGCCCTGCTCGGCGAGGTTGTCCTTGATCCGCTCGACGCCGTTCTCGATCTTGAACGGGTTGGTGCGGGACGAGCCGAGGATCGTGCCGCCGCGGGGCAGGATGCCCCGGACGTCCGCGATGTCCAGCGGACGGGACAGACCCTCGAGCGGGCCCTTCCAACCGTCCCGGAAGCCCACGAACTCGTGACCGTAGGTGGCGACGCCCTTGCGGACCACCGCCCGGATGACCGCGTTGAGACCTGGGCAGTCGCCGCCGCCGGTGAGCACGCCGATACGCATGATCCGCTCATCCTCCTGAAGCATCAGGGTAAAGCCCGATTTGCCCCAGGATATGTGTCAGGTCAGACCATCGGCGCCGTTGCCGGCCCGGGGCGGGCCGTCACTGCGCACTGTAGTCGGCCTGCCTGTGCGATGACAGCGCGCCCCGGGACGGCGGCGGGTCAGTAGCTCACCTCGTGGTTCTCGCCGACCTCCGGCGGCTGACCGGTGACGGCGGCCTTGGCGAACCCCAGGAGGTTGACGACGCTGCTGCTCGGCGAGTCCCAGTACTCGGCGGAGCTGGCGTGCACCTTGAGCAACGTCAGGCCGGGGGTGTCCAGCCCGTCCGGGAACCACGTCATGAGCAGCGGGTTCCACATCCGCTCGGCGCGGGCCCTGTCGAACTCGTCGCTGGCGGTCCCCGAGACCGACACCCAGACGTTGTGCCGCTGGTCCGAGAACGAGACGTTGACCTCCGGGTTCACCCGGATCTGGCGGACCTTCGCCGAGTCGGCGGAGGCGAAGAACCAGAGGTCCCCGTCGAAGTCGGCCTCCTGAAGCCCCATCGGCCGGCTCACCTGCCGCCCGTCCAGGGCGATAGTGGTGAGCATGCAGATCCGCGCGTCCCGGACCAACTCGGTGACCCGGGCGCGGGCCTCGGTGGCGTTGGTCGGCTCCTTGCTCATGGCAGTCTCCCTCGGCTCGACTGGTCGAACCGATGCCCGGGACAGAACCGGTCAAACCTGCAAAGGTACGACGACTGTCAGCGGGACGTCATCGCCCGCCAGCGGGCCAGGTTGTGCCGGGCGTCGACCAGGGCGTCGTGCCGGGCCGCGTCGGCGTCCGGCAGGGTCGGCCGGCCACGGTCGTCCCAGAGCTGGCGCAGCTCCTTGGTGAACCGGGGGATCTCCCGGGGCAGCGCCGGCATCGCGCCCCAGAGCTGGGCGAGCACCACGTGGTCGTACGCGGCGTACCAGGCCCACAACTCCAACTGCTCCCCCGGCCGGTCCCGGATCGGCTCCATGAGGAAGTCGTACAGGTCGTCGCGGATGCGCTCGCGCGAACGCCAGGCCCGGTCGGCCGGCGAGGGCAGCTTGTCCAGCACGTTGCGCCGCACCCAGGGCACGGCACGGGAATCGTCGTACTCGGTGGAGACCGCGTAGAACTCGCGGCCGTACTCGTCGACGACACCAATCGACACGAGGTCGATGAGCCGGCCGTCCTCGATGAACTCGCAGTCGTAGAAGTAGCGGTAGACCATTCCGGCCATCCTCGCCCACCGCCTCGCGGCGGTGCCCGGCGGGGCCCACCGCCAGTCCGCCGGAGGCCGGCGACGAGAGGGTACGCCGCAGCTGGCGACGGTCACGGAAGTGCTTTGAGGGGTGTACAGCAAGCGACCGGACCGTCATGATCTGATGTGTACCGCTACCGGACGCCGAACCGGTGTCAGTTCACCTCGTCAGGGCCATCAGGTTCGCCCGGTGAGCGAGTTTGTGGTCCATGACCGGGGAGGGGTTGGACCGTGGAGATGCGCCTGCCGGAGCCGGGTGACGCGCTCACGGGTGTCGAGATGTTCGCCGGGTTGGAGCCCGAGGTGCGGCAGCGCGTCATCGCCGCCGCCGTTCCGCGCACCTACCGCAAGGGGCAACTGCTCTTCGTCGAGAACGATCCGGGCGAGTCGCTTATCGTTCTGCGCCGCGGCGCGGTCGCCGTCTTCCGTACCGCGCCGACCGGCGAACGGGCCGTGCTGTCGGTTATCCGTCCGCCCGACGTGCTCGGCGAGGTCTCCCTGCTCGACGCGTCCACCCGGTCCGCCTCGGCCGAGGCCATCGAGGACTGCGCGGCGCTCGCGCTCTCCCGGGGGGCGTTCATGGAGCTGGTGCACTCCAACCCCCGCATCCTGGACGCGGTGATGCGCTCGCTGGGCGGCCTGATCCGCCGGCTCACCGAGCAGAACGCCGACCACGTCTTCCTCGACCTGCCCGGCCGGGTGGCCAAGACGCTGGTCCGGTTGGCCGGCGAGAGCCAGGCCCCGATGATCACGATCGAGCTCAACCAGAGTCAGCTGGCCGAGATGGCCGGCGGCTCCCGGCAGAGCGTCAACCAGGCGATCGGGTCGTTCGCCAGCCGTGGCTGGCTGCGCACCGAGGGCCGTCGGATCGTGGTGACCGACGTGGCCGCGCTGCGCCGACGCGCCGGCATGAACGACCGCTGATCCACAGGTACGCGCACGACGCGGCCGGGCCCCCGTGGGCGACCCGGCCGCGTCGTGCGCGTCACTGAACGTTGGATCAGACCCCGGAGCTGCCCGGGCCGGCCCACTTGTCCGGGCCCTTGCCGTCGCCGCCCGGGCCGTGGGACTGCTCGCTGACGATGCCCTCGGCCTGGAGCGTGGCGAGCGTGGCGGCGTCGACGTCCACCGACTCGCCCGCGGAGTGGCTGACCCCGTTGCCGTCGGTCCAGTCGCTCTCCAACTTGACGTACACCATTGACCTGTCCCCCTCTGGTCGCTGATCGACATGTGGCTGACTGAATGTAGTCCGCATCCGCCCCGGTGGACTGTCCACAAGCCAACAGGCCGGTACCTGACAGGTTCGCCGGCGGCGATACTCCTACCAGGCGACGCCGGTGGGCGTCGACCAGTTCCGCCAGTGGAGGGTGTCATCGCCGCGCAGTGTGAGCGCTGTGGACGGACGGCCGCCGACGGCGACCGCTTCTGCGGTGGCTGCGGCGCCGAGCTGGGTGCGGTCTGCCCGCACTGTCTGCGTCCGCTCGCCTCCGACGTCACGTTCTGCACCTCGTGCGGGTCGCCCCGGCCGGGCGCGGACCGGCCCGCCGCGGTCACCCCGCAGGAGGACCGCCGCCGCGTCAGCGTCCTGTTCGTCGACCTGATCGACTTCACGCCGTACGTCGAGCGGGCCGACCCGGAGCAGGTCCGTGGCATGCAGACCGGGTTCTTCTCCACCGCACGACGGGTCGTCGGCCAGTACGGCGGGGTGGTGGAGAAGTACATCGGCGACGCGGTGATGGCGCTCTTCGGCGCGCCGATCGCCACCGAGACGGACGCGCTGCGCTGCGTACGGGCCGGGCTGGAGCTGCAACGGGTGCTCACCCGGTTCGCGCCGACCGGCAGCACCGAGCTGCGGTTCCGGGTGGGGGTGGCCACCGGCGAGGCGCTCGTCGACGTGGCCGCCGCCCGCGACGGCGGGCAGGCGATCGTGGCCGGGGACGTGGTGAACACCGCCTCCCGGATGCAGTCCGTCGCGCCGCCGGGCGGGGTGCTGGTGTGCGGCACCACGCACGCGTTGACCAAGGACGCGATCCGGTACGAGGAGCAGCCGCCGGTCACCCTGCGCGGCAGGTCCTCGCCGACCGAGGTGTGGCTCGCCCTGTCCCCGCTGCGGCGTCAGCCCACCGACCGGGAACCGGACACCACGCCGCTGGTCGACCGGGAACACGAGCTGGGCATGCTTGTCAACGCCCTGCACCGGTCTCTGCGGGACCGGCTGCCGCAGGTGGTGACGATCTTCGGTCGGGCCGGCATCGGCAAGAGCCGTCTGCTGCGCGAGTTGTACCGGCACACGGGCCGCCTCGTCGACGAGCCGTTGACCTGGCGCATCGGGCGCTGCCCGCCGTTCGGGGAGAACGTCACGTACGCCGCGCTGGCCGACATCGTGAAGTCCGAGGCCGGCATCCTGGACACCGACCCGGCCACCAGCGCGGCGCAGCGGCTGGCCGCCGCCGTCGGTGAGCTGATCGGCGCGGGCGAACGGGACCGGGTGGTCGACGCGCTGCGCCCGCTGGTCGGGTTGCCCGGCACGCCGCTGCCGGCCGAGGAGGCGGAGTCGGCGTGGCGGCGTTTCCTGCTGGCCCTGGCCGCCCGCCGCCCCACCGTGCTGGTCTTCGAGGACCTGCACTGGGCCGACGACGCCATGCTGCGTTTCGTGGAGCTGCTCGGGTCGGCGGCCCGCGAGGTGCCGTTGCTGCTGCTGTGCACCGCCCGTCCGGAGTTGGTCGACCGCGACCCGAGCTGGGCCGGCACCATCACCGGCTCGGTGACGATCACCCTGCCGCCGCTGCGGGACACCGGGATCGCCGCGCTGTACGCGCACCTGTTCGGCCAGGCGGCGTTCTCCGCCGACATGTTGAGCCCGCTCATCGAGGTGGCCGGCGGCAACCCGCTCTACGCCCACGAGTACGTCCGGATGCTCATCGAGCAGGGCGCGCTGCGCCAGTCCGGGCGGGGCTGGTCACTGGACAAGCATCTCGAACTGACCATGCCGGAGAGCGTGCACGCGGTGATCGCCAACCGGGTGGACCTGCTCGACGCGAAGGACCGGGCGGTGCTGCTGGCCGCCTCGGTGGTCGGGGTGCAGTTCTGGCCCGGCGCGGTGGCCGCCGCCCTCGGCCAGCAGGTCGAGTCGGTCGAGCGCTCGCTGCGCCGGCTGGAGCAGCGCGACTTCGTGCACGAGCAGGCCGCCTCGACGATGGCCGGGCAGGCGGAGTTCCGGTTCCGGCACGTGCTGGTGCGCGACGTCTGCTATCAGCGGCTGCCGCGTACCGAGCGGGTGGCCCGGCACGAACGGGCCGCGGACTGGCTCGACGCGTTGTCGCACAGCCGGGACACCGACCTGGCCGAGGTGCTCGCGCACCACCGCTGGGCGGCGCACGAGATCGCCCGCTCCCTCGGCATGGAGGTCCGCCGGTACGCCGCGCCGGCCCGGCAGGCGCTGCACCGCGCGGCCCGCCGGGCGTACGCCCTGCACGGGCTGGACGCGGCGGCCGCCCACGCGGGCCGGGCGCTCGGCCTGGCCGACGACAGCGACCCGGTCGGCCGGCTCCAACTGGAGCTGCTGAGCACCGAGATCTCGTTCTACCGCGACGGCAACGCGTTCCTCTCCGGCGGCGGGCCGGAGCAGGTGCACGCGCTGGCCGGGCGGCTGTCGGCGCACGGCGACGACGCGTGCGCGGCCCGGGCGTGGACGCTGCTCGGCCAGGCCGCCTGGCTGCGCGCCGACCGGGCCGACGCCCTGGTTTGCCTGGACCGTGCCGTGCAGCTGTTCGAGTCGCTGCCGGACACCCCGCAGAAGGCGGACGCATACGCGGAGCTGGGCCGGCTGCACATGCTCAACTACGAGCGGGACGCGGCCGTCGCGGCGGCCGAGATCGCCGCGGAGATCGCCGAGCGGCTGGGCCTGACCGAGACCCGCACCAACGCGCGGATCACCGCCGCGACCGCCCGCTACCAGGCCGGGGACCGGGTCGGCCTGGACGAGTTGCACGCGATAGTGGAGTTCAGCCGGGCCGGTCAGTTGCTGGCGCTGCCCCGCGCCACCCAGAACCTCGCCTGGGCGATCCGGGAGGAGGGCGACTGGCTGCGCTCGGACGCTCTGCTCTCGGCCGCGCCGGCGCGGACGGCCAGCGGCCAGACGTTGACCACCAGCTACTCGGCGGAGGCGATGCGCGCCTGGTTCGAGGGCGACTTCGGTCGGCTGCTCACCGCCGCGGAGGCGTTCGTGGACACGCCGACCGGCAGTTGGGACATGCAGGTGCGGGGTCTGCGCTGCTGCCTGCTGGTGCTGCGCGACGACGAGGACCCGGACGACCTGGGCGACGCCCTGGACACCGCGCGGCGCAGCGGGTTCCACCGGCTGCGCTGGACGATGGTGGGCATGGCCGCGCTGTGCCGGGCGTTGCAGGGTCGCGCCGACGAGGCGGCGGAGCTGATCGACGAGTTGGACCGGTCCTGGTCGGCGGTGCCGGCCCTGGCCAGCGGGGAGTGGATCGCGGCAGCCGCGTACGCCGCCGCACTGGCCGGCCGGGACACGGCCGTGCGGGTCCGGGCGATGCTGGGCCGGGTCGGGCATCGCACGCCCTGGTCGGAGGCGGCGCTGCGGACCGTGACGGCCGCGCTGGCGGCGGCCGACGGCGACCACCGGCGGGCGGCCGAGCTGCACCTGGCCGCCGCCGAGACGTACGGGCGGATCCCCGACGTCAGTGACCGGCTACTGGCGCTGGCGCTGGCGGCGTCGGAGCTGACCCGTGCCGGTGACCCGGCGGCGGCCCGGGCGCCCCGCGCCGAGGTCCGCACCTTCGCGCTGCGCAACGACGCTCCCGGCCTGCTGGCGCTCGCGGGCCGGCCGATCAGCCCGGCCGGGCCGGCCGTGGCCTGTTGACCCGGCTCAGGCGGCCACCAGTTTGAGCTTCTGCGCGTAGACGTCGACGTACTCGCGGCCGGAGAGTTCCATCAACTCGTACATGCTCTCGTCGGTGACCGCCCGTTCGACGAACCGGTCGCCGGCCATCCCCGCGTAGCGGGAGAAGTCCAGCGGCGCGCCGAAGCGGATCCGCACCCGGTCGATCCTGGGGATGAGCTTGCCGGGCGGCTGGATCTCGTCGGCGTTGAGCATCGCCACCGGCACCACCACGGCGCCGCTCTCCAGGGCGAGCCGGGCCACCCCGGTCTTGCCCCGGTAGAGCCGCCCGTCCGGGGATCGGGTGCCCTCGGGGTAGATGCCGGCCACTCCCCCGGCGCGCAACACCTGCAGCTGGGTGTCGAGCGCGGCGCGGGCGGCCCGACCGCCGGAGCGGTCCACCGGAATGGTGCCGGTGCCCACGAAGAACATCCTGGTGAGCCAGCCCTTGATGCCCTTGCCGGTGAAGTACTCGGCCTTGGCCACGAAGGTGACCCTCCGCGAAATGATCAACGGCGTGAAGATCGAGTCGGAGAAGGAGAGGTGGTTGCTGGCCAGGATCACCGGGCCGGTCGTGGGCACGTGGTGCAGGCCCTCCACCTGCGGGCGGAAGATCAGCTTGAGCAGCGGACCGAGGAGAACGTACTTCAGCAGCCAGTAGAGCACCGGCGTCCCTTCCCGTGGTGTGCCCCGCGACAGCGCCGTGCCCGGGAGCGCCGCCGTCGCCGACGAGCCTACGAAGCGAGCGCTCTCACCACAACGGACGGACGCTCACCACTACCGGCGGCGACCGCGGCCAGGAGGCGGCGAGAACGGACACCGTGATCAGGACCAGTGGGCCCGCCGCGAATCCCCCCATCTCGACCCCTGGCGGACCCGGCACCAAACGATCATCGAGATCGCACGTGTCGCGCAAGAACGGACATCGGAGCACCGCCGCGACCTGCGACGGCGGCCGTGACTTTGGAAGACGCGACACAACGCACTCCCGGAACCGACCCCCGACGTGTCACGATTCAGAGCACGGCGTGCGTACGGGCGTCGAGGGGGCAGGGTGGCCGCGCCGGAAGGCGTGTTGAGGAGGATGTCCGGGTGTCAGCGGGTGGGGCCCGCCGGGGACGGCGGGACAACGGGCTCGACGCGAGCGAGTACGCCGTCGTCGGCGACGTCGATCCGCGCGTCGGTGAGCACCTGCTTGACGTGCTGGCCGCCGGAGGCATCGCCGCGTACCTGCAACCCTCGGCCGATCTCAACCCGATCACCCGCACCACCACCGTTCCGGCCCGTCCGGTCGACCGGCTGTACGTCGACCGTTCGCACCTGACCACCGCCCGGGACTATCTGACCCAGCTCGCCGACGAGACGTCCCCGGAGCAGCCCCCGGCGCGTGACGAACCGGACATCGACGCCGAGTGGGCACGGATCGTGGCCGGTTTCCACACCACGTCGACAGTCGGTGAACACCCGTGGCCGGCCTCGGAGAACGTGGACGAGCCGGACACGCGGGACGAGCCGGCGGCCGGCCCCCTGGCCCGTTCCGGCGTCGACGAGGCCGGTCCTACGGCCACCGACGTCCGCCGGCTGCCGTCCGCCACCGACATCTCCGGCATCTCGGTCGGGCGGGGCACCCGTCCGGACGAGCCGTCGCTGCTCGACGGGCTGGACACGTTCGGCGCCGACCTGCCCGACGACGAAGACGATGAGGGTTACCACCCGCCGCCCCCGCCGCCGCTGCCCCGGATCTCCAAGTACGCGGTGGTGGGCATCCTCGCGGTCGTCGTCGGGTTCGTGCTCTTCCTCTTCCCGTCGCTGGTCCCGGTGGACCGCTCGGCGGTCACCCTGTTCGGGTTCACCGGCATCCTGGCCGGTTTCGTCACGCTGATCTGGCGGCTGCGCCCCGGCGACGAGGACGAGGACGACCCGGACAACGGCGCCGTCGTCTGACCTCCGGCCCGCATCGCGGGACGACGCCGCCCCGCCCGGGGTGTAACAGTGGTGTAACTTACTGTCAGTAGGAATACCGCTGTACGTCACTTCCCCCGCTGACTGACCGGTTTCCCCTGCTCGTGGCGGTCAGTCCTCTGCTGATCGGAATGCCCGAGATGCGACAGAGTTCCCTCGTGGTGGTGGCCAACCGCCTCCCCATCGACGACAACCAGGCACCCGACGGGGCCTGCGAGTGGCGACGCAGCCCAGGGGGCCTGGTCAGCGCGCTGCACCCACTGCTGAAGCACACCCCGGCGACCTGGGTCGGCTGGGCCGGCGGCACCGGGCCGGCCCCCACCCTGCCCGACGTGGACGGCGTCCGCATGCACGCCGTCGCGCTCAGCCAGGACGACCTCCGCGACCACTACGAGGGATTCGCCAACGCCACCCTCTGGCCCCTCTACCACGACGCCGTCGAACAACCGCAGCACCACCGCCGGTGGTGGGAGGCGTACCAGCGGGTCAACCAGCGCTTCGCCGAGGCGACCGCCGAGGTGGCCGAGCAGGGCGCGGTCGTCTGGGTGCAGGACTACCACCTGCACCTGGTCCCCGGCCAGTTGCGGGCGCTCCGGCCGGATCTGCGCATCGGGTTCTTCCTGCACGTGCCGTTCCCACCGCCGGAGCTGTTCATGCAGCTGCCCCGGCGCGCCGAACTGCTACGTGGGATGCTCGGCGCCGACCTGGTCGGCTTCCAGCGGATCCAGGCGGCGCACAACTTCGCCCAGCTCGTGACGAGGGTCCTGGAGCTGCCGGCCACCGACCGGCGGATCGGCATCGACGACCGGGTGGTGCGCATCGGCGCGTTCCCGGTCTCCATCGACACCGCCGAGATGGCCGCGCTCGCCTCCCGCCCCGCCGTCGCCGCCCGGGCCCGCCGACTCCGCCAGGACCTCGGCGATCCCCGACAGGTCATCCTCAGCGTCGACCGGATGGACTACACCAAGGGCATCGAGCAGCGACTCAAGGCGTACAGCGAGCTGCTGGCCAGCGGCGACGTCAAGGTCCGCGACACCGTGCTCGTGCAGGTCGCCATGCCGAGCCGGGAACGCGTCGGCCAGTACCAGATCCTGCGCGAACGGATCGAGCGTGAGGTCGGCCGGATCAACGGCGAGTTCGGCCGGGTCGGCGAACCGGCCATCCACTACCTCACCCAGCCCTTCGACCGGGCCGAGCTGGCCGCGCTCTACCGGGTCGCCGACGTGATGGCGGTGACCCCGCTGCGCGACGGGATGAACCTGGTCGCCAAGGAGTACGTCGCCGCCCGGGTGGACGACGACGGCGCGCTGCTGCTCAGCGAGTTCGCCGGCACTGCCGCGGAACTGTCCCAGGCGTACCTGGTCAACCCGCACGACCTGGAGGGGCTCAAGCAGGGCCTGCGCGCGGCGCTGCGGGCCAGCCCGGCCGACGTCACCGAACGGATGCGGGCGATGCGCGCCCACCTGCACGAGCACGACATCCGGGCCTGGGCGCGCTCCTACCTCAGCGCCCTGGACGAGACCGGCGCCCTGGTCAGCCTCCTGACCAGCACCGACGACGCGGTCCGGGTGCCCCGCCCGGCGACCCGGGCCACCCCGGCCGCGCACCACAGCGGCGGCTGACCGGCCATCGGCCGCCAGCTCAGTGCGCGGCGGGTTCCTTCTCCAACCAGTCCAGGATCGCGTCGATCGGCTCCACCCACCGCGCGTCCAGCATCAGGTCGTGCCCCATGCCGGGGAAGAGCAGCGGCGCCGAACCGTACCGGCGGGCCACCCGGGTCAACGTCGACGACGGCACCACCCGGTCGTCCGGGCTGCCCATCACCAGCACCGGCGGCGCGCCCACGGCCGGTTCGGCCGCCGGCTCGCCCAGCAGGGCCCACTGCGCCCGCCGGCCGGCCCGACCGAGCCGACCGACATACCGCCGGGCCTCCTCGTCGGGCAGCTCCCGGCTGAACAACTGCCCCCGGTTGAGGCGCAGCGGCCCACCGAACACCGCCGGCAGCGTCCCGGCCGGGTTGCGGCGCAGCGCCGCCCCCAGCACCCCCCAGCCGCCGAAGACCGGTGCCACCAGCACCGCGCCCCGCGCCGGGTAACGCGCCAACGCGTGCGCCACGACCAGCGCCCCGGCGCCGTGCCCCACCAGCACCGCCTGACGCGGCAGGCCCGCCGCCACCTGGACCACATCGTGGGCGTACGCCCGCAACGTCGCCTCCGGCGCCGGCTCGCTGGCGCCGTGCCCGCGCAGACTCATCGCGAACGCCGGGAACCCCCGCGACGCCGCGTGCCCCAACCAGTGCTCGGCGAACGCCCACGCGCCGTGACCGAAACCGGGGACGAAGAGCAGCGGCGGCCGCCCCTCCTCCACCTCGGGTACGGCGCTGAGCACCTCACGCCGCGCCGGTCGGACCGGTCGGGCCCACTCCCGACCCCGCATGATCCGCAGCTCGCTCACTTGTGCCACCTTCTGTTCGCGACTGCGGGGCTCGCAAGCTCACTCCTCGCGCTCACTTGGCCTCCAGATCAAGCAGGGCGCGCTGGACAGCGCGCAGATAGTCGGCGTGGCCGACCTCGAACCAGTGCCGGCTGCTCTCCTTGACCTGACCGGAGTACCGCTCGCCGGCCCGCTCCCGCACCCGCTGCGCGAACGCCGCGGCACGCTCCGGGCGATCCCGGCGGGCCTGCAACACCCGCGCGAAGAGCACCGTCTGCCAGTGCGCCAGGGTGAACATCCCGGAGTCCGGCTGCAACAGACCGGCCACCGCCAACGTCGGATGGCCCGGGGTGAACGCGTTGAGCCACAGCGTGGGCCGGCCCGCGCCGGCGCTGTCGGCGAACACCGACGCGCCGAGGAACTCGAACCGCGGCAGGTAACCGGTGGCGAAGATGACCACCTCGGGGTCGATCTCACGGCCGTCGGTCAGCTCCACCGCGTACGGATGGAACCGGGCGACGTCCGGGACCGGGCCGATGGCGCCGTGGCCCACGTAGTAGACGAGCTGGCTGTTCGCGATGGGGTGCGTCTCGTACACCCGGTGGTCGGGCTTGGGCAGGCCGAAGCGGGTCAGGTCACCGACGGTCAGGCGCAGCGTCCAGTGGTAGAGCCACTGCCGCACCCGCAACGGCACCCGCAGCGCCAGCAGCGCGTCGTTTACCTGGTCGGCCGGGCGGCCGAACACGTACTTCGGGGCGTACCAGTAGCCGCGCCGGCTGGAGTGCCAGCAGCGCGACGCCTGCTGGGCGGCCTCGACGGCGATGTCGCAGCCGGTGTTGCCGGCGCCGACCACCAGCACCCGCTTGCCGCGCAGCTGCGCCGGGTCCTTGTAGGACGACGCGTGCATGATCTCGCCACGGAACTCTTCGAGGCCCTCGTAGCGCGGCAGCTTCGGCGACCAGTTGTGGCCGTTGGCGATCAGCACGGCGGCGTACCGGGACGTGCGCTCCGGACCGTACCCGCCGGTGGAGCGGGTCGTCACGTCCCAGCGGTCCCCCTCGGCGGGCTCGACCCGGACCACCTCGGTGCCGAACCAGATGTGCGATCGCAGGTCGAAGTGGTCGGCGTACCGCTCGAAGTAGGAGAGCAGCTGGCTGTGGTGCGGGTAGTCCGGCCACGAGTCCGGCATCGGGAAGTCGGGGAACTGGGTGAACGGCTTCGACGACAGCAGGTGGGTGCTGGCGTACACCGGGCTGCGGTCGTGGCGCCAGTTCCAGGCGCCGCCGACGCCGGTCTCCCGCTCGTAGCAGTCCACGCCGAACCCGTGCTCGCGCAGATTCTTGATGGCCGTCAGGCCGCTGGCCCCGGCCCCGATGACGCAGACCGTGTCGCCCCGGTCGGAGACCGGGGCGGCGTCGCGGCCCTGCGCGGACGGGTCGGGCCGGCCGTGGTCGGTGGAGGTGGACACCGGGACATCTCCTTTTGTGCGGCACGCGTGCCGGTCGCCGCGAAATCCTCTCCACATCGGAGCCGGATGTCCAGCGCCGGCGCGGACCGGTCGGCGGGTCCCGGGCCGGTGGGGGTCAGCCGGTGGTGGGCAGCAGCAGGTCGACCAGGACCGGGAAGTGGTCGCTGGCCCGCCGGGTCTGCGGAGTGTCCACCACGTCGTAGTCGACCACGGTGATCCGCGGGTCGACGAAGAGCGCGTCGATGCGCCGACGCGGGTCGGCGCAGGAGTAGGTGAGCCGGTCCGCCGCGTCGGCCGCCACCGCGGCGTCGGTCAGCCCGCGCGCCACGGTGGCCCACGCCGGACCGTCCGGACCCTCGTTGAGGTCCGCGCCGACCAGCACCGGACCGGTCGCCGCGTCCAGCCCGCGCTTGAGCTCGGCGGCCTGCGCCTGACGCTCCGCCGGGTCGGTGGACAGGTGCGAGCCGGCGAGGGTGAACCGGGCGCCCGCGACCCGGCAGTCGGCGTACGCGGCGCCGCGCAGGTGCCGACCGGGGGTCAACGGGAACCGCTGGCAGCGGGTGCCTACCACCTGGACGCGCAGGCTGGTCAGCAGCAGGTTGCCCAACGCGGGCAGCCCACCGGCGGCCACCACCAGGCCGAACGACTCGGCAAGCGTGGCGGACTTCTGCCGCCACCGGAACCGGCGCGGCCCCTCCTGCACGATCACCACGTCCGGCCGCGCGGCCCGGACCACAGCCGCCAGCGCGGCCGTGTCGTCGCGCTGGCTGTGGATGTTGTACGACACCACACGCAGCGGTACGCCGCCAGCCTCGCCCATCGGTGCCCCGCCTCAGATCCGGCGGGCCAGGTCGGCGGCGCCGATCACCCCGGCGCTGTTACCCAGCTCGGCGGGGAGCACCTCGGCCACCGGCAGGCGGCCGCGCTGCGCCAGCGCGTCGAGGTACGAGCGGCGGGTCGGGCCGAGCAGCAGGTCACCGGCCTCGACCACACCGCCGCCTACCACCAGGGTCTGCGGGTCGAGGATCTGCGCCATGTCGGCGAGGCTGGTGCCCAACCACCGGCCGATCTGCGCGAACGCCTCGGCGGAGACCGGGTCGCCACCCTGCGCGGCGGCGGTCACCATGTGACCGGTGATCGCCTCGGCCTCGCCACCGGCCAACTCCAGCAGCGCGCTCGCCCGGTTCGGTTCCTGTCGGGCGCCGGCGCGGGCGAAACGGACCAGGGCACTGCCGCTTGCGTACTGCTCGATGCAGCCCAGCCGTCCGCAGCCGCACTGGTGCCCGTCCGGCACGGCCAGCATGTGGCCCAGTTCCGCGGCCACGCCGTGCGCGCCGCGCATCAGCTCGCCGCCGAGGACGATGCCGCCGCCGACGCCGGTGCCGATGGTGAACATGATCATGGAGTCGTCGGCGTCCCGGGCCGCGCCGTAGCGGAACTCCGCCCAGGCGGCGACGTTTGCGTCGTTCTCGACGATGACCGGCAGACCCACCGCGGCGCTGACGTACTCGCGCAGCGGCTCGTCCCGCCAGGCGAGGTTCGGGGCGAAGAGCACGGTGGAGCGGGTGGCGTCGATCCAGCCGGCCGCGCCGATCCCGACGGCCTCGATCGTCCGCCCGGCAGCGAGCTCGCCGACCAGCTCGATGATGACGTCGCGGGTCTTGCCGACGTCATCGGCGGGAGTGTCCCGTCGGGTCTGCACGAGGACCGTGCCGGTGTCGTCCACGACACCGCCGGCCACCTTCGTGCCACCGACGTCGACTCCGATGGTCAGCGTCACCGCTGCCGCCCCCCTCTGCTGTGCTGTCCGACCCGCGCGCCGACGGAACGTCGGTCCGGGTCGGGATGTCCCGCGGTCAGGCCTCGTCGCCCGGTGCGTCCGCGCCGGCGTCGTCGGGCACCCGCGACGCGGGCACCACGGGTCGGTTGGTCGGCGCCGGTGCGGCCACCGCCCCGGCGTCGTCGACGGGTGGTGCGGTGGGCGGGGCGAGTGGGTCCGCCGTCCGGGTGGCGGCCGACCAGACATCCCGCTCCGGCGCCGGCTGAGAATCATGCCCGGTGCGGGTGGCATCGCGCCACACGTGATCGTCGGCGGCGTCGGACAGCCGGTCGGTCGGCTCGGGTCGCAGGGCCGCGCCGTCGCTGGTCGGGGCGGGTGCCGGCCGGGTCGGCGCGGCGGAGTCGGAGGTGTTCGCCGGCGGCGGCTCCGGCGGGGAGAACGCGCGCAGCAGGCTGGCCACACCTGCCGCGAGGTCACCGGCGCCGGTGGCGAGCCGTTCGGCGAATTCCGGACTCGGGTCACGCAACGCGGCGATTCCCCGACAGACCGGACAGACGCAGCACTCCGCCGAACCGGTGGCGAAACCTCCGGGCCCGCCGGGGCGGTCGCCGGAGGTGCCACTGTGACCGAGGACACCTGCCAGCAGGCCACCGAGCGGGCCGGACGCACCCCCCGCCGACCCGGCGGCGGCCAGTCGCGCCCCCGCGAGCAGGGTGGCGACCAGCCGCTCCGCCTCTTGCCGGGCCGAACCCGGATCCGTGCCGCTCAACCTCGGCTCCTCCGCCCTGCCGGACGCGTCACTGCGCCGCACCGGATGCTTCTACCCGGCGCTTGAGCTGCTTCAACGCGGTGTCCATGATCATTTTTTCGGCCTTGCGCCGGAACATGCCGAGCATGCCCACGGACAGCTCGACCTCAAGGGTGTAGGTCACCGTGGTGCTTCCGTCCGGGTTACCCACCAGGTCGTACGAACCGCGCTGACTCTTCTGCATCTTCGACGGCGCGACCAGGTGCCACTCGATCCGGGACAGGTCCTCGGCGTACTCGTAGGCCAGGACGTACTCGTCGGCCATCACCCCGGCGTCGATGGTGAACCGCACCTGGCTGGCGTAGCCGTCCTCGTACTCCTCGACGACCTCGACCCGGCGCACCGCCTCGGTCCACTCCGGGTAGCGCGGGAAGTCGCAGATGACCGCCGCCACCAGGTCCGGTGACGCGCCGATGATGATCGACTGGGTGGAGGAGTCCGCCATGGGGGGAGGCTACCCGGCGGGTGCCGCCCC
>NZ_VDFY01000121.1 GCF_006228125.1 Micromonospora orduensis | reverse complement strand
CCCGTGCCCACCCCGCCCACTGTGATCCGCGACCGGCTGGCGGGTCGGCCGGGTCAGCGCAGCGCTGGAGCCGCCGTGGTCAGGGCCGTCAGGGCCTCCCGTAGTCGCCAGGCGTCGCGATCACGGGGGCCGATCGGGTTGGAGATGGTACGCAGCTCCGCGAAGGGCACCCCGGCCTGCGCGGCGGCGACCGCCACCCCGTACCCCTCCATGGCCTCGGCGACCGCCTCCGGATGCCGCCGGCGCAGCTCCTCGGTGCTGGCCGTGGTGCCGGTGACCGTGCTGACCGTGAGCACCGGGCCGACGGTGGCGGCCGGCAGGGCGGCGCACAACGCCGCCAGCAACGTCGGGTCGGCCGGGACCACGCTGCCGCCGCCGAGCAGCGCGGGCGGCATACCCAGCTCGTCGACCGGGATGAAGCCGTCAGGCGACTCGGCGCCCAGGTCGGCGGCGATGCTGGCGGTGCCGAGCACCGTGTCGCCGACCGCGGCCCGCCCGGCGAAGCCGCCGGCCACGCCGGCGCTGACCACCGCACGGTACGGATGCCCGGCCGCCTCGGCCAGCGCCAGCAGCCGGGCGGTGGCGGCACCGGCCACCGCCGGACCAACCCCGACCGGGGCGACGGTCACCGTGGTGTCGGTCAGGCCGGCCCGGACCGCGTCCGCCTCGGCGGGCACCGCGGTCACCACGAGCAGACCGCTCACGACAGCGGCCCGGGAGACTCCCGGCGGGACTCCTCGTCGCTGCCGGCGCCCGGGCCGCCGACCGCCGAGGAGGGCCGGTAGATGTGGTAGCCCGGCGGGGCCAGCCCCGGCTCGTCGTACTGCGGCGAGCTGGCCTGGTTGGGCGCCGGGGAGGTGGGCGTCGGGTCGGCCGGCTCGTCCGTCGGCTCGTCGTCGGTCAGCTCGTCGTCGCCCAGCGGCCGGCCGGCCAGCTTCTCGCCGCGCAGCCGGGCGGCGACCAGCACACCCCTGGTGGCGGCCAGCACAGCCACCCCGGCGGCGACCGCGATGCCCATCCGCCCGTCGAACGGCACCAGCCCGAGCCCGCCACCGGCGACGAAGGCCAACATCAGCACCGTCTCCGAGTGGGCGAACGAGCTGGCGCGCAGCCGCTCCGGGATGCGCTCCTGGATCGAGGCGTCCACGGCCAGCTTCGCCACCCCGCTCACCAGCGCGGTGACCAGGCAGAGCAGGGCCACCATCGGCAGCGAGAACTGGATCACGGCGAGCACCGCCACCCCGGCCACGATGACCATGCTGCTGGACTGGATGGTCGCCGGCCGGTGGATGCGCAGCCGGGTCCCGACGGCCGTGGCCAGGAAACTGCCGACCGCCAGCGCGCCGCCGACCAGGCCCAACGCCCACTCGGCGCCCAACTCCCGACCGAACACGTCGGTGTTCAGGTCGCCCTTCTTGATCGCGAAGGCGAGGAAGAGCAGCAGGAAGCCGTACGCCGCGCGCAGCGTCGCGGCACCGATCAGGGTGGCGATCACGAGCCGCCCGGCGGGTCGCCCCCGGCCCAGCGGCCGGTCGCCCCCACGGCGGCCCAGTACCCGCAGCGGCCGGGGAACACGCTCGGGCGGCTCCGAGTCGGCCCTCGGCGGCAGACGCAGGGAGATCACCATGCCGATCAGGAAGATCACCGACGCGACCCGCAGCGGCCACTGCGGCCCGAACCAGAACGCGGCCAACCCGATCGGCGCCACCAACGCGCCCGCGACCGTGCCGTAGACGCTGGCCCGCGCGCCCACCTGCGAGAGGCCCAACCCCTCGGGCAGCAGCCGGGGCACGGCGGCCGAGCGTGCCACGCCGTACGCGCGGGACAGGGCGAGCACGCCGAACGCGGCCGGGTAGAGCCCGAACCCGTGGATGTAGTCGGAGATCAGCCACGCCAGGAATGCGCGGCCGAGCATGGTGGCGGCCAGGGCGTACCGCCGGCCGTGCCGGAAGTGGTCCAGCAGCGGGCCCACCACGGGGGCGAGCATCGCGAACGGCACCATGGTCACCAGTAGGTAGAGCGCGACCTTGCTGCGGGCCTCGCCCAGCGGCACGTTGAAGAAGATGGTCCCGGCCAGGCCGATGGCGATCAGCGTGTCACCGGCGCAGGACAGCGCGTGCAGATCGAACAGGCGGACCATGCCGACCTCGCCGCCGGCGCCCCGCGCCCGGGCCCGGCCGGCCCGGCGGGTCACCCAGCGTCCGCTGCCCACCGAACCGCGCAGCAGCAGGCGGACCGCCCTGATGCCGGTGCCAACGGTCCGCCCGAGAACGGAACGCCCGGAGCGGGAGTACGACGGCATGTGCACCATCCTCGCCCATCTGATCCAGGTGCGCCGCACCACTGCGGGAAAGGTTCCCCGGGAGTCCCTGTCACCCCTGGGGGTGGCATGGGGAACAATGGTCGGGTGACCAGGCCCGCCTCCACCCGTGCCGCTCGTCTCGACCAGGTCTGCGCCGCCGCCGTCGAGGTGGCTCGTGCCGGCATCACCGAGGTCGACGCCGACGATGTCGGCGACCACCTGCAGGTCGTTGCCGAGGGCGACCGGCTGGTCACCCACTACTTCGAATGTCGGCTCGCCGGTTACCGCGGTTGGCGGTGGGCGGTCACCGTCACCCGGGTGCCGCGTAGCCGTACCGTGACGATCTGCGAGACGGTGCTGCTGCCCGGCTCGGACGCGCTGCTCGCGCCCGGCTGGCTGCCCTGGCAGGAGCGTCTCAAGCCGGGCGACCTCGGTCCGGGTGACCTGCTGCCGACGCCGCCGGACGATGACCGGCTGGTCCCCGGCTACCTGCTCTCCGATGACCCGGCGGTCGAGGAGACCGCCTGGGAGTTGGGCCTGGGGCGCGCGCGGGTGCTCTCCCGCGAGGGCCGGATCGAGGCGGCGCAGCGCTGGTACGACGGTGAGCACGGCCCGTCCGCCGCGATCTCCACGTCCGCGCCGGCCGCTGCCCGATGCGGCACCTGCGGCTTCTACCTGCCGTTGGCGGGTGCGATGCGGCAGGCCTTCGGCGCGTGTGGCAACTTCTACGCCCCCGACGACGGCCGGGTGGTCAGCGCCGACCACGGGTGCGGCGCCCACTCCGAGACGCTGATCGAGGCGGTCGAGACCGCCGTCGAGGAACTGCCCACGGTGTACGACGACAGCGCCGTGGAGGCCATGTCGGTCAGCCGCGCGCCGGGGTCGGTGGAGGCCGCCGAGCCGGCGGAGCCGTACGGGCACCCCTGACGGTTTGCGCCGGCGGGGTCAGCTCGCGCGGCGGCGGCGCCGGTTGGCGTCGTGCCGCAGCATCACGGCGAGGCCGGGGAAGCCCCAGAGGAACCCGGCAAGGCAGGTCCAGAGCCAGTTCTCGTGACCGTTGTCGGTCAGCCAGCCCCGGAAGAAGATCAACAGGACGAGCCCGGCTACCGCCCAGGCGATCAGCCCGGCGACCGCGAACGGCACCATCGGCGGGTCGAGTGGTGCGGGCCGCGGCGGCTGCTCGTTCGGCATCGGGCAAGCGTACGCGATCAACTTTCCCTGCCCGCCGGTGATCTGGGACGATGCGCGCGACAACCGGAAGATCACCTGCGAGGACCCGATGGCAGTAGCGCCGCCCGAGAACGGCACAACCCCCGACCCCGCTCACCCGCGTAACGGTTTCGACCGGTTCTTCGAGATCTCCGCCCGCGGCTCGACGATGAGCCGTGAGGTACGCGGTGGCCTGGCGACCTTCTTCACGATGGCGTACATCGTGGTGCTCAACCCGCTGATCCTCGGTGGGGCCGTCGATGGGGACGGCAAGACCCTCCCGATTCCCGCGCTGGCCGCCGCGACGGCGCTTGTCGCCGGCCTGATGACGATACTGATGGGGGTTGTCGGCCGGTTCCCGCTGGCGCTCGCCGCCGGTCTGGGCGTCAACGCCCTGGTGGCGTACGAGATCGCGCCGGAGATGACCTGGGCCGACGCGATGGGCCTGGTGGTGATCGAGGGTGTGATCATCGCGGTGCTGGTGCTTACCGGTCTGCGGACCGCGGTGTTCCGCTCGGTGCCCACCCAGATGAAGACCGCGATCGGGGTCGGAATCGGTCTCTTCCTGACCATCATCGGTCTGGTGGACGCCGGCTTCGTCCGACGGATCCCGGATGCCGCCAACACCACGGTCCCGGTGGGCCTGGGCATCGGCGGCAAGCTGGTGAGCTGGCCGATGCTGGTCTTCGTGGTGGGTCTGCTGATCACCCTGGTGCTGGTGGTCCGCCGGGTGAAGGGCGCGATCCTGATCGGCATCCTCGCGTCGACCGTGCTGGCGGTGATCGTGGAGGCGGTCGGCAACATCGGGCCGTCGTTCGTCGACGGCAAGCCCAACCCGAAGGGTTGGTCGCTGAACGTGCCGGAGTTGCCGAAGACCGTGGTGGACCTGCCCGACCTGTCGCTGCTCGGGAAGTTCAACGTGCTCGACTCGTGGGGTCGCGCCGGCTGGCTGGTCGTGCTGATGTTCGTCTTCACCCTGTTGATCACGGACTTCTTCGACACCATGGGCACGATGGTGGCGGTCGGCCAGGAGGGTGGCCTGCTCGACGACAAGGGCACCCCGCCGAAGGCCAAGGAGATCCTGCTGGTCGACTCGATCGCCGCGGCGGCCGGCGGTGCGGCCAGCACCTCCAGCAACACGTCGTACATCGAGAGCGCCGCCGGTGTCGCGGAGGGTGCGCGGACCGGGGTGGCCAACCTGGTCACCGGCGTGCTCTTCCTGCTGGCGATGTTCCTGGCGCCGCTGGTGGTGATCGTGCCGTTCGAGGCGGCCTCGACGGCCCTGGTGGTGGTCGGTTTCCTGATGATGACCGCGGTGCGGACGATCGACTGGTCCGACTACGAGATCGCCATCCCGGCGTTCCTCACCATCGTGCTGATGCCGTTCACCTACTCGATCTCGAACGGGATCGGCGCCGGTCTGATCACCTTTGTGGTGGTGAAGCTGGCCCGGGGCAAGGCCCGGGAAATCCACCCGTTGCTGTACGGGGTGGCCGCTCTGTTCGTGCTGTACTTCCTGCGCGGGCCCATCGAGTCCCTGGTGCTCTGACGTGCGTCCGGGCGGGGAATCGGACCGGACTCCCCGCCCGGAACTGCACAAACACCCTCGTGAGCCTGGTCATAACGGATGTCGTTAGCCATGCTCATTAGTTAAGCTAACTAACGTGATGGAGCGGACGGTGACGGCGGAACGCGTGCCACCGGCGCAACTGGCTCCCCAGTTGCGTGATGCGATCACCCGACTCAACCGGCGGGTCCGCCAGGCCCGACCGGTCGGCGACCTCACGGTCACCCAGGTCTCGGCGCTCACCAGCCTGCGGCTGGCGGGCGCGATGACGCCCCGGGAACTGGCCGATGTCGAGCGGGTGCAGCCACCGACGATGACCAAGATCGTCGGGAAGTTGGAGGACCGCGGCCTCGTACGGCGGACACCCCATCCGACCGACGGCCGGCAGGTCATCCTCGCGGCTACCGAAGGAGGGCAGGCCGTGCTCGACCAGTTCGAGCGGGCCCGCGACGAGTGGCTGGCCCACCGGCTGGCCGCGCTCGACGAAGACGAACGGGAGACCCTGCACCGGGCCGCCCAGATTCTCCAGCAGCTCGCTCGCGCCTGAGTCACGCCCGCGCCACCGGGCCGTGCCGTCACCTGTCGATGACGCGTACGTCCGAGGAGGCGCACCAAGAGTGCAGGCCAAGCTGAGCACGATGTTCCAGTCCCTACAGGTCCGCAACTACCGGCTCTTCGCAACCGGGCAACTGATCAAACTGATCGGTGTCTGGATGATGTTCATCGCCCAGGACTGGCTCGTCCTCGACCTCTCCGACAACTCGGCGACCGCCCTCGGCGTGGTCACCGCGTGTCAGTTCACCCCGGTGCTGCTGCTCACGCTCTTCTCCGGCCGGCTCGCCGACAGGTACGACAAGCGGGTGCTGCTCTTCGCCGCGAACGCCTTCTGGACCGTACTGGCTCTCGGCATGTCCGTGCTTGTCCTCACCGACCTGGTGCAGCTCTGGCACGTCTTCGCGTTCGCCGCGCTGCTCGGCACGGCCAACGCCGTGGAGACTCCGGTCCGCCAGGCGTTCGTCTCCGAGTTGGTCGGTACGCCCCTGCTGCCCAACGCGCTGTCGCTCAACGCCGCCGTGTTCAACTCGGCCCGGATCGTCGGCCCGGCCGTCGCCGGCCTGGCCATCGCCGCGTTCGACGTGGGCCCGGTCTTCCTCTTCACGGCCCTGAGCTCGGTCGCGCCGCTGGTAAACGTCGTCCGGATGCGGACGGCCGAACTGCACCGCGACGCCCTGCTGCCGCGCGACGAGCGGGCGTCCGCGAAGGTGATCGACGGCCTGCGGTACGTGTGGCGCAGACCGGACCTGCTGCTGCCGATGGCTGTCATGTCGGTGATCGGCATGTCGCTGTTCAACTTCCAGCTCACCCTCGCCGCGCTGGCCAAGACGGTCTTCCACACCGGCGCGGCCTCGTTCGGACTGTTCAGCACCGCCCTCGCCGTCGGCGCGCTGTGCGGCGCGCTCAGCGGCACCGGTCGGCGTAGCCGGCCGTCGGTCTGGCTCGTGCTCGGCGCCGCGATCGCCTGCGCCAGCTTCGGCACCCTGGTCGGCTTCGCGGGGACGTACTGGCTGGTCGTGGCGCTGCTGGTGCCGACCGGGTTCTTCATGGTCTTCTTCGCCCAGGCCGCCAACCAGCGGGTCCAGCTGGGTGTGGACGCGGCGTTCCGGGGACGGGTGATGGCGCTGTGGGTGCTGGTGTTCCTGGGCACCAACCCGGTCGGCGCGCCGCTGATCGGCTGGGTCGCGGAGCACTTCGGCGCCGGTGCCAGCATCTGGATGGGAGGGCTCATCTCGCTGGCCGCCGCGCTGACCGCGCTCACCTGGCAGCTGCGCCGCTCCGGCGCCCGGCTGCGCTTCCGGGTGCTGCCGATGCCCCGCTTCTACGTCACCTCCACCGACTGCTGACCGCACCCGTCCCGATGAGCGGATGGCGCGGATGCGGCCAAATCGCTGGCGAGGCGGCACGACGGGGCTTAGCGTCGATACGTGGGAGTCGGACGCGCGCTGATGCTGGCCCTGGCGTTCCTCGCCGTGGCCAGCCTTCCGGCAGCGTTCGCGCTGCTCTTCTGCTACGACGAGATCCTCGACCGGGTGGTCTGCGGCTGGTCCGAGTGGCGTGAGCGCCGCCGGGAGAAACGCACGATCGCCCGCCTCGACCGGGCCATCGAAGCCGACGCGCTGACCCGGGACATCGATCTCAGCGAGCTCGACAGGACCGACCGGCGGCCCCTGGAGCACCTCGCCGCCGACCTGCGCCGCCTAGGCAGCCAGCGGATCGGCGGGACGGGCCGGTCCATGGTGTGGCACGGCGCGGTGCTCCAGGCGTACGACGACCGGCTGCGACTGGCGTGCCGCGCCCTCGGCATCACCGAACACCTCGCCGAGCTGGAGGGCGTCGACCAGGAGATCGAGCGGGTACGGGTCGAGGGCGTGCTGCACGCCGCCGGTCTGACCCTGCCGGCGGCCCGGGCGGGGCACCGGCAACGGCACCACTAGACGGTGTGCGACTCTTCGTCGCGGTCTGTCCGCCCGTGGAGGCGGTCAACCATCTCGGGGCGCAGGTCGCCCGGCTGCGGGTCGGAGCGGCGACCGTCTCCGGCGTCGACGTCCGGCTCGCCGATCCTGTCCACCTGCACCTCACGCTGGCGTTCCTCGGTGTGGTCGAGGCCGCCCGGCTGGTCGAGGTGGAGAGTGCACTCGGGCTGGCCGCCGAGTGGTTCCGCGACGGTCGGGGCGTCGTACCCCGGTTGAGCCTCGGCGGCGGCGGCCGGTTCGACCGGGACCGGTCCACGGTGCTCTGGGTGGACCTTCGCGGTGACGTCGAGGCACTGCGCGACCTGGCCCGGCTGATCCGGTCCCGATTGCGCGAGGCTCGCCTGCCGTACGACGACAGGCCGTTCCGGCCGCACCTGACCATTGCCCGACCCGGCGACCGGATGACCCCGGCGGACCTCGACGCCGACGTGGCCACTCTGGACGCCTACCAGGGGCCGGACTGGTCGGCGACCGAGCTGCTGCTGGTGCGCAGCCACCTCGGCCCTCGACCGCGCTACGACCGGCTCGCCGCCTGGCCGCTCTGACCCGGACTGGTGTGCAGGACCTGGCGGCCCTGCTCGGCGGCGCGGATGATGCTTTCGCTGATGAAGTCGAGGAAGCGGGCGATGTTCTCCAGGCGGGCGGCGGCGGGGCTGTCCGGGCCGAGGAGCGCCACGCCCTGGCGTGCGGTCTCGACGAGCTGGTCGTTGGCCCGGGCGCTGGCGATCGTCGCCTGGTAGAAGAGCTCGTCGTCGACGACGTAGCGGTCGCGGCGGCGTTCGTCGCGTTCCCGGCGGACGAGGCCCTGGCTCTCCAGGAAAGTGATCGCCTTGGAGATCGACGCCGGGCCCGTGCTGGACGCCATCACCGTTCCGGTGCGGTACGTCGTCGCCTCCGGGACGTCCCTCGGCAGTCGCGGTGACGAGCAGGAGCGGATCCGCACCAGCCTCGAAGCGGTGACCATCCGCAACCCGCACATTCAGATCGCCGCGAAGGTGACAAGCAACCACGGAGCGATCCTCAAGAAGGACTTCCGGGCGATCGCCGACGCCGTACGCGAGGTCGCCGGCCTCGACCGCAGGGGCGCCGACGACACGACAAGCGGTAGGTGAAGGCCGGGCAGCGGACCCGCCGCGTGCCTCGCGCCGACGGGTGGCGAACCGCCACCCGTCAACGCGAAGCGTCAGGAGGACTCACGCGCGGCGGGGCCACTGCCGAAGAGCACGTCGTCCCAGCTCGGCAGCCGCTTACGCGGCTTGCCGTTCGCATCGGTGGACTCGCCGCCGCTGCCGGCAGCCGCCGCGGCGCCAGTCCGACGTGGCCGCAGGACCGCCAGCGACGGCACGGCCGGCACCTCCTTGGGCGCGTCCGAGTCGTCGTCGAAGGCCGAACCCTGGCCGCCGCCGAGCAGCGCCGCGGCACCCCCACCGACCGGCCGCTGCCGGGGAGCGTCCGAACCGGCAAGGGCAGCCGGCGTACGCGGCTCCAGCCCGCGACCCGACGAGGCGCCGAGCGGACGGTCCAGTGAGGCGAGCAGGGCGTCGCGGCCGGCACGGATCGGATCCCGGCCGGGGCGCGGGTGCTCCGACGCCGCCGGAAGCCCGTGACCACCACGGCTCGGCTCGCCCCGCGACGGACCGGGCAGGGCGTGCCCACCCCGCTCCGGCGCCGGCTCCTGGCCGAGGATCGGCGTGGGCCGCTCGGCGCACAGATACTGCGCCATGTCGTCGTGCGGGGTGACCGCCTGCCGGGTCTTGTCGAGATCCCAGATGGCCTGCGCGGTGGCCTTGCCGGACGGCCAGGTGGCGATGATCCGCCAGGTGCCGTCGTCCCGCCGGTACGCGTCCCAGGAGATCTTCTCGGTGTCGATGCCGTGCTGGCTCAGCCGACCGTTGACCACCTCGGCGAGCGGGGTGGGCTTCTCCGCACCCTTGAGCCGGGTGCGGCGGGCGTGCTGGGCGAGCATCGCGCGCTCCTGGAGCACCGGGCCGGCGTAGCGCAGCACCCGGTCGACCGGCACCCCGGCGATCCGGGCGACGTCCTCGGCGGACTCACCGGAGCGGATGCGGGCCTGGATGTCCCGAGGGGACAGCGACGGAACCGGGTCGGCGGCCGTCGGCGCAGCCGGGAGCGGCGGCGCGCCCGGCTCGGCGTGCAACGCGCCGGCGATCCGGTCGTCGATCGGCAGGGCGAGCAGCCGCCCGACCTCGTCGGCGAGAACCAGGGCATGGCCGTCCTCGGAGAGGGCGACGAAGCGTACTGGGCGCATAGCGTTGCCTCCGTCCCGCTTCGTTGGCCGCACGCCACGAGTCGGCCACCCAGGCGTCTCGGACCACCGTACGCGCATCTGTCTCGGGGTGGGGGAAGCGACACCCCGCATGTCGCGACTGAGCTGCAACGATGATCACGGTGGGTGTCCGTCGAGGCTCCGATGGACACCCACCGTGACGAACCTCAGAGGCGCTCGACCACGTAGTCGATGGACGCGGTCAGCGCCTCGACGTCGGCCGGTTCGACGGCCGGGAAGAGCGCCACCCGCAGCTGGTTGCGGCCGAGCTTGCGGTACGGCTCGGTGTCCACGATGCCGTTGGCGCGCAGTACCTTCGCGATCGCGGTGGCGTCCACCCCGTCGGCGAAGTCGATGGTGGCGACCACGTTGGACCGCAGCGTCGGGTCGGCGACGAACGGGGTGGCCACCGTGGACCGCTCCGCCCAGCCGTACACCGTCGCGGCGCTCTCCGCGGTGCGCTTGGCCGCCCAGGCCAGGCCGCCCTGCGCGTTCATCCAGTCGGTCTGCTCGGCGGCCAGGAAGATGGTCGCCAGCGCCGGGGTGTTGTACGTCTGCTCCAGCCGCGAGTTGTCGATCGCGGTGACCAGGTCGAGGAACGCCGGGATGTACCGCCCGGACGCCTTGATCTCGGCGGCCCGGTCCAGTGCGGCCGGCGACATCAGGGCCAGCCAGAGACCGCCGTCGGAGCCGAAGCACTTCTGCGGCGCGAAGTAGTAGACGTCGGTCTCGCCGACGTTCACCTCCAGGCCGCCGGCGCCCGAGGTGGCGTCGACGAGCAGCAGCGAACCCTCGTCCGCACCGGCCACCCGGCTGATCGGCACCGCGACGCCGGTCGACGTCTCGTTCTGCGGCGTCGCGTACGCGTCGACACCGGACTCGGCGACCAGGGTCGGCGCGCTGCCCGCGTCGGCCTTGCGGACGGTCGGCTCGCCCAGGAACGGCGCGTCGGAGACCGACTTGGCGAACTTGGCGCCGAACTCGCCGAAGCTGGCGAACTGCGCCCGGTCGCGGATCAGGCCGAAGGTGGCGACCTCCCAGAACGCCGTGGTGCCGCCGTTGCCGATCACGACCTCGTAGCCCTCGGGCAGCGAGAAGAACTCGGCGATGCCGGAGCGCAGACGCGCCACCTGGTCGCGGACCGTCTTCTGCCGGTGCGAGGTGCCTAGGTAGCTCGTGGCGACCTCGGCGAGTGCGGACACGGCCGCCGGACGGACCTTGGACGGGCCGCAGCCGAAACGGCCGTCGGCGGGCTTGATCTCATCGGGAATCCGGATGGTCGGTGCGTCAGCCACGGTCTTGAAGATCCTTCC
Organism: Micromonospora orduensis; assembly: GCF_006228125.1. Taxonomy (GTDB): domain Bacteria; phylum Actinomycetota; class Actinomycetes; order Mycobacteriales; family Micromonosporaceae; genus Micromonospora; species Micromonospora orduensis. The sequence continues at coordinate 64,949 of NZ_VDFY01000121.1, read as the reverse complement.
GCAAGGGCGAGGGCGGGCCCGGCGACACTGCCGGCCCTCATCCTCGCACCCGGACCCATCGGTTCAAGCCGGGCCCCCGAGGGCGGGCGTGAGTCCTTCGCCACATCCCGGCGCCACACACGCGACCGGGCCCCTCCCGCACGCCTGGCGTGCCGGAGGGGCCCGGTCGAACAGATCAGACGCCGTGCGGGATGGCGGCCCAGCCCTCGACGTCGGACGGCTTGCGGGTGTTCGGGCCCACGTAGCGGGCGGACGGGCGGACCAGCCGCTGAAGGCGCTTCTGCTCCAGGATGTGCGCGCTCCAGCCGCCCATCCGGGCGCAGGTGAACATCGAGGTGAACATGTGCGCCGGCACCTCGGCGAAGTCGAGCACGACGGCCGACCAGAACTCGACGTTCGTGGCCAGCACCCGGTCCGGGCGGCGGGCCTGCAACTCGGCCAGGGCCGCCTTCTCCAGCGCCTCGGCGATCTCGAAGCGCGGCGCGCCCAGCTCCTTGGCGGTGCGCCGCAGTACGCGGGCGCGCGGGTCCTCGGCACGGTAGACCCGGTGGCCGAAGCCCATCAGGCGCTCGCCGCGGTCCAGGACGCCTTTGACGTAGCCCTCGGCGTCGCCGCTGCGCTCCACCGCCTCCAGCATGCTGAGCACCCGCGACGGGGCGCCGCCGTGCAGCGGGCCGGAGAGGGCGCCGATGCCCGACGAGATGCAGGCCGCCGCGTCCGCCCCGGTGGAGGCGACGATGCGGGCGGTGAAGGTGGAGGCGTTCAGGCCGTGCTCGGCGGCCGAGATGAAGTACGCGTCGACGGCCTTGACGTGCCGCGGGTCGGGCTCGCCGCGCCAGCGCTTCATGAACCGCTCGACGATGGTCTGCGCCTTGTCGATCTCCTTCTGCGGCACCGCCGGCAGGCCGAGGCCCCGGGCCGACTGGGCGACGAAGGAGAGTGCGGTCACCGAGACCCGGGCGAGGTCCTCGCGGGCCTGCTCGTCGGAGATGTCCAACAGCTGGCTGAGCCCCCAGTACGGGGCCAGCATGGCGACCGCGGACTGCACGTCGACCCGGATGTCACCGGAGTGCACCGGCACCGGGAACGGCTCCGCCGGCGGCAGGCCCGGCCCGAACCGGCCGTCGACCAGCAGCGCCCACACGTTGCCGAACGAGACCTGGCCGATCAGATCCTCGATGTCGACCCCGCGATAGCGCAGCGCGCCACCCTCGCGGTCAGGTTCGGCGATCTCGGTCTCGAAGGCGGCTACGCCCTCCAGTCCGGGTTTGAAATCGGCCATGTCGCTCTCCTGGATCTGGTCGGTGCGCCCGGTCCGGCTCATCCGGCCCGATCGGCCGAGCGCCTCAGGCGACCCTCAGGGATGTGTTCGGAACATCTTGCCCGCTCAGTAACCGGATACGCGACCCACCGCCACTGTGCTGCACACGACATCTCAGGACGCGCATTCTCCGCACGGCTCGGTGAGACTGGGGCGGTGCGGGCTGGTCAGCGCGGGAGGGCGTCGGCGAGGCCGCCGAGAAGGAGTGGGGACGTGACGGGCGACACACCCGCCCCGGCCGCCATGCGTAACGAGTACGCGGCGGACCTGGGCCTGACCGAAGCTGACCTGGCCGTCGACTGGCACACCCAGTTCGACAGCTGGTTCGCCGACGCGGTGGCCTTCGGGCTACCCGAACCCAACGCGATGGTGGTGGGCACCGCCGACGCCGCCGGCCGGCCGAGTGGACGGACGGTGCTGCTCAAGGGGTACGACCCGAGCGGTTTCGTCTTCTTCACCAACCACCTCTCCCGCAAGGGCGTCGAGGCGAGCGCCAACCCGTACGCCAGCCTGGTCTTCCCCTGGTTCGCGATGCAGCGGCAGGTGGTCGTCACCGGACGGATCGCCCCGGTCGACCGGGCCGAGACCGACGCGTACTTCGCCAGCCGTCCGCGCGGCTCCCAACTGGGCGCCTGGGCCAGCCCCCAGTCACAGGTGGTGCCGGACCGGGCCGCCCTGGAGGAGCGCTACCGGGAGGTCGCCGAGCGGTACGCCGACGACGCCGCCATTCCGACCCCTCCGCACTGGGGTGGGTTGCGGGTCCGTCCCGACTCGGTGGAGTTCTGGCAGGGCCGGGCCGGCCGGCTGCACGACCGGCTGCGCTTCCGCCACCTCGACGAGGGTGCGTGGACCGTCGAGCGGCTGGCCCCGTGACGGATGTGCAGGAGGCCCGGCCGCGCGGAGCGCGCCGCTGGGCTATCGACGTCCGTCCGCTGCGCGTCCCGGCGTACCGACGGTTGTGGCTCGGCAACACGGTGGCGATGTTCGGCTTCCAGTTCACCGCCGTCGCGGTCCCGGTGGAGATGTACGCCCTGACCCGGGACTCGTTCTGGGTGGGCCTGCTGGGAGTGGCCGCCTTCGTACCGTTGCTGATCTTCGGGCTCTGGGGCGGCGCGGTCGCCGACGCCCGCGACCGCCGTGCGGTGCTGCTCGGTGGCTCATTGTTGCTCTGGGCATCCACCCTCGGGCTGCTGCTCCAGGCCCTGTTGGACGTGGGCAGTCCGGTGCTGCTGCTGGCGTTGATGGCGGTGCAGTCGGTGGCTTTCGCGATCAGCTCGCCGGCCCGCAGCGCCATGCTGCCCCGGCTGGTGCCGGAGGACCTGGTGGCGTCCGCCACCACCCTGAACTACACGACCTTCACCGCCGCCTCGGTCGCCGGCCCGCTCGCCGCCGGCCTGATCCTCGCCGCCTCGCCGGACACCACTGTGGTCCTGCCGATCGCGTACGGGTTGGACGCGGTGCTGTTCACCGCGATGCTCTGGGCCGCGCTGCGGCTGCCCTCGCTACCGCCCGAGCCCACCGCCGACGGCCAGGCCCGTCGCGCCGGCCTGGCCAGCGTGATCGACGGATTCCGCTATCTGGCCACCACCCCGGTCCTGCTGCTCTCCTTCGGCGTGGACCTGATCGCGATGATCCTCGCCATGCCACGGGCCCTCTTTCCGGAGATCGCGAACGAGCGGTTTGGCGGCGGTGGCGCGGTCGGCCTGCTCTACAGCGCCATCGCGATCGGTTCGATGATCGGCGGGTTGACCTCCGGCTGGATCGGCCGGCTGCGCCGCCAGGGCCTCGGCCTGGTGCTCGCCGTGGTCGGCTGGGGCCTGGCCATCGCCGCGGCTGGGCTGGCCCGACAGCTCTGGCTGATGGTCGCCCTGCTCGCCGTGGCCGGCGCCGCCGACCTGATCAGCGCGGTGCTGCGCCAGTCGATGCTGCTGGTGTACGCGCCGGACCGGATGCGCGGTCGACTCCAGGGCGTCAACACGGTGGTGGTGGCGGGTGGCCCGCGCCTGGGCGATCTGCGGGCCGGCACCATGGCCGCCGGGTTCGGTGGCGGGGTCGCCTGGGTCGCCGGCGGTCTCGCCTCGGCGGTACTCGTGGTGGTGCTGGCTGTCGCGTTCCCGGCGCTGCTGCGCTACCGGGCCGCTACCGCGTCGAGCGGTGACCGCACCTGACCGGTTAGGGTCGCCGGCATGGAAAGCCCCGACCAGCGCCCGTTCTCCGGCGCCCAGTGGACCATCTCCGCCGCCGGCCACGAGGCCGTCATCGTGGAGGTGGGCGGCGGGCTGCGGACGTACCGGCACGACGGCGTCGACCTGGTCGACGGGTACCGGACCGACGAGGTCTGCCCCGGTTGCGCCGGGCAGGTGCTGGCGCCCTGGCCGAACCGGATCCGCGACGGCCGCTACCCGTTCGGTGGGCGGACGCACCAGCTGGCGCTGACCGAGCCGGAACGGCACGTGGCCATCCACGGGCTGGTCAACTGGGTGCCGTGGCAGTTGCTGGAGCAGTCGGAGGACGCGGTGACTGTCGGCTACGACCTGCCGCCGCAGCCCGGCTATGAGTGGCCGCTGCGGCTGCGCAGCCGGTGGAGCGTCGACGCGGACGGGCTGCGCGCCGAGCACGAGGTGAGCAACATCGGTGCGGAGGTGGCGCCGTTCGGGTTCTCCGTGCACCCGTACCTGCAACTGCCGGGCGTCGCCGTGGACGACCTGGTCATGCGCCTGCCCACCCGTACCCGCGTGCTGGTGGACGGTCGGCTGCTGCCGGTGGGGGCGAGCCCGGTGGCCGGCACCCAGTACGACTGGACGAGCCCGCGCCGGATCGGCGGCGCGGAGCTGGATCTCTGCTTCGGCGGGGTGATCCGCGACGCCGACGGCGGCTCCTCGGTGAGCCTTGCCGCACCGGACGGCTCGGCGGGCGTGAGCATCTGGGCGGACGCCGAGTTCGGCTGGTGGCAGGTGTTCACCGGGGACGCCCTCACCGGGGAGCGGCACCGCCGCTCGGTGGCGATCGAGCCGATGACCTGCCCGCCGGACGCGTTCCGGTCGGGCAAGGACGTGCTCACGCTCAAGCCGGGCAGGACCTGGCGGGGCGCCTGGGGCATCCGCCCCGGAGCCTGATGGAGTTCGCCGAGGTCGTCCGCCGACGGCGGATGGTGCGCAACTACGACCCGGACCGTCCCGTCCCGCCCGACGTGGTCGACCGGCTGCTAGACCACGCGATCCGCGCCCCGTCGGCCGGGTTCGCGCAGGGCTGGGGTTTCCTCGTGCTGGAGGAGGCCGCCGACCGGGACCGGTTCTGGGCCGCGACCACGCCGGACGGCGGCGGCCGGGAGCGGTGGCTGGCCGGGATGCGCCGGGCGCCACTGATCGTGGTGCCGCACGCCAACGAGTCGGCCTACCTGCGGCGGTACGCCGAGCCGGACAAGGGCTGGACGGACCGGTCGACCGACCGCTGGCCGGTGCCGTACTGGCATGTCGACGCCGGGTTCGCCGCGCTGCTGATGTTGCTCACCGCGGTGGACGAGGGACTGGGGGCGTGTTTCTTCGGCATCCCGCCGCAGCGACTGGCCGCCTACCGGAACGCGTTCGGCGTGCCGGACGAGTACCAACCCGTCGGTGCCATCACAATCGGTTACCGTGCCCCCGACCATCGGTCACCGTCATTGCGCCGTGGGCGTCGGGGAGTGGACGAAGTGGTGCGTCGGGGCCGGTGGAGCTGAACCGGATGTCCCGCTTGTCCGGTTGAGGATCGGACGACCGATAGCGAAACTGACATCAGGGAGCAGAACGCAACGTGCACCGGACGGCTAGGCTGGCACGGTCATCGGTGCCGCGCCGCGCGGTGCCCGCCGCGGCCCGGCTCGGCGCCGTCGGTCGGCCCGGCCACGGGGAGGGGAGCGTGCCGTCGTGATCTTCAGAGCGGTCCGGGACGGGCGTCCCTATCCGGAGCACAATCTGACGCTCAAGCAGTGGGCGGAGATTCCGCCGCGTCCGCTGCGTCTGGACCAGTTGATCACCACCAAGCGCGAGCTGGCGCTCGACAAGCTCCTCGCCGAGGACTCCACCTTCTACGGCGACCTCTTCCCGCACGTGGTGCAGTGGAACGGCGGCCTCTACCTGGAGGACGGGCTGCACCGGGCGCTGCGCGCCGCCCTTCAGCAGCGCAACCAGATCCACGCCCGGGTGCTGGTGCTCTCCGGGCCGATCGAGTGAACGGCCTGAGCTGAGGCTTCGTTAAGGTGGCGGCATGACTGCCCTCGATCTGCTCGACCTGGACCCGTCGCTCACCGACGAGGAGCGGCAGATCCGCGACGTCGTCCGCCAACTCGTCGACGACCGGGTCCGCCCGCACGTCGCCGACTGGTACGAGGAGGGCCGCGTGCCGGCCCGCGAGCTGGCCCGCGAATTCGGCAAACTCGGGCTGCTCGGCATGCACCTCACCGGCTACGGCTGCGCCGGCGCCTCCGCCGTCGCGTACGGGCTGGCCTGCCAGGAGCTGGAGGCCGGCGACTCCGGCCTCCGTTCGCTGGTCTCGGTGCAGGGCTCACTGGCCATGTACGCCATCTGGCGCTACGGCAGCGAGGAGCAGAAGCAACGATGGCTGCCGTCGATGGCGACCGGTGAGGCGATCGGCTGCTTCGGCCTGACCGAGCCGGACCACGGCTCCGACCCCGCCTCCATGGCCACCCGCGCCCGCCGCGACGGCGACGACTGGCTGCTCAACGGCGGCAAGATGTGGATCACCAACGCGCCGATCGCCGACGTCGCGGTGATCTGGGCGCGCACCGACTCCGGCGTGCGGGGTTTCGCCGTACCGATGGACACGCCCGGTGTCACGGCCCGCGAGATCCGCCGCAAGATGTCGCTGCGCGCGTCGGTGACCGGCGAGATCGTGCTCGACGACGTCCGGCTCCCGGCCGACGCCCAACTGCCCGAGGCTGCCGGGCTCAAGGCCCCGCTGAGCTGCCTCACCGAAGCCCGGTACGGCATCGTCTGGGGCTCTCTCGGCGCCGCCCGGGACTGCCTGGAGACCACCCTGGCGTACGCCACCACCCGCACCCAGTTCGGTCGCCCGATCGCCGGGTTCCAGCTCACCCAGGCCAAGCTCGCCGACATGGCAGTCGAACTGGTCAAGGGACAACTGCTCGCGCTGCACCTGGGCCGCCTCGCCGACGCCGGCCGGCTCCGCCCCGACCAGGTCAGCGTGGGCAAGCTGAACAACGTACGGGAGGCCCTGGCCATCGCCCGGCAGTGCCGGACCATCCTCGGCGCCAACGGCGTCTCCGGGGAGTACCCGGTGATGCGGCACGCGAACAACCTGGAGAGCGTGCTGACCTACGAGGGCACCTCGGAGATCCACCAGCTCGTCGTGGGGCAGCGGCTCACCGGGCTTTCCGCCTTCGCCTGACCTGCCCGTTTGTTCTTTCCGGCCGCTCGCCGCGCGGCTGTCGTACGGGGGCCGTAACGTCATTGGCAGACGACGTGTCTGACGAGGACGGTGAGCGTGATGGCCCGCGACGCTGGCATCAACGAGCCCACGAAGGAGTTCCCCGGTTACCCGACCGGGGACGATCTCAAGGAGCGGTCGAGCGCGACACCCGAACCAACCACTGACACACCCGGCGGCTCCGGTGGCGGTGGGGCGGCCCGGGGCCTGCTGCTTCTGCTGGGTGCCGCCGCGCTCGCCGTGGTCGTGCTGCTCGGCGTTCAGGTGACCGGCTTCCTGCCCGACTTCCGTAACCCGTTCGCCAAGGAGCAGACCGACCGCAGCCAACCCCCGCTGCTGAAGTCGATCCAGGACCTCAGCCGCTACGTGGCCGCCGAGGGCAACTTCCAGGTCGTGGTCGACACGCAGAACGACCGCCGTAACGTCCCGGACTTCCTGCTCAACGAGCGCACCCTGTTCGTCGGAGCTGGCAGCGTCGAGGCGTACGTCGACTTCACCAAGATCGGTGAGGGTGCTGTCGTCCAGTCCGCGGACGGCAAGTCGGTCGAGATCAAGCTGCCCGCGCCGCAGCTCGGCGAGACCAACCTCGACCTGGAGAAGAGCTACGTCTTCGCCGAGCAGCGCGGTCTGCTCAACCGGCTCGGTGACCTGGTCGGCAACGACCCCAACCGGCAGCAGCAGGTCTACCAGCTCGCCGAGGAACGGATCACCGCCGCCGCCCGGGACAGCGGGCTCTCCGCCCGCGCCGAGGAGAACACCCGCAAGATGCTGGAGGGGCTGCTGCGCTCCCTCGGCTACCAGCAGATCACGGTCACCTACACGGCCCCCTGACCCGCGCACCTGTACCGCGCACACCGAATCGCCCGCCCCGACGGATGTTGGGGCGGGCGATTCCGTGCGAGCGCCGGCACGTCCCGGCGCCTCGGCACAAGGTCCGCGTCGCGCGCCCCCGTCTCATCGCAAGATCCGCGCAACATCAGGGATGTTGCTGCCTCCGACGCGCGGGAGGCCACAACATCAGTGATGTTGTGGCCTCCCGCAAACCCGTCGGTGCGATCTCAGCCCTGTCGTGTGGTTCGGGTGGGGCAGCGCTGGGTGGTGCGGGCGTGGGTCAGTGCCGGGTGGACGCGAGGTAGCGGTCCTCGTTCGGCATGAGGACCCAGAGGATCAGATAGACGATCACCTGGGTGCCGGGCAGCAGCAGCGACAGCAGGAACAGCAGCCGGACCATTCCGGCGGACATGCCGAACCGCTGACCGAGGCCGGCGCAGACACCGGCGAGCATGCGCCCCTGGCGGGGTCGGACCAGTTTGCGACTCATCGTCGTACTCCCACTCTGCGGCGGTGCGCCGCGTCTGCAATCCACGGTAGAAAGGGGCGGCCACCTCGACCTCGGTCCCGAGGAGGATCAGCAACCCGTGGACCCGTAGGTACTTACCCGTGCGGCCCGGCTCCGACGCCTCGCGCCTTGGCGTGATCTTGACCGGGCAGCCCGTGCAGCCGGGCAGCCGGGCGGGCGCGATGGGACGGCCGGACGCTGCGGGGAGGTGGCGGTGGGACGGCGGTCAGGTGGCGGTCAGGTGGCCGCCTCGCGGTGGCCGGTTGGGCGGTCGGTTGGGCGGGTAGGCTCGCTGGTTGGGCACCCGCACCCCGGGTGACCAGCGGCCGACCGACCGGGCGGCCATGAGCGGGGCCGCCTGACCGGTGGCCACGAACCGGGCCGGACCCGTACCACGGGCAACGGCGAGGAAGCGCAGCCATGATCAGTGTTTTCGACCTCTTCAGCGTCGGCATCGGGCCGTCCAGCTCGCACACGGTGGGGCCGATGCGGGCCGCCCGTACGTTCGTGGCAGGGCTCAAGGCCGATGGGCTGCTCACCGGCACCGCGCGGGTGCAGGCCGAGCTGTTCGGTTCGTTGGGCGCCACGGGGCACGGCCACGGCAGCGGGCCGGCGGTGCTGCTGGGGCTGGCGGGCGAGTCGCCGGAGACCGTTGACACGGACACGGTCGGCCCTCGGGTCGAGCGCATTCGCGCCGAGCGGCGGATCAGCCTGCTGGACGCGCACGAGATCGACTTCGACCCGGACCGGGATCTGACGCTGCACCGCCGCCGGTCGCTGCCGTACCACCCGAACGGGATGACCTTCGCGGCGTACGACGCCGAGGGCGCCGAGCTGCGCAGCCGCACCTACTACTCGGTGGGTGGCGGTTTCGTGGTGGACGAGGAGGCGGCCGGTGCGGACCGGATCAAGCCGGACAGCACCCGGGTGCGGTACCCGTTCCTGACCGGCGCGCAGCTCCTCGACGTCACCACCGGCACCGGGCTGTCGATCAGCGAGGTGATGCTGGCCAACGAGCGGTCCTGGCGCGGCGAGGCGGAGATCCGGGCGGGTCTGCTGGAGATCTGGCGGGTGATGCGGGAGTGCGTGCAGCGCGGCTGCGAGCGGGACGGCGTACTCCCTGGTGGTTTGAAGGTCCGGCGGCGCGCGGCGGAGCTGCGGCGCGGCCTGGAGGCGGACGCGGGGACGCCCGACCCGCTGCACGCCATGGACTGGGTGACGCTGTTCGCCCTCGCGGTGAACGAGGAGAACGCGGCGGGCGGGCGGGTGGTGACCGCGCCGACGAACGGCGCGGCCGGGATCATTCCGGCGGTGCTGCACTACTACACGCGGTTCGTGCCGGGCGCCGACGAGGACGGCGTGGTGCGGTTCCTGCTGGCCGCCGGGGCGATCGGTGTGCTGTTCAAGGAGAACGCGTCGATCTCCGGCGCGGAGGTGGGCTGCCAGGGTGAGGTCGGCTCGGCGTGTTCGATGGCGGCGGCGGGGCTGGCCGAGGCGCTCGGTGGCACCCCGGAGCAGGTGGAGAACGCGGCCGAGATCGGGATGGAGCACAACCTCGGGTTGACGTGTGATCCGGTGGGTGGCCTGGTGCAGATCCCCTGCATCGAGCGGAACGCCGTGGCTAGCATCAAGGCGATCACGGCCGCCCGGCTGGCGCTGCGCGGCGACGGTGTGCACGCGGTGTCACTGGACAAGGTCATCAAGACCATGCGGGAGACGGGCGCCGACATGAAGGTCAAGTACAAGGAGACGGCGCGCGGCGGTCTGGCCGTCAACGTGATCGAGTGCTGAGTACGGCCGATTCGGGGCATTCGTTCACCGACTGCTAACCTGTCGTCCGTTTCGGGAGGCGGGAGGCTCGCGGTGACCTCTGGCGTCGCGGCGTTGTGGTCGCACCGCAACTCGCTGCGCATCCTGGTCAGGCGGGACCTGGCGGTCAAGTACCAGCAGTCGGTGCTTGGCTACTTCTGGTCGCTGATCGAGCCGCTCGGCATGGGCGCCATCTACTGGTTCGTGTTCGGGGTGCTCTACTCCCGGGACACCGGTCGGCACCTCGGTGAGGCGGCCGGGTCGTATCCGCTGTTCCTGATCACCGGGATCTTCGCCTGGATGTGGACCAGTTCGGCGTTGAGTGAGGCCACCAACGCGCTGACCGGCCAGTCCCGGCTGATCACCACGATGAACGTGCCGCGTCAGGTCTTCCCGATCGGCCGGGTCACCGGCCGGTTCGCCGAGTACGCGGCCGGCCTGCCGATCCTGGTCGCCGTCGCGGTGATCTACGCGGTGCACGGCCGGATCCACCCCGGCTGGTCGTTGCTGGCGCTGCCGTTGGCGGTGGCAGTGCAGGGTGTGCTGCTGGTCGGGCTCGCCCTGCTGCTGTCCGCGTGGAACGTGCTGATGCGCGACGTGGAACGGCTCATGCGGCTGATCATCCGGGTGCTCTTCTACGCCACGCCGATCATCTATCCGCTCAGCCTGGTCCGCGAGTCCGGTCTGCCGGGCTGGCTGAAGCTCGTGTACGAGCTGAACCCGCTGGTCGGGATCTTCCAGCTGCACCACGCGATCTGGTATCCGGACGAGTTCCCGGACGCCCGGCTGCTAGCCACCACGATCGTCGGCAGCCTGCTGGTGCTGGCCGCCGGCTGGTGGTCGTTCCGCCGGTTGGAGCCAGCCGTGCTCAAGGAACTCTGATGGCCGCGCCGATCATCGAGGCCGACGGGCTCGGCATCCGGTTCGTCCGTAACCGTCGCCGGCAGCTGCGGCTGCGGGAGCTGTTCATCCACCGCGGTGGGCGCGGTGCCCTGCCGGGCCAGTTCTGGCCGCTGCGCGACGTGTCGTTCACCGTCGAGCCGGGCGAGACCGTCGGGGTGATCGGCCGCAACGGGACCGGCAAGAGCACCCTGCTGCGGCTGATCGCCGGGGTGCTCATCCCGGACGAGGGCGGCATCCGGGTGCACGGCGCGGTGGCGCCACTGCTGGAGCTGTCCGCCGGCTTCTCCAACGACCTGACCGGCCGGGAGAACCTGCACCTGGTCGGTGGGTTGCACGGCCTGTCGGCGGGCTACCTGAAGCGGCACTTCGACGAGATCGTCGAGTTCGCCGGTGAGCAGGTGGAACGGGCCATCGACACGTCGGTGCGGCACTACTCGTCCGGGATGAAGGTACGGCTCGGCTTCGCGATCATCTCGCACCTGCCGCATCCGATCCTGCTGATGGACGAGGTGACGGCGGTCGGGGACGCGGAGTTCCGCAAGAAGTGTTACGCGACGATTGATCGTCTGCTCGGGGAGGGGCGCACGCTCGTGCTGGTGTCACACAACGAAAAGGACCTGACCCGGTTCTGCCGTCGGGGGTTGTACCTCGACGCGGGCCGGCTGACGCTCGACGGCACCATCGCCGAGGCGCTCGACGCGTACCACGCCGCGGTCCCGCGGTGACGCTCGCGATCGTGCTCGCCGCCGGGACGCCCGCGGCGGGCCTGACCACCGCGACCGGTGAGCCGCTGGCCGACCGGCTCGCCGACCAGTTGCGCCGGGCCGGGGCGGACGAGGTGCGCTTCGCGGCGACCCTCGACGAGCTGGCCGCGCTGGCCGACGCCGCCACCGGTCCGCTGCTGATCACCGGCACCGACCTGGTGGCGCACACCGCCGTCCTGCGGCACCTCGCCACCAGCCCGGTCGGGCCGACCGTGGCGTTGGTGCTGACCGACCCGCCGGTGCCCGGGCGTACCGCGGTGCGCGAGGAGCGCGGTCAGGTCGTCGACGCCGGCCCGCTGGACGCCCTCGACGGCGACGCCACAGGTGTGTTCGGCGGCGCGCTGCGCGTCGGCGTCGACGACCGACCGACACTGGCCGCAGCCGCCCGGGCCGCCGCCGTGGCCGGCCCCGGGTCCGCCGTGGACCGGCTCTTCGCGGGGCTCGCGGCGCTCGGCACCCTGATCTTCGCCCAGCGGGTACGTCTGCTCGTCGCGCACCGCGTCGACGACGACGCCGGTCTGGTCGCCGCCGAGGCCGCGGTGACCGCTGTCGACGAGGACCGGGCCGAGTTGCGGCTGTCGGTGAAGGAGAAGGACGACTTCTTCTCCACGTACTTCGTCAGCACCTGGTCGCCGTACCTGGTCCGGGTGGCGGCCCGGCTGCGGCTCACCCCGACCGGCGTGACAGTGATCTCGGTGCTGTTCGCGCTGGCCGCCGCCGTGCTGTTCGGCGTCGGCGGGCGGCTGGCGCTGGTCAGCGGTGCGGTGCTGCTCTACCTCGGCTTCGTGCTGGACTGCGTGGACGGCCAGTTGGCCCGCTACACCCGGAACTTCAGCGCCTGGGGCGGCTGGCTGGACACCATGGCCGACCGGGCGAAGGAGTACCTGGTCTACGCCGGTCTCGGCTTCGGGGTGAGTCACGCCGGGTTGGGCAACGGCTGGGCGCTGGCGATCGCCGCGATGACGTTGCAGACCGTCCGGCACATGACCGACACCTGGTACGGGGTGCTGCACGACGAGGCGGCCCGCCGGCCCCGGCCGACGGCGGGTGTCAGCGGCGGGATCGGTGACCGGTTGAACGCCGCGTCGACCCGGGTGCAGGCCGACACCGGCTCGCTGTCGTACTGGCTGAAGCGGACAGTGGTCTTTCCGATCGGTGAGCGGTGGGCGTTGATCGCGCTGACCGTGGCGCTGTTCAACCCGCTGGTCAGCCTCATCGCGGTGCTGGTCTGGGGGGCGTTGGCGTTCGCGTACACCGGTGCGCTGCGCACGCTGCGGGCCCGCTGGATGTGGGTGCCGGTGCTGGACACGGTCGACGCCACCCTGCACCGCGACGACGGTCCGCTGGTCCGCCGGCTGCCGGTGGTCCGCCCGATGGGGCCGCTCACCCTGTCGGTGATCGCCGCGCTCGGCCCGGCGGCGCTGCTGGTCGCGGCGCTGTGGAGCGACACACCCGACGGGCTGCGCTGGGCGGTGCCGGTGGCGCTGCTGGTGCTCCTGGCCGGCGGCCTCGGTGCCGGGGCCGCGCACAACGGCCCGCTGGACTGGCTGGTGCCGGCGGCGTTGCGGGCCGCCGAGTACCTGTTCGCGATCGCGGTCGGGGTGGTCGGGGACGCGCCGGGTTGGCTGATCTTCGGGTACGTCTTCGTGCTCACCGTGCACCACTACGACCTGACCGCCCGGCTGGAGAAGCGGCAGGCGGCGCCGCCCCTGCACGCGGCCACCCTGGGCTGGGACGGTCGTTCGGTGCTGCTGACCCTCGTGGCGATTGCCGGCATCGTGAGTATCGGCATGGCTACACTCGGTGCGTACCTTCTCGTGGTTTTCGTGGCGAGCGTCGTCCTGGCCTGGTTCGTCCGGCCGTCCCGTGGCGCGCGGGCGTCGGCCGCGCCGGTGGGCGCGGGAGGTGCCGTGCCGCGCTGACGGAGGGACGGCCGGATGACCCTGATCAGTTTCGTCGTACCGGCCTTCCGGGTGCAGGGCTATCTGCGTGAGTGCCTGGATTCGATCCTCGGCCAGCCGGAGACGGACGTCGAGGTGATCGCCGTCGACGACTGCTCGCCGGACGCCAGCGGCGAGATCATCGACGAGTACGCGGCCCGTGACCAGCGGGTCCGCTCGGTCCGGCTGTCGGAGAACATCGGTCTCGGTCCGGCCCGCAACGTCGGGCTGGACCGGGCCGTCGGCGAGTACGTCTGGTTTCTCGACGGCGACGACTGGCTGGCGCCGGAGTGCCTGCCGGCGGTCGCCGAGCGGTTGCGGGCCACCAGCCCCGACGTGCTGCTTGTCGACCACGTCCGCGCCCACTGGAACGACACAGTCACCCGCAGCGCGATGGCCGAGGTGTTCCCGCAGTCGCCCGGCGCGCACACCTTCCGGCTGCGGGACCGGCCGGAGGCGATGCGCCTGCTGCACACCGCGTGGAACCGGCTGGTCCGTCGGGAGTTCCTGGTCGACCTGGGTCTGCGCTTCGCGCCGGGCTGGTACGAGGACGTGTCGTTCAGCTATCCGGTGCTGATGGCGGCACGGCGGATCGGCGTACTCGACCAGGTGTGTGTCAACTACCGGCAGCGCCGCGCCGGCGCGATCACCCGGACCCGAGGCGACCGGCACTTCGAGGTGTTTCCGCAGTGGCACCGGGTGTTCCACCTGATGGATGAGTGGGGGCCGGCGACGGACGCCCTGCGGCCGGCGGTCTTCGAGCGGATGATCTGGCACTACCTGACGGTGCTCGGCAACGGCCAGCGCATCGCGCCGGAACTGCGGCCGGCGTTCTTCGCGCAGATCACCGCCGACTACGCGCGCTGGCTGCCGGACGGCGGCTACCCGGTGCCGGACGGGGTGGAGGGGATCAAGCACCGGCTGGTCGCCGCCGGCCGGTGGCGGACGTTCAGCGCGCTGCGGGCCGCCAGCCGGGCCCGGGACACCGCCCGCCGGCAGACCCGTACCGTGCGACGGCGGGTCGGCCCGGCGGCCCGGCGTGGCGCCCGGCTGACCCGCGACGGCCTGCTGCGCGAGTACTACCGGGCGGAACTGCGCCGGCCGGTCGACCCGACGCTCGCCGTGTACGCGGCCTACTGGTTCCGGGGATACTCCTGCAACCCGGCGGCGATCTACGAGGTGGCCCGGCGGCTGGCCCCCGAGGTTCGGGGTGTGTGGATCGTGCGCCGCGACCGGGTGGACGCCGTGCCGGCGGGGGTGGAGTACGTGGTCGCGGGCACCCCGGCCTACTACCGGGTGCTGGCCCGAGCCCGGTGGCTGATCAACAACGTGAACTACCCGGACTTCGTCCGTAAGCGGCCGGAGCAGGTGCACGTACAGACCCACCACGGCACGCCGGTGAAGGTGATGGGGCTCGACCAGCAGCGCTACCCGATCGGCGCGGGCCGGATGGACTTCGCCGGGCTGCTGCGCCGGGTGGACCGGTGGGACTACAGCGTCAGCTCGAACAGCTTCTCCACGCAGATGTGGGACCGGGCGTACCCGGCCACCTACACCACACTGGAGGTGGGCTACCCGCGCAACGACCGGCTGGTCACCGCCGACCCGGACGAGGTGCGCCGGCTGCGCGCCGACTTCGGTCTCGCCCCCGACGAGCAGGTGGTGCTGTACGCCCCGACACACCGCGAGCACCTGCCCGGCTACCGGCCGCCGTTCGATCCGGACCGGTTCGTCGACGCGCTGGGAGGGTCGGGCCGGCTGCTGATGCGCAGCCACTACTTCGACGACCGGGACCGCCGCCCCGGGCGGTCGGTGGACCGTGACCGGGTCCGCGACGTCAGCGGTCACCAGCGGGTGGAGGATCTCTACCTGGTGGCCGACGTGCTGGTCACCGACTACTCCTCGGCGATGTTCGACTATGCGGTGCTGGATCGGCCGATCGTGCTGTACACACCGGACTGGGACGCGTACCGGCTGGCCCGGGGCGTCTACTTAGACGTGACGGCGGAGCCTCCGGGCGCGGTGGCCACCACGTTCACCGGCCTGCTGGACCTGTTCCGTACCGACGCGGTGCGCTCGGACGCGGCGAGCAAGGCCCGCGCCCAGTTCCGGGGCCGATTCTGCACCCTGGACGACGGGCACGCGGCGGAGCGGGTGGTGCGCCGCGTGTTCCTGGGGGAGCCGGCCGGGCGTTCGTCGCACTGCTGATCACGCGTCGCGCTGCGTACTGTCGTGTAATGGCAGCGTCATAGGTCGAACATGAGACGTTTACCCGATGTGCTGATCGGATGATCCTGGTCACAGTCTTGTGGGGTTCGGCCGACGAGCTGGGGGAGGAGACGGTGAGCACCGTCGCGCTCAAGGATGTCACCAAGATATTCAAGGACGGCACGGTGGCCGTCGACAGCATCAACCTGGACGTGAACGACGGCGAGTTCATGGTGCTGCTCGGCCCGTCGGGATGTGGGAAGTCCACGGTGCTGCGGATGATCGCCGGCCTGGAGGATCCGACCCAGGGGGCGGTCCTGCTCGACGGAGAACTCGCCAACGACCTGCCGCCGCGGGACCGGAAGATCGCCATGGTGTTCCAGGACTTCGCGCTCTACCCGCACATGACCGTCGGCGACAACATCGCCTTCCCGCTGCGGCTGTCCGGCGTCGAGCCGGAGCCCCGCGGGGAGCGGGTCAGCGACGTGGCCAGCGCGCTGGGCATCGGCGACGTGCTGGCCCGCAAGCCCGGGCAGCTCTCCGGCGGGCAGCGGCAGCGGGTCGCCATGGGCCGGGCGATCGTCCGCCGACCCGGGTTGTTCCTGATGGACGAGCCCCTGTCCAACCTGGACAGCGGCCTGCGCGCCGAGTTACGCGCCGAGATCTCCGGCCTCACCCGGGAGCTGGGCGTCACCACCGTCTACGTCACCCACGACCAGGCCGAGGCGCTCACCATGGCCGACCGGGTGGCCATCATGCGCCGCGGCGTGCTCCAGGACGTGGGCACACCGACACAGGTGTACGGGCGCCCCGCGACGCTCTACGTGGCCGCCTTCCTGGGCAGCCCCCGGATGAACCTGCTGGAGGCGTCGGTCTACGTCCACCTCGACCGGTACGTCACGCTCAACCTCGGCGAACAGTCGCTCTACCTGCCCTGGAACGACATCCGCAGCCGGGCGGTGGCGCACTACCACGGCGAGCGGATCGTCGTCGGCATGCGAGCCGAGGCGCTCACCCCGGTCAGCCCGGACAGCCCCGGTGACGTGCTGCACGGCCGCATCCGCTATCTGGAGCACCACGGCCACGAGTCGCTCGCGTTCCTCGACATCGGCGCGACCGCGATCATGGTCGACGAGATGGGCGCTCCGCTGGACCCGCCGCCCGTGGGCCAGCGGGGCCTGCGCAGGTTCGGCTCCGTGATGCAGCGGCTCACCGGCAAGCCGGTGGAACCGGTCGAGGCGCCGACCGGCGGCAACCGGACGAGCGTCCTGCCCGACCCGGGTCGGCACCACAGGCGTCCGGCGGAGCTGGCGGTGCGGTTGGCGCCGTACCCGGCGGTCACCGCCGGCCACCAGCTCGCGGTCTCGGTTCGAATGGACGCGCTGCACTTCTTCGACGAGCGTGGAGCACGGATCGACGTTGGTTGGCGCTGACGACGCGCCGTGTCGGGGTGGCGGCGGCACCCGCCGGTGTCCTACCGTCTGCGCACCCAGTCCACAGTGAGACCACCGAGAGGGGTGCACCCGTGTCGGGTGACCGTCCCAGTCCGCTCGTCATCGAGCGCATCCTGCGCGACCGGCAGGGCATCTGGCAGCAGATCGTCGCCGAGGGCGACCTGAACGCACTGACCGGCCGGATGCTGGCCAGCTCCGCCATCGCGCTCGCCTGCTACGGGGCGGTGCTGGGCGCGTTCCACAGCCCGCTCATGGCGCTGACCTCCGCTCTCAAGCTGCCACTGCTGTTCCTGGTCACGCTGGCCATCTGCCTGCCCACGCTCTACCTGTTCAACCTGGTCTTCGGCGCTCGGCTCTCGGTCCGTCAGTCACTGGCCCTGGTGATGGTGGCCATCACGGTCACCTCGATGCTCGCGGTGGCGTTCGCGCCGATCAGTCTCTTCTTCCTGATCACCGCGCCCGACTACGGGTTCTTCAAGCTGCTCAACGTGGCGATCCTGACCCTGTCGGCGCTGGTCGGGCTGCGCTTCCTCACCGGTGGGATGCAGGTGCTCAACGACCACGGCCTGCTCGCGCCGGAGGCCGCCACCGCGAAGGCCCCGGCGCAGGCTACGGCGCAGGCCCCGGCCCAGGTCGCGCCGGCCGCGGGCTCGACGCCGGCTGACGCGCCGGCCGCCGGGCAGAGTGCCGAGCCGGTCGCCGAACCCGTCGCCGTGCCGGCTGGCGCGGCAGTGGCCGCCGCGAACGGCGCCACCGCCGTCGCACCGGCGCCGGTTCCGGCGCAGTGGACCGGGCAGCCGGCGACCGCGGCCTTCCCGCCCGGCATGATGCCGCCCGGCTACGCGCCCGCCCAGCGCCCGTGGGGCAGCCCGCAGGTGCGGCGCGCCGAGCCGACGCAGCGACCGGCCAGCATGACGCTGCTCTACATCTGGATCCTGCTCTTCGGCTTCGTCGGCACCCAACTGGCGTGGACCCTGCGCCCGTTCTTCGGCGACCCGGGTCAGGATTTCGCCTTCTTCCGCAGCATCGACGGCAACTTCTACGCCGAGATCCTGCGGACGATCGCGAACCTCTGACCCCGGACGGAGCGGGGGAGGTCCTGGTTGCCCTGCCTGGTTACCGGCGAGTAACGTCAGGTCATGACCATCGACTCCCGCCAGGTGGCGGCCGGAATGCTCGAGGCGGTGCCCTTCGCCCGGACCCTCGGCATCGAATTCGTCGAGGTGGCACCCGAGGCGGAGGGCGGGGTGCGGGCCGTCGTCCGCCTCCCCGACTCGCCGGCCACCCACAACCACGTCGGCGGCCCGCACGCCGGCGCCATGTTCACGCTCGGTGAGACGGCCTCCGGCACGGTCGTGCTGGCCGCCTTCGGGCACTTGCTGGACCGTGCCGTGCCGCTCGCCGTCCACGCCGACATCGACTACCGCAAGCTCGCCATGGGCCCGGTGCTGGCCACCGCGCGCCTCGCCCGCCCGGCGCTCGAGGTGATCGACGAACTGGAGGCCGGTCGGCGACCCGAGTTCGGCGTCGAGGTGGAGATCGCCACCGAGGACGGCAGGACCACCGCGACGATGACCGTGATCTGGACGCTGCGTCCGAACTGAGCCGCGACCGGCCAGCGGAAACGGGTTTGCGGGCCCGCCCGGCTGGTTAGATTCGTACCGTGCTGGGCCTACCTGCTCATGTGACCGCCTGTCTCTTCGATCTGGACGGTGTGCTGACGCAGACCGCCCTGGTGCACAACGCCGCCTGGACGCAGACGTTCGACGAGTTCCTCCAGCAGCGCGCCACCGCCACCGGTGAACCCTTCCAACCGTTCGACCCCGGCCCGGACTACAACCGCTACGTCGACGGCCGGCCCAGGGCGGACGGCGTCCGGGCGTTCCTCGCCTCCCGCGGGATCGTGCTGCCCGAGGGCAGCCCCGACGACCCGCCGAGCGCCGACACGGTCAACGGCGTGGGCAACCGCAAGAACGTCCTGCTGCTGGAGCGCCTGCGCAGCGCCGGAGTCGAGGTGTACCCGGGTTCGGTGCGCTACCTGAAGGCGGCGGCCGACGCCGGCCTGCGGCGAGCAGTGGTGACCGCCAGTGCCAACGGGCGGGAGGTGGTCGCCGCCGCCGGGCTGGAGCCACTGCTGGAGGCACGGGTCGATGGGCTGGTGGCCCGGGCGCAGGGGCTGCGCGGCAAACCGCAGCCGGACAGCTTCCTCGCCGGTGCCCGGCTGCTCGGTGTCGACCCGACGCGGGCCGCCGTCTTCGAGGACGCGCTGTCCGGGGTCGCGGCCGGTCGGGCCGGCGGCTTCGGCTACGTGGTGGGTGTCGACCGGGTCGGCCAGGCCGACGAACTGCTCGCCCACGGCGCCGACATCGTGGTCAAGGACCTTGCCGACCTGCTCGACGCGGACGACCCGCCGGCGCCGCGCCGGGCCACCGACGGGGCAGCCCGGCACGCGACCGGAGAGCGGGGCCCCGCGTGATCCGGGAACGGGCCTATCCCGTCGAACAGTGGCACGTCCGGGAAACCCGACTCGACATGGACGTGCTGGCCCAGTCCGAGTCGGTCTTCGCGCTCTCCAACGGTCACGTGGGGCTGCGCGGCAACCTCGACGAGGGCGAGCCGCACGGCCTGCCCGGCACGTACCTCAACTCGTTCTACGAGCTTCGCCCCCTGCCGTACGCGGAGGCCGGCTACGGCTTCCCCGAGTCCGGGCAGACCATCGTCAACGTCACAAACGGCAAGCTGATCCGGCTGCTCGTCAACGACGAACCGCTCGACGTGCGCTACGGCGAGCTGATCTCCCACGAACGGGTCCTGGACATGCGGGCCGGCACCCTGCACCGGGAACTGCACTGGCGCTCGCCCGCCGGCCGGGAGGTCAAGGTCCGCAGCACCCGGCTGGTGTCGTTCACCCAGCGGTCGGTCGCCGCCATCAGCTACGAGGTGGAGGCCGTCGACGGCCCACTGCGGCTGATCGTGCAGTCCGAGCTGGTCGCCAACGAGTCGCTGCCCGCGCAGAGCAAGGACCCCCGGGTCGCGGCGGTCCTGGAGTCGCCGTTGCAGGCCGAGGAGGAGCTGACCACCCCCGACGGCGGTCAGCTGATCCACCGCACCAAGGTCTCCGGGCTGCGGGTCGCCGCGGCGATGGAACACGAGGTGCACGGCCCCGAGCACACCACGATCGAATCCGAGGGGTACGAGAACTGGGTCCGTACCACACTCGGCTGCGTGCTCAAACCCGGTGAAAAGCTGCGGGTGGTCAAGTACCTGACGTACGGCTGGTCGAGCCGACGCTCGCTGCCCGCGCTACGCGACCAGGTCGGCGCGGCGCTGGCCGCGGCCAAGCTGGACGGCTGGGAGGGGCTCTGCCGGGAGCAGCGCGGCTACCTCGACGACTTCTGGGATGCCGCGGACGTGCGGGTCGACGGGGACCCGGAGGTGCAGCAGGCCGTCCGGTTCGGCCTCTTCCACGTTCTCCAGGCCGGCGCCCGGGCCGAACGGCGGCCCATCTCGGCGAAGGGACTGACCGGCCCCGGGTACGACGGGCACGCCTTCTGGGACACCGAGATGTTCGTCCTGCCGGTGCTCACGTACACCCAGCCGAGCGCGGTCCGTAACGCATTGCACTGGCGGCACAGCACGCTCGACAGCGCGCGGGAACGGGCCGCGACCCTCAACCTCAAGGGCGCCGCGTTCCCGTGGCGGACCATCGAGGGTCCGGAGTCCTCCGGGTACTGGCCGGCGGGAACGGCCGCCTTCCACATCGCCGCCGACATCGCCGACGCATTGCGCCGCTACGTGCTGGTCACCGGGGACACCGCGCTGGAACGGGAGATCGGGCTGGAGCTGCTGGTGGAGACCGCCCGGTTGTGGCGTTCGCTCGGCCACCACGACCGGCACGGGCAGTTCCACATCGACGGGGTGACCGGCCCGGACGAGTACACCGCCGTCAAGAACGACAACGTCTACACCAACCTGATGGCGCAGCGGAACCTGCTCGCCGCCGCCGACGTGGTGATGCGCTACCGGGACGACGCCGCCCACCTCGGGGTCAACGACGAGGAGGCGGCGAGCTGGCGGGACGCCGCCGCCTCCATGCACGTCCCGTACGACGACGAGATCGGCGTCCACCAGCAGGTCGAGGGGTTCACCCGGCTCGAGGAGTGGGACTTCGCCCACACACCCGCGGAGAAGTACCCGCTGCTGCTGCACTACCCGTACTTCGACCTGTACCGCAAGCAGGTGGTCAAGCAGGCCGACCTGGTGCTGGCCATGCACTGGCGGGGGGACGCGTTCACCCCCGAGGAGAAGATGCGCAACTTCCTCTACTACGAGCGGCGGACCGTGCGGGACTCGTCGCTCTCGGCCTGCACCCAGGCGGTGCTCGCCGCCGAGGTCGGCCATCCCGAGCTGGCGCACATCTACCTGCGCGAGGCCGCGCTGATGGACCTGCACGACCTCAACGAGAACACCCGCGACGGCGTGCACATGGCCTCGCTGGCGGGCGCGTGGCTCGCCCTGGTCGGCGGACTCGGCGGTCTGCGGGACCACGACGGTCGGCTGTCGTTCGCGCCCCGGCTCTCCAGTCGCCTGAGCCGGCTGGAGTTCTCCCTCCAGTGGCGTGGACTGGCGCTGCGGGTGGACGTCCGGCCGCACCAGACGACGTACTCGCTGCGCCACGGCGGTCCGGACGACGTGGTCGAGCTGCGGCACCACGACCAGGTGCTGCGGGTGACCTGCGACGAGCCGGTGACCGTGCCGGTGCCGCCGGCCGAACCGTCCGGGCCGCCACCGGAGCACCCACCGGGCCGGTCGCCGCTGCTCCGGCTGCCCGAGCACAAGGACTGAACGGCCGGGGCGGGATCGTCTCCCGCCCCGGCCGCCGTGCGCCTGGGTCAGATGGGCTCGCCGGTGGACGGGCGCCCGATCGCGTCCCGGGGCGCCATCGCCTTGGGGTCGTCGGGAAGGCGGGCCGAAGCGGCCCGGTCCCCGAAGTCCTGGTTGCGTTCGGCGTCCTGTTCCCGCCTCTTCCGCTCGTCCATCTGCTGCTGTCGGGACGGCTGCTGCTGGGCCATGGCGATCCTCGCGATCCGTCGGGGCGCGGTTGCGCCGACACGGTCTGCGGTCGCTCGTCGCGTACCCGAGGCCCCACCGGGCAAACGCGGCCACCACCGACGTGCGTGCGTTGCGGCGGGCGGGGTACCCGGGCCGCAGGCGAGCATCCGGAGGTGGGGTATGGACGAGCAGCGCAGCACGGTGATGGTGCCGGTGGGGGACGTCGCGCTCCCCGCCGACCTGACGGTGCCCGCGCGGCCGGTCGGCGTGGTGCTGTTCGCGCACGGCAGCGGCAGCTCCCGGCACAGCCCGCGCAACGTGGCGGTGGCCCGGACGCTGAACGACCGTGGGCTCGGCACCGTGCTGGCGGACCTGCTCACCCCGACCGAGGACGAGGTGGACGCGCGCACCGCCGAACTGCGGTTCGACATCGGGCTGTTGGCGAGCCGCCTCGCCGGGATCGTCGACTGGCTCGCGGTGGAGCGGCCCGCCGGTGACGTACCGATCGGCCTGTTCGGCGCCAGCACGGGCGCCGCCGCCGCCCTGGTCGCGGCGTCGACGCGCGCCGACCGGGTGGGCGCCGTCGTCAGCCGCGGCGGCCGGCCCGACCTGGCCGGCGCCGCGCTGCCCCAGGTGCGTACGCCCACGCTGCTGCTGGTCGGCGGCTTGGACGAGGAGGTGATCGCGCTGAACGAGCAGGCGTTGGCCGAGCTGGGGGACGTCGGCGAGCTGCGGGTGGTCCCGGGCGCCACCCACCTCTTCGAGGAGCCCGGGACCCTCGACCAGGTCGCCGAGCAGGCCGGCGCCTGGTTCACCAGCCACCTCAGCCGGTGAGCAGACCGTTCGCGGCGGACCTGCGTCGTTGAACTGTGTCGATGACGCGCCAGAGCACGGCGGTGATCGGGACGCTGACGAAGGCGCCGGCGATACCCGCGATCAACGTGCCGGCCGTGACCGCCACCAGGATCACCGCCGGATGCAGCCGGACCTGCCGCTTCATCACCAGCGGCTCCAACAGGTTGCCCTCGATCTGCTGCACGGCGATCACGGCGGCGAGGGTGAGCAGCGCGGTGGTCGGCCCGTTCGCCGCCAACGCCACCAGCACCGCCACCGCACCCGCGACGGTCGCCCCGATGATGGGTACGAAACCGCCGAGGAAGGTGATCAACGCCAGTGGCAGGGCGAGCGGCACCCGCAGCAGCACCAGGGCCAGGCCGATGCCGATCGCGTCGATGGCGGCGATCAGCATCGTTCCCCGGCTGTACGCGCCGAGCGTCTGCCAGCCCGCCCGACCGGCCTCGGTCGCCACCGACCGGTTCGGACCGGACACCCGCGACAGCACCCAGTGCCACATCGACCGGCCGTCCTTGAGCAGGAAGAAGAGCAGCACCAGGGCGAGCAGCGCGGAGCCGACCACCTCGCTGGCGGTCCGGGCACCCGCCACCGGGTCCGGGGAACTGCCGCTGAAGCCCTGCCGGGCCTGCTCGACCAGCCGGTCCAGTTGGGCGTCGGTGACCGGCAGGGTCGAGGTGACGAAGTCCCGGCTGCGTTCGAGCCCCTGGGTCAGCTCCTGACTGAGCTGGTCGAACTGGCTGGCGGTCAGGTTCCACACCAGCGCGCCCAGCCCGACCAGGACGCCGAGCAGCAGCAGCACCGTGAGCAGCGCGGCCAGCGCCGCCGGCAGCCGCAGCCGACGCAGCAGGAGCAGCACCGGGTCGAGCAGCGCGGTGAGGAAGACGGTGGCGGCCAACGCGATGGCCAGCGGCGCCAGCAGTACGGCGATCCGGCCCACCAGGTAGAGCCCGGCGACGACCACCACCAGGCAGGCGCTCCACAGCACCGCGGTCCGGACCAGCCACGGCAGCGCCGCCCACGCCTGGCGCGGTCCCGTGTCGCCGTTCGTGGGCGTCGCGCCGGTGCCCGTCCTCGGCGCGGTGCCCTGTGTCGGCGCGGTGTCCGTCCCGGCTTCGTCTGCCGCCATGTCGGCCCTCCTCGATCTCGCGAGGTCGGTACCCGCCCAGCCGTGCGCCGACACCCGAATCGCCCGACGCCGGGCCGGTCGTCCGCGCGGATCGTACGCCGGCTCGGACGGTCCGGCGGGTGGTTCGCCGGTCCCGGCGTTTGTGCTCCCCGAGTCGACCAGGGTGTGGAGAAGGCCGGCGACATGGCCGACAAGCGCACCGGCGGCAGGTACGACGACCAGATCGACAAGGGCGTGGACCAGGCGCAGGCGCGTACCGGCGAGGGCGATCAGGTCCGTTGACGTGCCGGACGTCTCCCGGGCCGCCGACCCATCGGCGGCCCGGGAGCGTCCTGTGCGGACCGTGCGTCGCTCAGCGCTGCTGGTTCTCGCGTAGCTCGCTCATCGAGGTCGGCCGGCCGCTCAGCGCGTCACGCATCCGGTCGATCATGCCCGTGCCGGGGGCGAGCAGCTTGTTCGCCGGCGGGTGGTCCGGCGCGCCCGGGTGTGGTCGGGTCGGCGCGACCTTCTTGAACGCCGTCACCTTCGCCGCCAGCTCGACCAGCTCCTCCCGGGCCGCCGCGGCGCGGAGCCGGGGGAAGAGGTCGTTCTCCTCGTCCCGCACGTGGTGCCGGATGGTGCCGGTCAGGTGGGCGAGCAACTCGTCGAAGCGGCTGTCGGACGGGTCGACCGACTCCAGGTCCTTCATGGTCCGTTCCGCGTCGGAGTGTTCGGCGATCTCGTGCTCGGCGATCTGGTCGCCGTCGGGCAGCACCTTGCGGGCCGTCGGGTAGACGTACGCCTCCTCGGCGACGGCGTGGCGGACGAGTTCGGCGATCACCACGTCGGCTATCTGGCGGCGGTAATCGGGGGTGCCCTGCCGCGACTCCAACTCGACGAAGAGGCTCTCGACCTCACGATGGTCGGCGACGAGGATGTCGACGACATCCTGGTCGTCGGTGCTCTGTGGGTTGCTCATCTCGTGTCCCCTTACCGGTTGCGGATCGGTGGGTGTGTGGCCCCTGGTACCCCGCACCGGCTGGGCAAACCTACGACCACCGATGGATGGCGTCCGGGACGTTGTCCGCGTCGTTACGCTGCCGTACGCTTCATCCCGGCCCGCCCTCACGGTTTCCAGTGAGGAGCAGTCATGCCCGTGAACCGTCTGCTGACCCTCGGGGTCGCCGCGTGTACGGCGGTCGCGCTGAGCGTCCCGCTGGCTGCGGCGCCAGCCTCGGCCCATCCGTCCCAGTCGCGCGGCGGCAGCCTGGTCCTTGTCGGTGGCGGTCTCGCCGACGACAACGCCGCTGTCTACGGCGACATCGTCCGGCTGGCCGGTGGTGCCGGCAAGGCCCGGATCGGCATCGTCACCGCGGCCGCCCCGGTGCCATCCGAAGACCCGGACGCGGACACGCCGGACTGCAACAACAGCGTCTGCAACGGCGACTACTACGCCAGGCTGTTCCGGAGCTACGGGGTGGCCGACGCGCAGTGGATCCCGATCGACCTGGACCGGCCGGGTGCGGCCGAGGACTCGGCCGTGGTCCGGCAGATCGACTCGATGACCGGCTTCTTCTTCGGCGGCGGCGACCAGTACCGGTACGTCACCACGATGACCCGGGGAGAGTCGCAGCGGGATACCGCCGCGCTGGCGGCGGTTCGGCGCAAGCTTCGCGGCGGCGCGGTGGTCGCCGGCACCAGCGCGGGCGCGCAGATCATGGCCGGCCGCGACATGATCACCGGAGGTTCCACCGAGCCGGGCCTGCGCGACGGTGCCCGGCCGGGCTACTTCGAGGACGCCGGCGTCCTGGCCTACCTGCCCCGGGGCGGTTTCGGTTTCTTCACCGACGGGTTGCTCGACACGCACTTCTCCCGGCGGGGTCGGGAGGGTCGGTCGATCCGGCTGGCTTCGGACACTGGGCACCACCGGGTGTTCGGCCTGGACGAGGACACCGCGTTGGAGGTGACCGGGGTCGGCACGCGCCGGCAGTCGCTGCGTGTTCTCGGCACGCGGGGGGTGAGCGTGCTCGACCTGCGCCGGGCGCGGGTCGCGGGGTCGGCCGTCTGGGGCATCGAGGGGGTGCGGTGGACCCGGCTCACCACGGGTGACCGGTACCGGTCGGACCGCTGGCAGCCGGTGATCGCGCCGGGCAAGCGACGGGTGGCGCCGGCCGCCGGCGCGTGCACCGTGCCGACCTCGGACGACGTCTTTTACGACTACGCACTGGTCGGGCTCGCCGAGGGGCTTGTCGACCAGGCCGGTTGCGCGTCAACGTCGGGCACGTCGTACGAGAAGGACCCGCAGTTCGCCGCCGAGGTGACCCGGGGTCGTGGGTTCGCCGGTTACCGGCTGGGCTCGACGACCTCGTTCGTCGACGCGGTGATCGGCATCAGCCCGGTCTGATCGGGGGTTCGGCCCACCGAGCGGGCGCCACCACAAGCGGTATGACTCTGCGTCATAGATATGACGTGGAGTCATACCGCGCGTCCGCCGATGCCGGCCGGTCCGGCATTCGTCACGTAGTTGTAACAGAGATTACGTATTGAGCAGCGAAGGCGGTGGATGTAACTTCTGTTTCATCGAACAGCGGCCCCTCGGAGGTGCCCATGTCCCTTTCCCGCAACCCCATCCGCAGGCGCGTCGCGGTGCTCGTCACCGCAGCCACCCTGCTGACCGTCGCACCGATCGGGGTGACCGCCGCGCAGGCCCAGGTCACCCGGGTTCGCCAGGGGAGTTCGGCGGACGTCAGTCGAGCCAGCTGGTCCGGCCCGGCGTACACCATGAACGGCTCGGGCGGCGTCATCACCGCGACGATGAACCAGGCGATCAGCGCCATCCGCGGCGGCTCCGGCTCGATCGACGTGGTGGTCGTCGCCGGCTCGGGCTCCGGCACCCCGGAATGTGACGTGATCACCGGGCTGAGTGGCGTCAACTCCTGCACCACGCTCACCCTCACCGCCGCCAGCGACGGCAACAACAGCCAGGTCAACACCGACATCCGTAACGCCGAGTTCGTCTACTTCGCGGGTGGCGACCAGTGCCGGTACGTGGCGTGGAAGGGCACCGCGCTGGAGGCGTCCGTCGAGACGGTGGTGGCCAAGGGCGGCGGCGTCGGCGGCGGCAGCGCCGGGCACCACGTCAACAGCGACATCGTGTACGACGCCTGCGGCGGCAGCGCCACCTCGGCCATCGCCCTCGACGATCCGTACGACTCGTCGATGACCTTCACCACCGGCATGTTCCGCTGGCCGAACTACGCCGACACCGTCAACGACTCGCACTTCGTCACCCGGGACCGGATGGGCCGGCTCATGGCCTTCGTGGCGCGTTCCATCAAGGACGGTCGTACCAGCGGCGGCAAGGCTTGGGGAGTGGGCGTCGAGGAGGGTGCCTCGCTCTTCATCGACCGCAACGGACTGGCCACCCTCAGCGGCCCCAGCGCGTACGTCGTGCTCGGCGACCATCAGCCGGAGGTGGCCAGCTCCGGCCAGCCCCTGACCTACTCCAACTTCAAGATCTGGAAGCTCACCAGCGGCCAGACCTACAACTTCGCCAACCGGCCGACCTGCGGCTACTACCTCAAGAGCGTCACCAACGGGGTGGCCAGCGGCAGCCTGTACAGCGGCACGCCGGTCACCGACTGCTCCACCCCGCCGCCGGGCGGTGGAGCAAGCTACGCCGAGGTGGAGGCCAACGACTCCCGCACCACGGCCAACGACGTGACCGGCCGCAGCTACCCGCTGACCGTCACGGGAGACATGAAGAGCGGCAGTGACCGGGACTACTTCGCGGTCAGCCTCGCCAGCGGCCAGACGCTGTCGGTGACCTGCGCGGTGCCCACCGCGTACGACGCCGATCTCTACCTGCTCAGCTCCACCGGGAGCACGCTCGCCCGGTCGGTCAACGACGGCGCCGGCACCGACGAGGCGGCGTCCACCACCCGCACCGCGTCCGGCTCGGCGACCTACTACGTCGAGGTGGAGGCGTACTCGGGTTCGGGCAGCGCCGACTACAGCTGCACCGTCACGAAGTCCTGACCGAGCGTGGATCGAGGGGCGGCGCGGGCGTGTTCGGTGCGTCCGCGCCGTCTCGGGCCACGGTTAGGCTCAGCGCGTGTCGACCTCCGATCACGCCGCCCAGCCGGCGGCGTCGTACCCCAGCGGTTCTGATACCGACGGCGCCGAGCCGACGGCCGTCGGGGTGGCCGCCCTGATCCGCCAGCGCCTCGGTGAGTGCAGCCCCGCCGAGCGACGGGTGGCGCGGGCGCTGCTCGCCGCCTATCCGGCGGCCGGGCTGGGCACGGTGGCCGCCCTGGCCGAGCGCGCCGAGGTGAGTGCCCCGACCGTGTTGCGTTTCCTGAGCCGTCTCGGCTTCGGTGGTTACCCGGAGTTCCAGCGCGCGCTGCGCGACGAGCTGACCGAACGCGAAACCTCGCCCCTTACCGCGTACCGGGCGGCGGAACGCACCGGGGAGCCGCCGGCGGGCGCGCTGGCCCGGGCCGCGGCGCGGCTGCCCGAGGCGGTCAGCCGCACGCTCGTCGAGCTTCCGCAGGGCGAGTTGGACGCGGCGGCCCGGCTCCTCGCCGACCAGCAGTCGCGCGTCACCGTGGCTGGCGGCCGGTTCTCCCGACTGCTCGCCCACTACCTGGTGCTGCACCTGATGCAGGTGCGCGGGGGCAGCCGGCTGTTGCCGGCCAGCCCGGTGGAGCGCACCGACATGCTTGTCGACATGGGCCGGCGCGACCTGGTCGTGCTCTTCGACTTCCGGCGTTACGAGGAACCGACGCTGGCGTTGGCCCGGGAGGTGACCGCGCGCGGCGCCCGGGTGGTGCTGTTCACCGACCGGTGGCTGTCCCCGGTGGCCGGTCTGGCCGAGGTGGTGCTGCCCGGCCGGGTTGAGTCGCCATCGCTGTACGACAGCTTCGTGCCGGCGCTGGCCTTGGTGGAGACGGTGGTGGCGGCGGTCATCGATCGGCTCGGACCGGTCGCGGGCACCCGTCTGAAGGCGATGGAGCAGGCGCAGCAGGAGTTCGGTATCGGCTGACGGTCGTTACAGAAAACTGTAACCCCACAGAAATAGTAATGTGCGTTACAGTCCGGGTGCTGGTTCGTCTGGCACCCGGAAGGACACCCCATGCGCATCCGTCAGCTCGCCATGGCCACCACGGCCACGGCTCTCCTCGCCGTCACCGCAGGCTGCGGTGGCAGTTCCTCCACGGCCGCCGGCTCCGGCGGCAAGGTCCCGACCATCACCGTCACGATCGAGGGCGTCGGCCCCATCAGCACCGACGCCAACCTCGCCAAGAAGGTCCCCGCCGACCTGCGCGGCCGCGGCACGGTCACAGTCGCCACGAACGCCCCCTACGAGCCGTTCATCGACTTCAAGCAGGAGGGCCGGACCGACGAGTTCAAGGGTCTCGACTACGACCTCTTCCTCGCCGCCTCCGCCCGACTCGGCATCAAGGCCACCTTCACCCAACAGCCCTTCGACGGGTTGGTGCCCGGCCTGCAGGCCGGCAAGTACGACGCCATCGCCGGTGGCATCACCGACAAGAAGGAGCGCCAGCAGGTCGCGACCTTCGTCGACTACTCCGCCTCCGGCACCGGCTTCCTCGTCAAGACCGGCAACCCGCTCGGCGTCAAGACCGTCGTGGACCTCTGCGGGCGCAAGGTCGCCGTGCAGAAGGCCAGCAACCAGGCCAAGAACCTCGCCGCGTACTCCACGGAGAGCTGCGCCGGCAGGGCCATCGAGGTCAAGGAGTACCCGGAGAACCCGCAGGCGGTGCAGGCCCTGATCGCCGGCAACGTCGAGGTGGTCGCCGCCACCCGGGTCAACCTGGTCGACACCGCCGGCACGCTCGCGGGCAAGGCCGACCTGGTGGACGACCCGTCCGCCCCCAACGGCTGGCTCGCCAGCCCCAACGGCTTCGGCTTCCTCAAGAGCAAGAAGGACGTCGCCGAGGCGTACCGGGCCGCCGTGCAGTCGCTGATCGACGACGGCAGCTACGCCAAGATCCTCGGCCAGTGGAAGCAGACCCCGATCGCCGTCAAGCAGGCCACGATCGACCAGGCCATCGACTGATCCCAGCGGACACGACCCCCTGAACTGCGGTCGCCGGGTGCCCTTCCCACCGTGAGGGCGGGCCGGCAGGACGCCCGGCGACCGCCGCACCGTTCCCGCAGGAGGCACTGCATTGAGCGAGACCCAGACCGTACGGGTGGTCCCCGTGCGGCACTACGGTCGCTGGCTGACCGCGCTGCTCGTGGTCGGACTGGCGGCCCTGTTCCTCCGGGCACTGCTGGACAGCCCGAACCTCGAACCCGCCACCATCGGCGACTACCTGTTCAAGGACTACATCCTCGACGGCGTGGTCACCACGCTCTGGCTGACCCTGCTGGCGATGGTGCTCGGCACCGTCGGCGGCGTCCTGCTCGCCGTCATGCGGCTGTCGCCCAACCCCGTGCTGAGGGCGGTCTCCTGGGCCTTCATCTGGGTCTTCCGGGGCACGCCGCTGCTCGTGCAGATCATCTTCTTCGGCTTCCTCGGCGCGCTCTTTCCCCGGCTGACGCTCAGCCTGCCGTTCACCGGCACCGTCCTGTTCGACCAGCCCACCAGCGTGGTGGTCACCGGCACCGTCGCCGCCGTCCTGGCCCTGTCGCTCAACGAGATGGCGTACGCCGCCGAGGTCATCCGGGGTGGCATCCTCGCCGTCGACGGCGGCCAGACCGAGGCAGCCGCGGCGCTCGGCATGAGCCCGGCGCTCACCCTGCGCCGGGTGGTGCTGCCCCAGGCGATGCGGGTCATCATTCCGCCGATGGGCAACGAGACCATCACCATGCTCAAGTCCACAGCCCTGGTCTCGATCATCGCCGGGCGGGACCTGATGACCGCCGTGCAGACCGTCTACCAGGGCAACTACAAGGTGATCCCGCTGCTGGTCGTCGCCGCGATCTGGTACCTGGCGCTGGTGAGTCTGCTCTCCGCCGGGCAATGGGCGATCGAACGGCGATTCGGGCGCGGGTTCAGCCGAGGAGGAGTGCGATGACGGTCGCCGAACGGGTCCCACCCATGGTCCGGGCCGAGTCGGTCACCAAACGGTACGGCCCCATCGAGGTGCTCAGGGGCATCGACCTCGCTGTGGCACCCGGCGAGGTGGCCTGCCTGCTCGGCCCCTCCGGCTCGGGCAAGTCCACGTTCCTGCGCTGCATCAACCACCTCGAACGGATCGACGGCGGCCAGCTCTGGGTCGACGGCGAGCTGGTCGGCTACCGGCGCAGCGGCGACAAGCTCTACGAGTTGAAGGCCCGCGAGGTGGCCCGGCGCCGCCGGGACATCGGCATGGTGTTCCAGCGGTTCAACCTCTTCCCACACCTGACCGCCCTCGGCAACGTGATCGAGGCCCCGGTCCGGGTGCTCGGCACCGCCCGGGAGGCGGCCCGCGCCGAGGCGCAGCGGCTGCTCGAGCGGGTAGGGCTGGCGGAGAAGGCGAACGCCTACCCCGGGCAGCTGTCCGGCGGGCAGCAGCAGCGGGTGGCGATCGCCCGCGCGCTGGCCATGCACCCGAAGCTGATGCTCTTCGACGAGCCCACCTCGGCGCTCGACCCCGAGCTGGTGGGTGACGTGTTGGACGTGATGAAGGGCCTCGCCGCCGACGGGATGACGATGATCGTGGTGACCCACGAGATGGGCTTCGCCCGCGAGGTGGCCGACTCGGTGGCCTTCCTCGACGGCGGAGTGGTCGTCGAGGCCGGCCCGCCGGCGGAGGTGCTGGGCAACCCACGGCACGACCGCACCCGCGCCTTCCTGGACAAGGTGCTCTGATGGACCCGCTGCTCACCGCCGCCGGCGACAGGCTCACCGCGTACCACGAGCGGTTGGCCCAACTGGTCGGCATCGACTCCGGGTCCGGGCAGGTCGACGGGCTGCGTGCCGCCGCCGATCTCGTGCAGACCTGGTGCCTGACCGCCGGCCTGGCGGTCGAACGGGAACCCGTCGCCGACCCCACCGGCACACCGCTGGGCGACGTGCTGATCGCCCGCCGACGCGGACACGGCACCCGCCGGATCCTGCTCGCCGGCCACCTGGACACGGTGTTCCCGCCGGGCACGGCAGCCGCCCGCCCGTTCCGGGTGCAGGACGGGCGGGCGTACGGCCCGGGGGTGAGCGACGACAAGGGCGGCGTACTCGCCGGGCTGGCCGCGATCGAGGTGCTGACCAGGCTGGAGCTGGCCGAGTACGGCGAGCTGATCCTGGTCTGCACCCCCGACGAGGAGATCGGCTCGCCCGGCAGCCGGACCCTGCTGCGTGACCTCGGAGCGCAGGTCGACGTCGCGCTCTGCCTGGAGTGCGCCAGGGACAACGGCGACCTGGTCTCCGCCCGCAAGGGTGTCGCGGATCTTGAGGTGACCCTGCGCGGCCGGGCGGCGCACGCCGGCATCGAGCCGGAGCGCGGCGCCAACGCGCTGCTCGCCGCGGCCCGGCTGACCGTCGCGCTGGACGGGCTCAACGACCGCTGGGCCGGTGTGACGGTGAACGTCGGCCACCTGGACGCAGGGGACCGGCCGAACGTGGTCGCCGACCGAGCCCGGATGCTCGTCGACCTGCGCGCCTGGCGCACCGGCGAGTACGAGGCGGCGCTGGCCGAGATCCGTCGGCTGGTGGCCGTGCCGACCGTCTCCGGGGTCCGGGCCGAGGTGTCCGTGCACGCACCCACCCCGCCCTGGGAACCACGCCCGGCAGACCGTCGCCTCACCGAACTGGCGGCGAAGGTGGGGGCGGGGCTCGGCGTACCGGTGTCACACACCGCCACCGGCGGGTGTGCCGACGCGAACCTGCTGGCCGAGGCGGGCGCGGCGGTGCTGGACGGTCTCGGCCCGGTGGGCGGCGCGGACCACAGCCCGTCGGAGTGGCTGGACCTGGATTCCGTAGTGCCCCGCACCGCCCTGCTGGCCGGCCTGATCGACCAGGTCAGCCGGGACGGCGGTGGCTGACCTACGGCTGGTGCGGCCGGTGCCGGTGGGGCGGAGGGGCACGATTGGACGGACGGCCCCGGGGTAACCGCCGCCATGGCCGACGACCGCCCACCAGCCGACCGTGACCGGTCACGGCTCGGCGAGGCCGCCGATCGCAGCGGCCAGACAGTTGATCGGGTGTGGCACCGCAGCGGGCAGGCCAGCCGGATCCGGGCCCGGCAGTGGGAGGTCACCCTGGTAATCGCCGTCCAGGCCGGGCTGGCCGCGGCGCTCGCCGCCCTGATCGCCCAGCACTTCCTCGGCCCCGGGGCGCACGTCTTCGCTCCCGCCGCCGCTGTCGGTACGATCGCCACCGCCATCGGCCAGCGGGCCCGACGAACCTTCGAGCTGCTGTTCGGCGTCGGCCTGGGCATCGTCATCGGCGACGCGCTGCGCTTCCTTATCGGCTCCGGGCCGTGGCAGACCGGCGTGGTCGTCGCCCTGGCCATCGCCAGCGCCCTCCTGGTGGCCGGTAAGGGCGGACCGTTGGTCGGCCAGGCTGGCGGTACCGCCGTACTGATCGCCACGCTGGCCCCGATGCAACGTGGCCTGGAGCTGCCCCGGATCTTCGACGCGCTCGTCGGCGGCGCGGTCGGCCTCCTGGTGGTCGCGCTGCTCCTGCCCATCAACCCGATACGGGTGCTCGACCGCGCCGCCGCGCCGATCTTCGCGGTCCTGCGCGAGCAACTCGCCGAGCTGGCGGAGGCGGTACGGCGGCGCGACGTCGACCGGACGCAGGGTGTTCTGGAGCGGCTTCGCGGCACCGAGGGCGACGTGGGGCGCCTGAACGACTCGCTGAGTGGGGCGGAGGAGGTGGTCACCATCGCGCCGGCACGCTGGCACCGCCGTCAACAGTTCCACCGGTACGCCCGCAGCGCGTCGCACCTGGAGCGGCTGCTGCTGGACAGCCGCGCGCTGGCCCGCTGGTCGACGACCGCCCTGCAGTACGACGAGCCGATTCCGGCGGAGCTGCCGGACGCGATCGCCCGGCTGGGACAGGCGGTGGCGGAGATGCGGACTGAGTGCCGGGTCGGCGAGACCCCGCGGTGCACCCGGAAGGCGGTCGAGGAGTGTGCCGAGCTGGCCGGACGGGCAGCCGCAATCGGGGTCAAGTCGTTCGGCGACGCCCTCGTCACCGGCCTGCGCACCGCGTCCAGCGACCTGCTCCGGGCGGCAGGGTGCGAGCCCGACGACGCCAACCGGATCGTGCGCAGGGCGGCCGGCGTCGGCGAGGCGGCCATCGCCCCGCCGACCCGACGCCATCTGCACCACGCCCGGCCGACTCGGGCCGCCCGGGCGCGTCGGCGAGCGCACCTCGCGACCCGTCGGCGCGACGACGACAGGGCCGGCCTCTCCGCGCGGAAGAGACCGGCCCGGTGAACCGTCAGGGTCAGGAGGAGTAGCCGCGCTCGGCGATCCAGTTGGCGACCTTCGGCAGGCTCATCCAGTACTCGCCGAGCGCCGGGTCGGCCGGGTCGGCGACCCGGATGGTGTCCCCGCCGTCGCGGTAGCCGACGAGGGTCAGATAGTGACCCCCCTCGTACGAGTGCGGGTTGCCGTCGGTGTCCACGGTCGTGCCCTTGATGTTGGCCACCACCGGTCGACCGGCGTCCACCGCTGCCAGCACATCCCGGCGCAGCTGCTCGACCTGGTCGGGGCGGGCCACCGCGTCACGGATCTCGGTGGTCCGGTACCCGCCGCCGGTCAGCTCGTTGAGCACCCGCGTGGTGTCCAGGGCCGAGGGGGTGCCCGCCTCGGTGGTGCCCAGCAGCTTGGCCACGTCGTCCTGGGAGACCGCCTTGCCCTGCGCGGACAACGCGATCCGGGTCGCGGCCGGACCGCAGTAGTAGAAGTTCGGCTGGGCCTGGTAGTCGATGCCGAGGATCCGCTCGGCGGACCGGTCGTGCTGGCCGCCCCGCTCGACCGTCGAGGTCGGGTTGACCTGCACCGGTGCGGCCTGTGCGGCCATCGCGGGACCGAGCGCGCACCCGCCGGCGACAAGCAGGCCGGCAACGGACACACCGCTCTTCTGGAGGATCGGATTCATTGTCGAGTCTCCGTTCGGGGGTTGGTGCCTCCGGTCGGCGGAGGCAGCAGCACCGGGAATGGCGCTCGGCTCACCATGAGGCGATGACCCGCGGCGGCTCTCGGCCGTGGGCGTACCGGATGCAACGGCTGCTCGGTGACCCGGATTCCTCGCTCTGGGTGCGACCGGTCACGGCCGGCCGGCGAAACCGGTCAGACGGGCGAAGACCGTACGGACGGTCAGAGACTGCCCAGCAACCCCGTCACGGTGATCTCGATGACCACCCGCTCCGGGTTGGGACGAGGCACCCGGTACCGCTCGGCGTAGCGGCGCTCCGCCTCCGCCACGGCGGCCCGGTCCGAGCGGAGCACCGCCCGACCCTCGATGGTCAGCCAGCGGCGCCCGTCGACGTGACAGAGGGCCACCGGAGTGCCGGCCGCGCCGGCGGCGGCCACCTGCCGGGCCTTGCGCGAGGTGCCCGAGGTGATCACCCGGGCCAGGCCGGCCTCCGGGTCGAGGGTGACGCCTACCGGCACCACGTGCGGAGTGCCGTCGGCGCGCAGGGTGGTAAGCGTCGCGAGGTGCCGTTCGGCGCAGAAGGCTGTGACACGAGCGTCGTGTACGTCCAGCCGATGATCGCCCGCCATGCCCGTCCCCCGTCCACCGAACCGACCCCGATCATGGCACGCGGCGGCGCGCGTGGTCCGGGTCCGACGGAGAGTCCGGCTGCCCCGGCAGTTGGCGACCTGCCGCCCGGCGCTGGTGCACCAGCCGGGTCAGATAGATCAGCGCGCCGGCCAGGACACCCATGTCGTCCAGGTAGATCGGATCGGGGAGCAGGTCGATCGGGAAGATCGTGTAGATCAGGGCCCCGTAGAAGGCGACCTTGCCACCCGCGCCGAGCCCGGCCAGCAAACGCCGGGTCCGCACCACCCGGACCGCCAGCAGCACCGCGCCGACCAGTGTGGCGATCGCCAGGAGGCCAGCGATCACCACGAGCACCCACGCCTCACGGGACATGCCGCCACGCTAACCCACCACCGGGCCACGGCGTCGGAGCCGCCCAGCGGCGATGTCGATCAGTACGCCGGCACCGCCGCGCGGCCCCGGGCGACCACCTGGTTCTCGCGGGTCTGCTCGACCGGCCGGCCGACCTCGCTCAGCGGCAGCACCGAGGCCGACTCCGCCACCCGTCGACCGCTCGCCGCGTGGGCCTCCTCTCGCAGGTTGCGAGCCGCCGCGACCGCGAGTTCCGCCGCCCGCCAGGCGGCCTGCTCCCGCTCACGGGCAGCGGCGTGCCGAGCCGCCAGGTTGTCCCGGATCGCCCGCTGCAACACCAGCTCCTGCTCGACCGGGTGCCGCCGCGGATCCCAGCCGGCACGGTGCGCGAACACGTCACTGAGCTGCTCCACCGACAACTCCCGCCGCCAGTACGCGTCAAGCGCCGCCCGGTGCAGGTAGCGCTCGCGGTCCGCGTACTCGGCCGGGGTGCGGGCCGTGTGGGGCAGCGGCATGGCCGCCGCCGCGTCGAGACGCCGGACGGCCGCCTCGGCCGCCTCGTACGCCTGCCAGGCGGCCTCGACTTCGTCCTGCGCGGCCACCCACTCCGTCCGGCGGCGCTGGGCGGTGGTGGTGGCCCGCTCGGCGGCAACCCCGATCTCCTGTGCGTAGCGGCTCTGCTCGCGCTCCTGCTGAACCTGTTCGAGGTGGCTCGGCATGGCCGCGCGGCGGATCCGGGCCGCCGGGTCGAGGCGGAGACGGCCGGGCCGCAGCAGCAGGGTGGCGACGGTGACCGCGACGAGCCCGAGCAGGCTCAGCCAGATGGCGGCGGCCCGGGGTACGTCGGGCAGGACGGCGGAGAGGACGGTCTGCATGATCAGCACCTCGCGGTCGAATGGCGGGTAGCGGCGGGCGGTGGACGGGATCTCCACGGCCGCGGCCGGATCGAAGCCGGACGGTCGAGCGGATGGCTGGGCCGCGCGTTGGGCTGGGTCACCGCTGTCCGGTGCCCGGCGGGCCGGTCACCGATCGGTGCCGTCCGGCGGGTGCGGGGGCTGTCAGGCCCCGACGGGTGACCCGGGCCGGGCCGCAGGAGCAGCCGCGGGCCGATGGTCGGCCGAGGTCAGCGGGTCGGCGGACCGCGTCGGGAGTGGACGCCACGGCCGGGATCGACGGCCGGCGCGTACTCCGGGCGCACGGCGACCGGGGTCACCGCCGTGGGGTTGTCGACCGCGCCCGACGGCGGGGAGGCGACCGGTCGGCTCGCCTGCTCCGCGCTGCCGGCTGCCGGTCGGAGAGTGTCCACCCGGCTGCTCACGGCGCTGGGCCGTGGCTGCGTCGGGGCGGGGGGTGACGTGGCGGCGAGGGCGCCGCCGAGGCCGACCGCGAGCACCAACGCGGTGACCGCCAGCCGGGTCAGCTCCCGCAGCGACCGCAGCACTGCCAACCGGGCTGGGCGGACGGAGGCTGCGGAGGACACCCCACCAACCTATCGTCCGTCCCGGCCCGGCGCAGCTCGACCAGGACGCTCTCCGCAGTGACAGCCACCACCTGGGCACTGTGGACGGTGTCACCGGGACGGGGACGCCCGGATGTCAGTCGTTGGTGCCGAGCACCGGGGGCGCGGCGGCCCCACCCTCCCGCCACACCATCTCGTCCTCGGTGAGCCAGGTGAGCCGCTCGTCGGACTCGTCTTCGCCGGGGCGCCCGCGCCCGCCGAGCAGCCCTGGACGGTTCGCCCCGCCCGCCGCGCGGCCGGTGCCGTCCGTACGCCGGCCGTCGATGCTGCGCCCGATGCCACTGGCGGAGCGGTTGTCGGTCGGGGCCGGCGCCGAGGCCGGCCGGGCCGACGTGGTGGGCGTGCTGCCCGAGCTGGCCAGTGCGGAGGTGCGGAGCACCCCACCGGCCGGGGCGCCGCCCTGGGCGCCGAAGAGCAGACCTGGACCGGTGGTGCCGGCGGGCACGGCGGCGGGCCCGGACAGGCCGGCCAGACCCGCGGCGCCGCCCGCCAGCAGAGCGCCGCCGACCAGCGGGTCCGCGCCGGCGAGAACGGTGCCGCCGCCTGCGGTGTCGTCCCCGACGGTGACCACGCCCGGGGTGTCGCCGGTGCCCCCCTGCACGGGCGGGGCGCCGTCGCCGACGACCGGCGCCGGGTCGGCCCCGCCGGGCGTCGCGATGGTCGCGTCGCCGGTGCGGGCGGTGTGGCCGCTGATGGTGGGCGCGGCGGTGGCCGGTGCCGTGTGCGGCGTGCTGCGGGGCGCCGTCCTGTCGTCGTCGGCGGTCTTCGGCGTGTCCGGCGGAGGCGGAGGCGGGTCGACCACCCGGTCGTACGCGGACAGGTCGTAACCGGCGGCCAGCTCGGCCACCACGTTCACCATCCGCTGGTGGGCCTTCTCCTGCTCCTCCTTGTCCTGCTGGTGGCCGAGGATGCCGCCGATCACGGCGCCGGGCAGGCCGAAGGCGCTGCCGCGCAGGGCGCCGTTGACCAGCTGGTCGTTGTCGTCGGTCTCTTCCGGGCTCTCCACCTGCTTGTGTGCGGTGCGCAGCTGGCCGGCCATCATCGTGAGCGCCTGCTTGACGCCGGCCATCCCCTCGCCGAGCGCGTCGGAGTGCACGGCGATCAGCCCCACCCGGCGCTGGAACTCCTGGCCCGCCGCACCCGTCCAGGTGTTGCCGAGCTTTTCGAGGTCGCCGCTCAGCTCCCGGCCGAGGCCGTCCAGGATGCCCTTGAGCGAGGCCCACTGGGCGGCCACGCCCTCGATCTGCTCCGGCTTGCCCGCCATGACGGCGTCGTACAGCTCCTGGTGGCTGCGGCCCTCGTAGCGCTGGGTGTACTCAGACACGCCCGTCCCCCTTCGGCTCCAACGCCTGCTGGACGCCGGTCAACGCGGCGGTGATGTCGGTGGCGTTTGCCGCGTTCCGCGCCTCGGCGGTGCGGTAGTTGGCCAGGATCGTGCCGGTGGCCTGCTGTGCCGCCAGCACGGCCTGCCGCAGGCGTTCGGCCTGCTCGACGTAGGACTGGTGGACGGCGCTGTAGCGACGCGCGTTGTCGGTGGCGTCGGTGAACGAGCCCAACGCCGGTGGCCGGCACTGCATCTCGGTGTTGAGCTTGCGCAGCACCGACTCGGCTTGGCTCAGCCGGGCGGCCAGGTTCTTGTGGAAGTCCTCAAAGGACAGCAGGTCGACTTCCGTGCGCCCGGTCATGGCAACATCCCCGTCGTTCTGGTTGACAACCGTCAGCGGATCCCAGGTTAGTCCACCGCCGCGATCCCGGGCGACCCGTGGATGCGGCTCAACCGTCGGCGTCGGTCGATGCGGCCGGCGGGCCCCCGCCGGCACCACCGTTCGAGGACGTGCCGCTGGCGGATGGGCTCGGGGCGGTCGTGGTGGGCCCTTCGCCCTCGGGGGCGAAGAAGGCCGCCGCGTCCTCCGGGTCCAGAGTGGGCCCGGTGGGGATCAGGGCGAGCAGCGCGCCGGGCACGGCGAGCGGGGTGACCCCCGCGTAGCCGAGCACGGCCAGCGTCTCGGTCGACGCGAGCGGGTACCGGACGCCCTGCGGGCTGATCAGGTAGACCGTCGATCCGGCCGCGCCGGAACCGCTGGTCCCGGCGCCGGGCGCGGCCTGCGCGAGGACGCCCTTACCGCCGGGCAGCAGGACCGCCTCGGCGGTGCGTACCGCGTCCCGGGCGGTCTGGCGCACCGGCACCGGACCGGGATCGGTCGCGGTCAGCTCCGCCGGCGCCCGGTCGAAGACCTCCAGCGTGGTGACCGGCGGGCCGCCGCCGGTGCCCGCCCGGTACGTCGCGCACAGCGTGGTCTGCCCCACGCGGGCCGGGTACAGGGTCGGCAGCGTCTCCGGCAGGCCGTCCTCCTCCACCCGCTGCTCGGTCAGCAGCCGGCCGGCCTGGTCCGGCGTGATCTCGGTGATCTGACCACCACCGCTGATCATCAACAGGGCGGTGATCTCGGTGATCGAGACGAGCCCCTCGCGGGTCAGCACGTAGTAGCGGCCGGCGGCCTGGAAGACCTGGCCGATGGTGGACGGCCGGTCGCCGACGCTCAGCCCGCTCCGGTCGCCCTCGCCGGGCAACGTCGGCTTGCGCAGGGCAGGCCCGGCCGGTACGGCGTTGAGCAGCTGTTGCCCGACGCGCAGCTGCGTGGCGTTCGGCATCCGCAGCGCCGCGATCGTCTGGTCGCCGCCGAGCACCTGGAGCCGGGCGTCGCCGGTCAGTAGGTACCGCTGACCGTCCATAGTGACCAGTACGGCCCGGTCGCCGAGCGGCACGCCACCGGGCAGCGCCCGGTCGATGACGACCCGGGTCCTGGACCGCTGTGGGTCGGTCGGGTCCGGCACGTCGCAGACCGACCAGGGCAGCCCGGTCAACGACTTGCGGTCCGGCAACGCGTCCGGGGCGCCGACGATGCCGAGCGTACGACCACGCGGGCGGTCCCGCAGCGACGCCTGGGACATCGTCCGCACCGTCGGGTCCGCCACGTTCAGGATCAGCCGCGCGGAGGTGTAGTTGAGGGCCGGGTACAACTGCCCGCCCACGAACACGTACGTCGCGCCGGTCTCCCGTTCGATGACAAGCGTCTTGTCCTCAAGCGGCGCGGTGTTGCCGGTCAACTGACCGTAGGCGCCCACACCCCCGAGCACCACCGCGGCGGCGATCACGCTGCCGAAGACCGCCATGCCGAGCCGTCGCATCGGCAGGTTTGTGGTCTCCGGATCGCCCGACAGCAGTGCGGAGACGATCCGGCGGGTGACGAAGCGGTACGCCTGCACCTGATCGCGGCGGGTCCGCATGACTTACCTCCGGCGGGGTGGATCCGCGACGATGTCCTCGGGGTGCCGTCGCGGGCTTCCCTACGATAAGGGGCCGACGGCGGGTCTTCGGGGCCACCGCCCGTGGCCGGCACCGGACCGGCCCGGCGCAGAGCCGTACCGTGCAGGAGGGACAGTCAGCGATGACGCAGGTTCAGGCGCGACCCGTCCGAGCGGACACGAGCCCGTCCGACGTCCCGCCACGGGCGACGCCGTCGGCCGACCGGCCCGGTCGGGGCCGGGTCGGCCCGGTGCTCGTCGGGCAGCTCGTCCTGCTGGAGTTGTGCGCCATCGCCGTCTGGGCCTCGACCGCCGGGCCGGTCTGGCTGCTCGCGGCGGTGGGCACCGTGGCGGCGCTCGTCGTCCTGGCCGTCTTCGCCCGCCGTGGCGGGCGCTGGTGGTTCGAGGACCTGCTGCTGCGTCGGCGGCTGCGGCGACGCCGCGAACGGGCCGCGGCGGCGCTGAAGGGCGGCTCCGCGGCCGATCCACGGCTGGCCGCGCTGGCCCCCGAGCTGAGCGTCATCGAGTTGACCGACCGGGGCACCCGCCTCGGCATCGGGCAGGACGACCACGGTTGGTTCGCGGTGATCGCGCTGCAGTCGGGCAGCGGCGGGGCGGTCGGCTCGGTCGAGGCGTCCATGGTGGACCGCGCGCTGCGGGTGCTCAGGGACTTCGCCGCGCCGGTGTCCCGTACCCAGGTCGTCGCGCACACCCTGGTCTGGTATCCGGCGCCCGGCGCGCCTCCGGCGGCGCACCGGACCGTCTGGGTGGCGCTGCGACTCACCGTGCGGGACGCCCGGGTGGAGGCGGTGAGCCGGGGCGGCGGTCTGCCCGGTGTGCACCGGACGTTGGCCGCCGGGATCGGCCGGCTCGGCAAGGCGCTGACCGCCGCCGGCCTGTCCCACCGTCCGCTGGGCCGCGACGAGCTGCGCTCGGCGGTGGTCTCGGCCGCCGGGCTGGACCTGGTGCCGGAGCCACCGACGGAGACCTGGCAGGGGCTGCGCGGCGGCGGCTGGACGCACCGCTGCATGGCCCTGCGGGGTCGCCCGGACGCGCCGCTCGGCCCACTGGTGGACGCGATCACCGCCACCTCGGCGCCGTCGCACACGGTGGCCGTGTCGGTGTCGGCGGACGGCCGGGTGGCGGCGCCGCTGCTGCGGGTCGCGGCCATGGACAACCACGTGGAGGCGCTGGTCAGGGCGGTGCGGGAGGTGACCGATCGCGCCGGAGCGTCGGCCCGACCGGTGGACGGTCAGCACGGCCCCGGCGTCTACGCCAGCGCTCCGGTCGGGTGGACGCTTGGCG
This sequence comes from Micromonospora orduensis, assembly GCF_006228125.1. GTDB lineage: Bacteria > Actinomycetota > Actinomycetes > Mycobacteriales > Micromonosporaceae > Micromonospora > Micromonospora orduensis. Next base: position 22,587 of record NZ_VDFY01000121.1, on the reverse strand, counting down.
GGTCCACCCGCCCGCAGCTGCGCTGACCGTCCCGGCGTCGCCCGGTCGGCCGGGTCAGGGCCGCAGGTTGACGATCCAGCCGTACAGCCCGCAGACCCAGACGGCGAGCGGCACCAGCGAGATGATCAGCAGGATCTCGACGATGTCGAGCAGCCGGCCCCAGACCGGCGAGATGCGCTTGCCGGCGACGCTCAGCCCGTAGACCAGGCTGATCACGGCGGCCAGCAGCAGCCCACCGAGGACCAGGCCGAGGCGGACCGGCAGGGACCCGTCGGCGAAGGTGGCCGCGGCGGCCAGACCCAGCCCCGCCGTGCCGGCGAGCAGCACCGGGACGCGCTGCGCCCGGCCCAGCAGTGGCCGGGCCCGCAGCAGCGAGAGGAGCCCCAGCACCAGGCAGAGCAGCACCGCCGGCAGGCGCCCGTCCAGGGCGAGCACCAGTTCCGCGCCGAGGACCAGGACCGATACGGTCCACAGCAGACCGGTCAGGAACTCGTCGGCGCGTTCGCTCTGCTGGAGCACCTGCCGGCCGTCGACCGACTCGCTGTCGGTCTTCAGGTCCTCCGGGCCGGTCGGGATCGACGGCACCGGCAGCCGGGCCAGCCGGTACGCCGCCATCGGCAGCGCCGGCACCACACCGAACGCGACAGCCGCCACCACCGCCGCCGCGGCCGGCGCGTCGATGCCGAAGGCCAGGCAGAGCAGGGCGCCCACGCCGGTCGCCGCACCCACGCCGATCGAGGCGAAGAAGAGTGGGTACCGGTCACCCACCGCCAGCACGGCCACCGCCCCGGCGACCACCGCGGCGGTCGCCGCGAGCAGGACGTGCGGGCTCGCCAGGTCGGTCAGCGGCCGGTCACCGGCGAGCAGCAGCAGACCGCCGGTGCCGGCGTGCACCAGGCCGACCATGGCCAGCACCGCACCCGTCCGGCTGTCACCGGCGGCCCGGGACAGCACCGCCGCACCGACCAGCAGCGCCACCGCCACCAGGAGGGCGGCCACCGCGCCGGGCAGGTGCGGTGGGCCGGCGAAGAGCGCCGCCAGCGCGCCGGCACCCAGCGCCGCCGCCGCGAACAGCACCGCGAAGCTCCGGCTCGCGTCGGCCTGCCAGGCGCCGGGTCGCTGGTTGGTGGCGGTGGCCACCGCGTCCACCACGTCGTCGAAGACGATCTCCGGGGCCGCGGCCGAGCGGGGGTTGAAGTAGAGGACCTCGCCGTCGCGGACGCCGAGCTGCACCGCCGTACGGCCACCGTCCAGCGATGCACCGCCCAATCTGGACAGTGCCCAGCCGCCGTGCCGTACCCCCTCGTCGGCCAGATCCTCACCGGCGTACCGCAGCAGGGTGGGGAGCAGGTCGGCCAGCGGCACGTCCGACGGCAGAGCCAGATCCATCCGGGTACGGGGAGCCACGATGGTGATCCGGCTCAGACCACCGGTCGCCGTCTTCGTCGCCACAGTGGCCTCCAGGTGTCCGTCTACGATCAGCGGGCCGCGGTGCCGCGGTGCGGGTCCACCGCGCCCACGGGAGATTACCTACGATGGCGTGCACGTACGATGCCCACCCGCAGACTCCGGTCCGCGGCGGCTCATCGTCAGGGCCGCTTCTGGGGAGGAGACAGCCGTGAGCACGGTGGTGTTCCGCCGGCTCCCGCGTCAGCCGGGACCGGCCTTGCCGCGTGGTGAGGTGCTGCTGGAGTCCCCTCCCGAGCTGCCGGAGCCGACACCACGCGGGATGGGGCAGCTGCTCATGATCCTGCCGATGTTCTGCGGGGTCGGCGCGATGGCGTTCCTCTACGCCGGCAAGGGCGGCGGCATGATGACGTACGTCGCCGGTGGCCTGTTCGGTGTCTCCATGCTCGGCATGGCGATCGGTTCGCTGGCCAACAGCGGCGGCAAGGACAAGGCCGAGCTGAACGCCGACCGACGCGACTACATGCGTTACCTGGCCCAGATGCGCAAGCGCACCCGGCGCGCGGCGGAGCAGCAGCGGGCGGCGATGGCGTGGCGGCACCCGGAACCGGACGCGCTCTGGTCGATCGCCGCGTCCCGCCGGCTGTGGGAGCGGCGGATCACCGAGGACGACTTCGGCGAGACCCGGATCGCGCTCGGCCCGCAGCGGCTGGCCGTGGAGATCGTTCCGCCGGAGACCAAGCCGGTGGAGGACCTGGAGCCGATGAGCGCCATCGCGCTGCGCCGGTTCGTCCGCGCCCATTCCACGGTGCCCGACCTGCCGACCGCGCTGTCGGTGCGCGCGTTCAGCCGGGTCGTGCTGCGTGGTGACCGGGAGCCGGTGCTCGACCTGACCCGGGCGGCACTGGGTCAGCTGGCCACCTTCCACGCCCCGGACGACCTGGTGATCGCGGTGGTCGCCGCACCGGACCGGCAGTCGGTCTGGGACTGGGTGAAGTGGCTGCCGCACGCGCACCACAGTGGACGTACGGACGCGGCCGGCGCGCGCCGGCTGGTGTTCGCGAGCCTCGCCGAGGCGGAGGAGTCCCTCGCGGGTGAGCTGGCCGGGCGGCCCCGGTTCGCGCCGGAGGCCAAGCCGCTGACCACCGCGCCGCACCTGGTGGTGGTGATCGACGGTGGCGAGGTCTCGCCGACCGGCCAACTGCTGGGCCCGGGTCTGCTGGGCGCCACGATGATCGACCTGTCCGGGACGGTGCCGCGCGACGCCGGTCGCTGGCTGCTCTGCCTCGACGTCGGTGACGGCAGCACGCTGGAGCTGGTCCGGGGCACCACCTCGTCGCCGCTGGGCCGACCGGACCGGCTCACCGCCGAGGCCGCCGAGGGGCTGGCCCGGCAGATCGCCCCCTACCGGCTCTCCCAGCAGCAGACCAGCAACGAGGAACCGCTGGCCCGCAGCATGGAGCTTCCGGACCTGCTCGGCGTGGGTGACGCCGCGACTGTCGACGTCCGCCAGACCTGGCGGCCACGCGGCCACCGGGACCGGCTGCGCATCCCGCTCGGCGTCGGCCCGGACGGCAACGTGGTCGAGCTGGACTTCAAGGAGTCCGCGCACGAGGGCATGGGTCCGCACGGCCTGGTGATCGGCGCCACCGGCTCCGGAAAGAGCGAGCTGCTGCGGACGGTGGTGGCAGCGCTGGCGGTCACCCACTCGTCGGAGGAACTGAACTTCGTCCTGGTGGACTTCAAGGGTGGTGCGACCTTCGCCTCGTTGGAGGCGCTGCCGCACACCAGCGCGGTGATCACCAACCTGGCCGACGAGCTGCCGCTTGTCGACCGCATGCGCGACGCGCTCGCGGGCGAGATGGTGCGTCGTCAGGAGCTGCTGCGGGCGGCCGGCAACTACGTCTCCCGCTTCGAGTACGAGAAGGCCCGCTCGGCCGGCGAGCCGTTGGCGCCGATGCCCAGCCTCCTGATCATCTGCGACGAGTTCAGCGAACTGCTCGCCGCGAAGCCCGACTTCATCGACCTGTTCGTCATGATCGGCCGGTTGGGCCGCTCGCTCGGCGTGCACCTGCTGCTGGCCAGCCAGCGCCTCGAAGAGGGCAAGCTGCGCGGCCTGGACACCCACCTGTCGTACCGGATCGGTCTGCGGACCTTCTCGGCGGTGGAGAGCCGGATCGTCCTCGGTGTGCCGGACGCGTACGAGCTGCCGAACGCGCCGGGGCACGGCTACCTGAAGACGGACACCAGCACGATGCTGCGGTTCCGGGCCGCGTACGTGTCGGGGGCGTACCGGGCGCCGGGGCAGCAGGCGTCCGCGTCGCAGGCGCTGGTGCAGCGCCGGATCGTGCCGTACGGGCTCGACTTCATTCCGGCGCAGGCCCCGCAACTGCCGGTGGACACCACGCCGGAGCCGGAACAGCCGGCCGACGGCAAGGCCGTGGCGATGCTCGACGTGCTGATCGACCAGCTCAAGGGCCGTGGTCGTCCGGCGCACCAGGTGTGGCTGCCTCCGCTGGCCGATCCGCCGGGGCTGGGTGAGCTGCTCGGTCAGCTGGCCGTGGACCCGACGTACGGGCTGTGCACCGCGTCCTGGCCGGGCCGGGGCCGGCTCACCGTGCCGGTCGGCGTGGTCGACCGCCCGTACGAGCAGCGCCGTGACCCGATGATGGTCGAGCTGGCCGGAGCGGGCGGCAACGTGGTCATCGTGGGCCGTTCGATGAGCGGCAAGAGCACCATGCTGCGTACGCTGCTGGCCTCGCTGGCGCTCACCCACACTCCCCGTGAGGTGCAGTTCTTCTGCCTGGACTTCGGCGGCGGCGCGTTGCGCAGCATGGAGCGGCTGCCGCACATGGCCGGGGTGGCCGGCCGGCGGGACGTGGAGGCGGTACGCCGGACGGTGGCCGAGGTGGTCGCGGTGCTGGACGACCGGGAGGCGCGCTTCGCCCAGCACGGCATCGACTCGGTGGCGAGCTACCGCCGTCGCCGGGCGGCCGGCGAGTTCGCCGACGATCCGTTCGGTGACGTGTTCCTGGTCGTGGATGGCTGGAACACGCTGCGCCAGGAGTACGAGGAGCTCGAGCAGACCATCACCACGCTCGCCAACCGGGGTCTCGGTTTCGGTGTGCACGTGGTGCTCACGGCGGTGCGGTGGGCGGAGATCCGGATCAACATGCGGGATCTGCTCGGCACCAAGCTGGAGTTGCGTCTGGGTGACGCCTCCGAGTCGGAGATCGACCGCCGCTCGGCGACCAACGTGCCGGAGAAGGCGCCCGGGCGGGGCCTGACCCGGGACAAGCTGCATTTCCTCACCGCCATCTCGCGGATCGACGGCCGCCGGGACATCGACGACCTGACCGAGGCGTCGATCGCCCTGGCCGGGCACGTGGCGGCGAACTGGCCGGGTCGACCGGCGCCGAAGGTGCGGCTGCTGCCGCGCAAGCTGCCGGTGGGTGAGCTGGCCCGGATCATCGACCGGTCGGTGCCGGGCCTGCCGATCGGCGTCAACGAGTCGGCGCTGGCGCCGGTCTACCTGGACCTGGCGAACGAGCCGCACCTGACGGTCTTCGGCGACGCGGAGTGCGGCAAGACCAACCTGCTGCGGTTGATCGCCCGGGGCATCGCCGAGCGGTACACGCCGGCGCAGGCCCGGCTGGTGATCGCCGACTACCGGCGCGGTCTGCTGGGTGCGGTGGAGGGTGACCACCTGCTCGACTACGCGCCGTCCAACCAGGCGTTCGCCCAGGGGCTCGGCTCGATCCGCAGCGCGTTGTCCAACCGGCTGCCCGGCCCGGACGTGACCACCGCCCAGCTGCGGGACCGCAGTTGGTGGAAGGGTCCGGACCTGTACATCCTGGTGGACGACTACGACCTGGTCGCCTCCGGTGGCAGCAATCCGCTCAGCGCCCTGCTGGAGCTGTTGCCGCAGGCTCGGGACATCGGCCTGCACCTGGTGGTGACGCGGCGGGTCGGCGGTGTGTCCCGCGCGCTCTACGAGCCGGTGCTGCAACGGCTCCGCGAACTGGACTCGCCCGGCCTGCTGATGTCCGGAAACCGGGAGGAGGGCGCGGTCTTCGGCGCGTTGCGGCCGAGCCCGCAGCCGCCGGGTCGGGGCACCCTCGTGCGCCGGCGCGACGGTCAGCAGCTGATCCAGACCGCCTGGTCCGAGCCGTCCTGATCGGGCGGTGGTGAACGGGGGCTTCCGTACGGTGGGCATTCGGTCGCATTCCTGATTCACCACCATCCATCGAACGCCCGCCTCAGGGCTGCGGGGGCTGGACCGGTTCGGCTACGGTCTTCACTGGAGTGTCCGTCGGTGGGGTGTTGCTGCCTTGCCGCGGGGGAGGGGTGCGGCGAAGCCGCCACCACAACAGACGGAAGGGTGTGAAGCATGGCGTTCGAGGTCGAAGCTGCGACTCTGCATACCGCCGCGAGTGACGTGCGGTCCACGCGCAGCGAGGTCGACGGCGAGCTGAAGAAGCTGTGGAACGTGGTCGACGACCTGGCCATGGCGTGGAAGGGTCAGGCGTCCACGGGCTTCCAGTCGCTGATGACGCGCTGGAACGAGGACACCGTCAAGCTGCTGACGGCGATGGACAGCATCGCCGACCTGCTCGACAAGTCGGGTACGACGCACCAGGTCAACGACGAAGAGCAGCAGCAGATGCTGGACAAGTTCCACTCTGCTCTCAACCCGTGATCCGTAGCCAGCAGAGGAGGAAATCGTGACGATCAAGGTTGACTACGCGGTCCTCGAGAGCAGCAACCAGCAGATGCAGGCGATCTCGAAGACCATCGACGAGAAGCTCGACACGCTGCGGTCGATGCTGTCCAAGCTGCACTGGGACGGCGAGGACCGGGTGGCCTACGAGCAGCACCAGGCCAAGTGGGACACGGCGGTCCGGGACATCAACCGGATCCTCAACGAGATCGGTGGCGCGGTGGGGATCGCCCGCGAGAACTACGTCTCCACCGAGATGAGCAACTCCAAGGTGTGGAGCTGACGCAGTCTCCGCCGCGGCTCCGATTCGGGTTCGACCCGGGTCGGAGCCGCAGTGCGTTGGGCGGCCCCACACACCGGGGTCGACTCAGCCGGTGACTGGTGAATCCGTACGCCGGCCGGGTCGCCAGCCGCGGCGACGGCCTCGGGCCAGCACCGGTCGTGCGATCAGCAGCAGCACGACGAGCAGGGCGCCGATGGCGGCGGCCCACAGCGCGGCCGTGCGTTGCGCGCTCAGCGGGTCGTCCTGCGGGGTGGGCGCCGGCAGCGCCCCGGCAGGCGGGTCGGTGCGGGTGCCGAGCAGGCTCGACACCGCGCGGTACGGGCTGACCACCCCGTAGCCGACGTCGGCGTCGTGCCCGTCCGGCGGGTTGTCGGCCGTCCGTTCCAGCCGATCGGCGATCTCCTGCGGGTCGAGGTCCGGGTACGCGGCCCGGACCAGCGCGGCCGTCCCCGAGACGTACGCGGCGGCGTAGCTGGTGCCGCCGTTGGGCTCGGCGCGGTAGCCGGACCCGCCGGGTGCCGGGCCGACGATGTTCAGCCCCGGCGCGGCGATGTCCACGTAGGAGCCGCTGACCGACGTGCCCACGTGCCCGCCCTGCTCGTCCACGCCGCCGACGGCGATGACGCCGGGGTAGGCGGCCGGGTAGCCGGGCCGGTCCTGCTGGTTCTCCTGCCGGTTGCCGGCGGCGGCGACGAGCACCACCCGCTTGGCCAGCGCCCGCTCGACGGCTCGTTCCAACTCGGGGCGGGGCAGTGTCGTCAGGGACATGTTGATGACGTCCGCACCCTGGTCGACGGCCCAGTCGATGGCGGCGGCGACCTGGCCGGGCAGCGCCTCGTCGTTGGTGCCCTTGAGGTCCGGAAGCACCCGGACGGGCAGGATGCGGGCGGCGGGGGCGATGCCGCTGAACGGTACGCCGGTGCCCTCCCGGCCGGCGATGATGCCGGCGATCATCGTGCCGTGGCCGACCAGGTCGCACTGCCCCTTGTTGGCGGGGAGGTTGTTGAAGTCGCGCCCTTCGAGCACCTGGCCCTTGAGCGCCGGGTGGATGGCCGAAACCCCGGAGTCGATGACGGCCACCGTCACTCCGCCGCCCCGGGACAGCGGCCAGGCCGAGGACGGCTCCAGCCGGCGCAGCCCCCACGGCATCTCGGTCAGGCCCGGTTCGCCGACGGGGCCGCACGTGGGCGGTGCCGCGGCTGCCGGGGTGGGCACCACCACTGTGGCGCCGACCAGGGCCGCCAGCGCTCCACAGAGGACGCCACGGACGGCGCGCCCCGGACGGTGGGGCGGCTCGGTCGCGCTCATCGGCAGGCTTTCGCGCACCCGCAGAGATTACCGCTGTGGTGCGCCGGGCAGCGGCCCGGCGGCGGCGGTCAGGACGGGCGGGTGGCGTCGGCGGGCGGTGCGTCGGCGAAGAGCGCGAGCAGATCGCCGACCTGCCGGTACGCCTCGGCGGGGTGCCGGAACCGGCCGGACGGGTTGAGGGTGTACTCGTTTCGCCGGCCGACCCGGGTGCGGTGCAGGTAGCCCTCCGCCTCCAGGTCGGCGACGATCGCCTGCGCGGCCCGTTCGGTCACCCCGACCTCCGCGGCGACGTCGCGCAGCCGGGCGGTGGGATCGCGGGCGATGGCCAGCAGAACGTGTCCGTGGTTGGTGAGGAACGTCCAGTTCCGCCCGCCCCCGGTCGCACCCGTCGCCGTGCCCGTCATCGTGGGACCGCCTCTCCGGTTGTCCGTCCCGCCCGTCACCCTGCCATCGAGGCTCGTCGGCCCTTTCTCCGGGGCGTCGTCGCGGGAGGGACCCTGGCCCTCAACGTATGAAATCTATATCACGCATACCTTGACGCATCTTGTGGTGCGTGTGACGGTGGAGCGGGCCAGCGCCCGCCACCGGCCGGCCGAACAGCCGGCTGACCAGGTCAGATGCGTGGAAACGAGGTGCGGGGATGAGCCTTCCCGGAGCATCCGGCGGGCAGCCGGGTCCGCAGCGGAGCACCGACCAGTCGTCGACGATCACCGAGCCGGCCCGGGCGTACGCCGAGCTGACCGCTGGCAACCGGCGCTTCGTCAGCGGCTCCCCGCGCCACCCCAACCAGGACGCCGGGCACCGGGCCGCGGTGGCCGACGGGCAGCACCCGTTCGCGGTGATCGTCGGCTGCTCCGACTCCCGGCTCGCCGCCGAGATCATCTTCGACCGGGGGCTGGGTGACCTGTTCGTGGTCCGCACGGCCGGGCACACGACCGGCCCGGAGGTGCTGGGCAGCGTGGAGTACGCGGTGACCGTGCTCGGCACCCCGCTGGTGGTGGTGCTGGGCCACGACTCGTGCGGCGCGGTCCAGGCGGCCCGGGAGGTCGCCGCCACCGGCGTGGCACCCGAGGGGCACCTGGGGGCCGTGGTGGACGCCGTGCTGCCCAGCCTCCGTCGAGCCGCCGCCGACGGTGTCGAGGACATCGACGGCATCGTCGACATCCACATCGCACAGACCGTCGAGGCGTTGCTGGAGCAGTCGTCCGTGCTGGCCGACGCGGTGACGCGGGGGCGGTGCGCGGTGGTGGGTGTGTCGTACCGGCTCGCCGCCGGTGTGGTGCGCCCGGTCGCTGCCGTTCCGGCAGACGTCGCCTCGCTCGGCGTATCCGACGGGCCGTCGACACCCGCCGCCGCCTGACGCGACGAGGGCCGCCCCGCGATGCGGGACGGCCCTCGATCACGTGAGCGGGCGGGTCAGAGCAGCGACATGTGGACGTGGTCGGTGTGGTTCGACGGCCCGCTGTACGACTTCCAGCCGGTCGCCGGGAACCAGATCTGCCGGTTCCAGATCACGTAGTAGATGCCGAGGCGGTCGGCGTTGCGGATGAGGAACGCGGCGACGTTGTTGCCGTACGTCCGGGTGTCCTCGTTGTGCCACGGGCTGAAGCCGCTCTTCTGCAACGACCAGTCACAGGCGCGGCCCTTCGGGTGCTCCCACGGCCCGCCGGAGCGGTAGCAGCCGACGAACCGGTTGAAGCCGGCCCGCTTGACCTCCTTGTACGCGTGCAGCGTGCGGGGCGTGACGCAGCCGGACGTGGTCGGGTCGTCCTCGCTGCACGACTGCGGCTTCCAGTCGCCGTCGGCGGTGCGCCCCGGGCCGATCCGGGCGACCGGCGACGTGGCGTCCACCAGGCCGCCGGTGAAGCCCTTCCCGCCGACGAGGGCGAGGGCCTTGTCCGCGTCGCGCTTCTCCTTCGCCATCAGGGCGGTCTGCTTCTGCTGCTCCCGCACCTCCGCGTCGAGGGCCAGCTTCGCCTGTTCGGCGCGGGCCTTCACCGCGTTGACCTCGGAGAGCTTCTTCTCGTTGACCATGTTCATCTCGTCGAGCGCGGCTGCCCGCCGGACGAACGAGTCGGGGGCGTCGCTCTCCAGCAGCATCGCGATCGCCCCGATCCGGCCGGTCCGGTACGACTGGGCGGCGATCTGACTGACCTGCGGGGCCAGGGCGTCCAGGTCGGCCTTCGCGCGCTCCACCTCCGCCGCCAGCTCCGCCTGCCGCTTCTTGGACTTGTCCAGCTGCGACTTGGCCGCCACGTAGTCCCGGTTGGTCTTCTCGATGACGTCGTTGAGCAGCTTCGGCTCGCCGTCCTCCTCGTGCCCGGACGGCGTCGGCGTCGTCGGGGCGGCGTGCGCCGGGAGGGGTCCGGCGAGCACGGTCACTGCGGCGATCACGGCCACCACGGGTGTCAACCAGCGGCGTAGGGGTGCCGTCACGATGTTCCCTTCCGTCGACCGCCGACCGGGTTAGCTGACGGGTTCGGGGCGGAAGTGGCCCCTACCGCTGACGCGGATTCACCCCACGTACCTGGGTTCCCGGCTCGCCGGTTGGCGATTGGGCGGTGGCACCGCAGGCGCCGATTCGCGCCTTCGGCGGTGACCGGCAGCGAGGTTACCCGAGAGTCGACCCGCTGAGCTACGTCCCGATGCCGACTAAAAGCGTCATTTCGCCATGGCGTTGAGTGACCAGTGATGCGGTTCTCAGGCCGGATGCCCGATCTGGTCACGCTGAGGAGTGTCACCATGCCGTATCCGTGCTCCTGTTCGGCTCTGGCCACCCGTCGGTGGCGGTGGGTGGGGGTGTCGTCCGCGTCGGGTCCGGTCCGTTCAATGGGCCCGCTCGCGGGGAGCTCAGTGCGGCCAGGGCCTCCGCCCGGTCCGGCTGAGGTCGGGGGGCGGGGACGTCGTCGGCCGGCTCGGCGGTCGACCGGCCGGCGGCCGTCACCACGGCGGCCAGCCCGGTGGTCAGCGGTACGGCGGCGATGAGACCGAGGGTGGCCACGGCGCTGCGGACGATCTCCTGCGCCAGGAACTCGCTGGTGAGGATCTGTCCGAGGGGGCGCGTGTCGGCGGTGAGCAGGAGCAGCAACGGCAGCGAGGCGCCCGCGTACGCCAGCACGATGGTGTTGACCGTGGAGGCGATGTGCGCCCGGCCGACCCGGGTGGCCGCCCGGTAGAGCTGCAACCGGGTCAGCCCCGGGTTGGCGTTCGCCAGTTCCGTAACGGTGGCCGCCTGGGTGACCGTCACGTCGTCGAGCACCCCGAGCGAACCGATGATGATCCCGGCGAGCAGCAGGCCGTGCAGGTCCACGTCGGCCTGGAACATCGACAGTGTGGTGGCGTCCTCGCTGCCGAAACCGGTGAGGTGGGTGGCGGCGGTGGCGATGGTGGCCAACACGCCGGTGAGCACCAGGCTGCCCAGGGTGCCGAGCACCGCGACCGAGGTCTGCGCGGTCACCCCGTGCGTCAGGTAGAGCACCACGAACATGATCAGGGCTGCGCCGACCACCGCCACGACCAGCGGTGACCTGCCGGCGGCGATGCCCGGCAGCACGAAGGCGAGCAGGATGGCGAAGCTGGCGGCCAGCCCGGCGAGCGCGGCCAGGCCACGCCACCGGCCGAACGCGACGATCGCGGCGGCGAAGACCACCGCCAGCCACACCAGCGGCGTGCCGCGCTGGTGTTCGGCGATGTTCCAGTTGCTGGCGCTGGGATCGGCGGGGTCGGTCAGCTCGACCAGGATCACCTCGTCGCCGACGTCGACCCGGGGCGCCCCGGGGCCGTCCGGCACCGGTGTCTGGACCTGCTGCCCGGCGCTCGGCCCGTCCTGCACCCGGACGTCCACCGTGCCGCACGGCCCGTCTCCGGCATCCGGTGTGCCCTCCGGGGTCTGCGGCGCGGGCGGGCACGGTTCGGTCACCACGCGGGTCACGGTGCCGTGGTAGCGCGGGACGTCCGCGCCGCCGCCGGTCTGCGGCGAGTCGCCCCGGGGCCAGAGCACCACGGCCGCGAGCACCGTGGCGACGAACAGGGGTACCACGGTCGCGACGAGGATCCGCCGTACCCGGGGAGGGGCGGACGGAACGGAACGGCTGTGGTCGGAACCCAATGCGAGACTCCCAACGAATCCGGTGCGGGGTACGTGCCGGCGGGCCGGTTGGTTCACCGTCGTCGCGGAAATGCGATGACGGGCGCGGCGGATCGCGGGATGCCGATCGCTTGATCACGTACGGTGAACGACTGGTGGGGTCGGCCGGGAGCACCGCCGTGTCTCGGCGGCACCGGTGCCGGACTGCGCAGCGGATCCGGAGGGCCATCGTCGGAATGCTAACGACCCCGGCCGAGGGACGCAGGTCCTGGCGGAGTGTCGGGGTCCGCGAACCGCCCGCGTGGCGGCGTACGGCCCAGGACCGTGGAGTCATGCACACTGAGGTACGTCCGGAGGCCAGGTGGGGCCGTCGACGAGCTGCGTGCCGAGGGCGTCCGGACCATCGCCATGATCACCGGGGACGCGGCCGGTGGCCGAGGCGGTAGCCGCCGAACTCGGTTTCCGTCCCGGCGTTGACGAGGTCTTCGCCGAGGTGCTGCCGGCGGACAAGGACGGCCGGGTGGTGGAGCTCCAGCGGCGGGGCTTGACCGTGGCGATGGTCGGTGACGGAGTGAATGACGCGCCCGCGCTTGCCCGCGCCGACGTGGGCATCGCGATCGGCGCGGGCACCGATGTGGCGATCGAGTCGGCCGGGGTGGTGTTCGCCTCGTCGGACCCGCGGGGGGTGGGCGCCGTGGTGCGGCTGTCCCGGGCGTCGTACCGCAAGATGCGGCAGAACCTGGCCTGGGCGGCGGGCTACAACGTGGTGGCGCTCAACGCCCAGTTGCTGCGCCGGGTACGGCTCGACCCGGAGTCGGATTGAGGGCCTCAGCCGCGCTTCATCAGCCGGCCGACGGCCGCCATCATCTCGGTGGCCATCTCGTCGGCCCGGCCCTCGGCCGCGCCCTCGTGCATGCAGTGCCGGGCGTGGCCGTCGAGCAGCCCCAGCGCCACCTTGTCGAGGGCGGCCTGGATCGCGGAGATCTGGGTGAGCACGTCGATGCAGTAGCGGTCGTCGTCGACCATCTTCTCGATGCCCCGGACCTGCCCCTCGACGCGGCGGAGCCGCGCGAGCAGCTGGTCCTTGCTGGCGGTGTACCCGCGGATCGGGGTGGGTGTGGTCATGCCGACCAGGATAGCCTACCCCTGGGGGGTATGGTACGGTCCAACCTGACGGATACCCCCACCGGGTACCGGTAGCGAGGCGGAGGAGACGGTCTGATGGTCAACACCACGTACCAGGTGCAGGGCATGACCTGCGGGCACTGCGTCAGCGCGGTAAGCGCCGAGGTCGGCGCTCTCGACGGTGTGCGCGACGTCCAGGTCGACCTCGCCAGCGGCCAGGTCACCGTGAGCAGCGACCAGCCGCTGGACGTGGCGTCCGTCCGGGCCGCCGTCGACGAGGCCGGCTACGAACTGGTGGACGGCTCATCCGGAGGTCCGGCGTGAACACGGTGACCCGACTGGGCGGGTTCGCCCTCGGTCTCGTGGCGGTCTTCGGCACGGCGTACGGGGTCGGTCGCGTGGTCGACCCCGGCGCCCCCGCCGCCGAGATCCTGCACGACGGCGACGCCGCCCACCCGGCCGGGGAGCACGACGAGGCGGCCGACCGGCTCCCCGGCGGCCTGCTCGTCTCCGACCGTGGCTACACCCTCGCTCCGGTCGCCGCCCCGGCCGGCGAGTTCGCCTTCACGATCGATGGTCCGGACGGCCGTCCGGTCACCCGCTACGACGTCGCACACGACAAGCGGATGCACCTGATCGTGGCCCGACGGGACCTCTCCGGCTTCCGGCACGTCCACCCCGACCTGACCCCGGACGGCACCTGGCGGGTCGCCAGCCCCCTGGCCGGTCCCGGGCAGTGGCGGGCCTTCGCCGACTTCACCCCGACCGGGGGCGAGCCGCTGACCCTGGGGGTGGACGTGACCGTCCCCGGGGAGCTGACCGAGCGGCCCCTGCCCGCCCCGGCGACCAGCACCAGCGTCGACGGCTACACGGTCACCCTGGCCGGCGAGCCGCAGCCCGGCCGCACCTCGCCGCTCACCCTGACGGTCAGCCGGAACGGGCAGCCGGTCACCGACCTGGAGCCCTACCTCGGCGCGTACGGGCACCTGGTGGCGCTGCGCCGGGGAGACCTCGCGTACCTGCACGTGCACCCGGACGGGACGCCCGGCGACGGCCGCACCCGCCCCGGCCCGGCCGTGACCTTCCTCGCCGAGGTGCCGTCGGCCGGCACCTACCGGCTCTACCTCGACTTCCGGCACGGCGGGGCGGTGCACACCGCCGAGTTCACAGTCGTCGCCGGCGCCGTTACGGCCGGTGGCGCTCCCAGCCCGAGCGGACCAGCGCCGACCGGGGAGGCCGAGCACGGCACCCCCGGGCACGGGCACAACTGACGGGACCAGACGATGACCACCACCAGCACACCGCTGCCCGAGGCGCCGAACCGGATCGAGTTGGCGATCGGGGGGATGACCTGCGCCGCCTGCGCCGCCCGGATCGAGAAGAAGCTGAACCGGATGGACGGGGTGAGCGCCACAGTCAACTACGCCACCGAGAAGGCCACCGTCCGCTACGTCGACGGCGTCACCCCGGACGACCTCATCGACACCGTGCAGAAGACCGGTTACACGGCGGCGCTGCCGGCGCCGCCCGCCAGCAACGAGGAGCCGGTGGACCCGCTCAAGGGCCCGCGTACCCGGCTCTGGGTGTCGGTGGCGCTCAGCGTGCCGGTGGTCCTGCTGGCCATGGTCCCCGCCTGGCAGTTCGACTACTGGCAGTGGCTGTCGCTGACCCTGGCCGCCCCGGTGGTGGTCTGGGGTGGCCTGCCGTTCCACCGCGCGGCCTGGACCAACCTGCGGCACGGCGCGGCGACCATGGACACGCTTGTCTCACTCGGCACCCTGGCGGCGTTCGGGTGGTCGATCTGGGCGCTCTTCCTCGGCGACGCCGGGATGCCCGGCATGACGCACCCGTTCCGTTTCGACATCACCCGCACCGACGGCGCCGGCAACATCTACCTGGAGGCGGCCGCCGGGGTGACCGTGTTCATCCTGGCCGGCCGCTACTTCGAGGCGCGTTCCAAGCGGACCGCCGGCGCCGCCCTGCGCGCCCTTCTCGAACTCGGCGCCAAGGACGTGGCGGTGCTGCGCGACGGCGTGGAGACCCGGATACCTGTGGACCAGCTCGTCGTGGGCGACCGGTTCGTGGTCCGGCCCGGGGAGAAGATCGCCACCGACGGGGTGGTCGACGAGGGCACCTCGGCCGTCGACGCCAGCATGGTGACCGGCGAGTCGGTGCCGGTCGAGGTCGGCCCGGGAGACGGCGTGGTCGGCGCCACGATCAACGCGGGCGGACGGCTGGTGGTCACCGCCACCCGGGTCGGCGGCGACACCCAGCTCGCTCGGATGGCCGATCTGGTGGAGCAGGCCCAGAGCGGCAAGGCGGCCGTGCAGCGGCTGGCCGACCGGATCTCCGGTGTGTTCGTGCCGATCGTCATCACCCTGGCCGTGGGCACCCTCGGCTGGTGGCTCGGGACGGGCGCCGGCCCGACTGCCGCATTCACCGCCGCCGTGGCCGTGCTGATCATCGCCTGCCCGTGCGCGCTGGGCCTGGCCACGCCGACCGCGCTGCTCGTCGGCACCGGTCGGGGCGCCCAGCTCGGCGTCCTGATCAACGGGCCGGAGGTGTTGGAGTCGACTCGGCGGGTGGACACCGTCGTGCTGGACAAGACCGGCACCGTGACCACCGGCCGGATGACCCTGGTGGACGTGGTGCCGGCCAGCGGCGAGGATCGCGCCGAGCTGCTCCGGCTCGCCGGGGCGGTGGAGACCGCCTCCGAGCACCCGATCGCCCGCGCGGTCGCGGCGGGCGCCGCCGAGGCGGGCACCCTCCCCCCGGTCACCGACTTCGCCAACCTCGAAGGGCTGGGCGTGACCGGCACGGTCGACGGGCGGGCCGTGCTGGTCGGTCGACCCCGGCTGCTGCGCGAGCGTGGCATCGACGTACCGCCGGAGGTCGAGTGGGCCGTCAGCGACGCCGAGGC
Source organism: Micromonospora orduensis (assembly GCF_006228125.1). Lineage (GTDB taxonomy): Bacteria > Actinomycetota > Actinomycetes > Mycobacteriales > Micromonosporaceae > Micromonospora > Micromonospora orduensis. The sequence goes on along the minus strand of NZ_VDFY01000121.1, from coordinate 6,737 downwards.
TGCCGGCCGGACGGCGATCCTCGCCGCCTGGGACGGCAGCGCCCGGGGCGTCCTCGCGGTCGCCGACGTGGTCCGGCCGACCAGCCGGGCGGCCGTGGCCCGGCTGCGCGCCCTGGGGCTCACTCCGATCCTGTTGACCGGGGACAACACCACAGTGGCCCGCGCGGTCGCCGCCGAGGTGGGCATCGACGAGGTGATCGCCGAGGTGCTGCCGGCCGGCAAGGTCGACGTGGTCAAGCGGCTCCAGGCCGAGGGCCGGTCGGTGGCGATGGTCGGTGACGGGGTGAACGACGCTCCGGCGCTGGCCCGGGCCGACCTCGGACTGGCCATGGGTACCGGCACCGACGTGGCGATCGAGGCGTCGGACCTCACCCTGGTCCGGGGTGACCTGGACGCGGCGGTGGACGCGATCCGACTGTCCCGGCGCACGCTCGGCATCATCCGGGGCAACCTGTTCTGGGCGTTCGGCTACAACGTGGCGGCCCTGCCGTTGGCCGCCGCCGGGCTGCTCAACCCGATGATCGCCGGGGCGACGATGGCGCTGTCCTCGGTCTTCGTGGTGGCGAACAGCCTGCGGCTGCGCCGGTTCCGCTCCGCCGCCGGTGATCTGTGACGGCGGTAATGGTTGGGCCGGCGGTGGCGGGGGTACTGCTGAGGTCGTAGCGACGCTCGCAATGGAGGTTGGCACATGGGTATCGACGACAAGATCAACAATGCCAGCGAGGACGCGGCCGGCAAGCTGAAGGAAGGCGCCGGTCGCGCCACCGACAACGAGCAGCTCGAGGCCGAGGGTCGTGCTGACCAGTCGACGGCCAAGCTCAAGCAGGCCGGCGAGAAGATCAAGGACGCCTTCAAGAGCTGACGTACGACGTAATCCGCACGCCGGGCCGGTGATCATTCACCGGCCCGGCGTGCTGTGTGTCCGGTCCTCTCCGTGACCCTGAGGTTCCCCTGATTCCGCAATCGGTCCTCACCGCCGGGCGTCGATACCTGCTAACTTCTGTTGGCATGTGCAAGGGCTGGTTATGAGCAGCGTTTCGCCGCCGACCGGCGACGATCTGGTCCGGGTGCTGGCCACCCTGGCCAACCCGCACCGGATGCGGGTCGTCGCCGCGCTGGCCCGCGAGCGTGCCTACGTCAGCGGGCTGGCCCGGCAACTGGGCATCAGCCGCGCGCTGTTGCAGGTCCACCTACGGAAGCTGGCGGCGGCCGGGCTGGTCACCGCCCGCCTGGAGTTGTCGGAGGACGGGAAGGCCATGAACTACTACGAGGTGCAGCCGTTCGTGCTCACACTCACCCCCGAGGTCATCGCGGCGGCGGTCGAGACGCTCACCGTGCCCGACTCGGCCGAGCAGTCGGGAGCGGCGCGATGACCGGCATGAGCGAGCACGACTGGACCGAGGTGGTCGGCGCGGTAGGCATCTTCGCCCTGCTGATCACCGTGTTCGCGGTGAGCGTCGTCCAGCTCGCCAAGACCCGGCGGGCCCGTTTCGAGTCGTCCCGCTCGGACGAGTACCGCCGGATCGCCGAGACCGCCGCCCAGGCGCAGGCGGAGAACGCCCGCCTGCTCGCGGCGCTGGACGGCCGACTGGGCGGGATGGAGACCCGGATGACCAGCCTCGAACGCGTCCTGCGCGAGGTCGACTGACACCGCCCGACGAAGACCCCGGGTCGTCGAGCGGCTACTCGACGACCCGGGTGGAAGAAGGCATCACCTCGCCCGTGGGCGAGTTTCACAGGTAACGCTCCTTCGAGGAGAGGACAGCACCTCATGCTGCGCGTACGCAAATCCGCAGTGGGCTGGGCCGTGACCCTGGCACTCACGGCCGCCGGCCTGACCCCGGCGAGCCCGGCCACCGCCCGACCCGCGATCGACTGGCGACCCTGCCCGACCGACGCCACCGCGGAGTGCGGCACCCTGTCGCTGCCGGTGGACTGGCACCGCCCCCGGGGTGAGCGCTTCGACCTGGCGTTGGCCCGCCGGGTCGCCGATCCGGCTGTCCGGCAGGGTTCCCTGGTGTTCGGCCCCGGCGGGCCGGGCGACAGCGGGGTGGACCGGGTGGTGAACGGCATTTCCCGGTTCAGCGCCGACCTGCGCCGCCGGTTCGACATCGTCAGCTTCGACCCGCGCGGCACCGGCGGCAGTCACCCGGTGGTCTGCTCCCGAGACCTGCTCGCCCGGCAGCCGCAACTGCTGACCGACCAGGCCCAGTTCGACGCCACACTGGCCGGGAACGCACTGCTGCGCGCCGGCTGCCGGGCCCGCACCGGCCCGCTGTACGACCACGTGGACACCACAAGCGCCGCCCGTGACCTCGACGCGGTCCGCGCCGCGCTCGGCGAGCGGCGCCTGACCTTCCACGGCAGCTCGTACGGCACCCTGCTCGGCGAGCGGTACGCGGAGCTGTTCCCCGACCGGGTCCGGGCCGTGGTGCTGGAGGCCGCCATGGACCACAGCCTCGGCACCCGCGCCTTCCTCGACACCCAGGCCGTCACCTCGCAGAACGCGTTCGACGAGTTCGTCGCCTGGTGCGACCGGTCCACCGCCTGCGCCCTGCACGGGCGGGACTTCCGGGCGGTCTGGGCCGGGCTGCGCGCCCGGGCCGAACGCGGCGACCTGACCGACCCGGAACGGCCCGGAGTCGTGCTGACCCCGTTCGAGCTGACCCGGCTCACCCACAAGGAGTTCTACGACACGTGGCGGTGGCCGGGGCTGGCCGAGTGGCTGGGCAGGATGGACGCCCCGACCGCCGCGCGGGGCGTCGTCCCGTCGGCGGGCGACGCCGTGGCGCCGTACCCCTTCGCGGTCCTCTGCCAGGACTGGAGCCTGCCCGTCCGGGACTACCGGGAGTACGCCGGGCACCTGCGCCGGATAGCCCGGCTCGCACCCGACCTGCGGTACCCGACGGCGGTGTTCGCCCTGGTGACCTGCCTGGGCGCGCCGACGCCGGTCGCCAATCCGCAGCACCGCCTGCGGGTGCGCACCGATGTGCCGCTGCTGATCGCCGCCACCGTGCACGACCCGGCGAGCGGGTACAACTGGGCCACGAACGTGGCGCGACAGTTGGGCGGGCACGGCGTGCTGCTCACATACCGCGGGTGGGGGCACGGCAGCTACTCCACCAGCCCGTGCGTGGCGCGGGCCGTCGATGCCTATGTGATCGATCAGGTGGTGCCCGCCCGGGGCGCCGACTGCCCGGCCGTCGACCCGGACGTGTGACCGCGCCGCCGGCCGTCGGGTGGTCAGGTCCGCCCGACGGCCGGCAGCGGAGGGCTCAGCGCCGCCGCGTGGCGCGTACGACGACGTCGTGCAGCGTGTTCTCCTGGCCCGCCGGGCCGGTGACCGTGCGGTGGTGCTCCTCGGAGGTGGTGATCTCCCAGGTGGCGCTGTCCAGGACGGCGGTGATGGCCGCGAGGGTGACCGATGCCTCGGCGGGCGGGTGGTGCCCGTGCCCGGTGGCTCCCGGAGCGTGCAGGTGCCCGACGATCAGCAGGGTTCCGCCTGGCGAAACCCACGTGGAGATGCGGTCGTAGAAGGCCAGTTGCGGCATCGCCGGGTGCGCGTAGTGCGTCGTCACCAGGTCGAACCGTGTCCCCGGATCCCAGGTCGTCAGGTCCGCCTCCACCCACCGCACCCGCTCGGACACCCCGCCGGCCGTCGCGCGTTCGGCGGCGACGGCGAGGGCGGCGGACGCGATGTCGACAGCGGTGACCTGCCAGCCGTGCCCGGCGAGCCAGACGGCCTCCGCGCCGGTGCCGCACCCGGCGTCCAGGGCCGTGCCGGGCGTCAGGCCGGCGGTCTCACCGGCCAGGTACCGGTGCGGGCGACCCGCCCCGGAGGCCCGTGAGTGGCCGTGCTGCGCCTGCTGCCAGTGTCGCTCCCAGTAGTCCCTGTCGAAATCGTGCTGCTCGGTCATCTGGCTGCTCCTTCGCGTGTCACGAGCGACTGTGACCGGCATCGGACCCGATCCGCAAAGCTTCTTGCCGAATGGCAAAATGGCTGCATGGACGAGCATTCGGACCGCACGCTCGACGCGGTCGGCCCGAGACTGAAGCACCTCCGGCTCCGCCACGGCCTCACCCTCACCGACCTCGCCGAGCAGACCGGAATCTCCGCCAGCACCCTCTCCCGCCTCGAAGCGGGCCTGCGACGCCCCACACTCGAACAGCTCCTCCCGCTCGCCCGTGTCCACGGCGTGACGCTCGACGACCTCGTCGGCGCGCCGCCCACCGGCGACCCCCGCATCAACCTGCGCCCCATCGCCTCCAGCGACGGATCGACCATCCTGCCGCTGACCCGCCGGCCCGGCGGTATCCAGGCGTACAAGTTCGTGCTCCCGGCCGGGCCGGACGACCGCGAACCCGACCTGCGCACCCACGAGGGCTACGACTGGGTCTTCGTCCTCAACGGCACGCTGCGCCTGGTCCTCGGCGACCACAACCTCCTTCTCCGGCCCGGCGAGGCCGCCGAGTTCGACACCCGCACCCCGCACTGGTTCGGCGCCACCAGCGCCGGCCCCGTCGAGTTCCTCAGCCTGGTCGGCAAGCAGGGCGAACGCGCACACGTGCGCGCGGCGCCGATCAGCGCGGGACCCGCCACGTACCCGTCCGGCGAGATCGACAGCTGACTGCTCGCCATCCCCATGCTCCTTCGACTCCCGTCACTCATCGTTGGCCCGCCAGTCGGGCGGCTCTCCGTTCCAGGTAGCGCTGCTCGGGCCGGCTCGTGGTGCCGCGTGCCGCCGCCAGGTACGCCGCCCGCGCCGCGTCGGGCTCCCCGGCCAGCTCCAGCAGGTGCGCCCGGACGGCGGCGAGCCGGTGGTGCCCCGCCGTACGCTCGTCCGCGTCCAGTGACGCGAGCAGCGCGAGCCCGTCTCGCGGCCCGTCCACCATGGCCACCGCCACCGCCTGGTTGAGGGTGACCATCGGGTTCGGGGCGATCCGGGCCAGCAGCCGGTAGAGCGCGGCGATCTGCCGCCAGTCCGTCTGCGCCGCCGTCGGCGCCTCGGCGTGCACGGCCGCGATGGCCGCCTGGAGCTGGTACGGGCCGGGCGGCGTCCAGGTCAACGCCTCGGTGATCAGCGCGACGCCCTCGGCGATCTCGGCCGTGTCCCACCGGGTGCGGTCCTGCTCGGCCAGCGGCACCAGTTCCCCGTCCGCGCCCACCCGGGCCGCCCGGTGCGCGTCGGTGAGCAGCATCAACGCCAGCAGCCCGGCCACCTCGCCGTCGTCGGGCAGCAGCCCGTGCAGGACGCGGGTCAGCCGGATCGCCTCGCGGGTCAGGTCGGCCCGGCGCAGATCCGGCCCGCTGGAGGCCGTGTACCCCTCGTTGAAGATCAGATAGAGGACGCGCAGCACCGTCCGCAGCCGCTCCTCCCGTTCACCCGGCGCCGGCATGTCGAAGCGGGCGCCGGCCGCCTCGATCCGCTGCTTCGCCCGGCGGATGCGTTGGCTCATCGTCGCCTCGGGCACGAGGTGTGCCCGGGCGATCTGGGCGGTGCTGAGCCCGCCGACCGCCCGCAGCGTGAGCGCCACCTGCGCGGATCCGGCCAGCGCCGGATGGCAGCAGAGGAACAGCAGGGTCAGGGTGTCGTCGGCGTCCGCCACTGCCGGCTCCGCGTCGGCCGGCGGCGCCACCTGGACGTACGCCGGCTCGCGCAGCGCCACCGCGACCTCGCGGTCCCGGCGGGCGCTCTCGCTGCGCCACTCGTCGGTGAGCCGGCGGGTGGCCACGGTGAGCAACCAGGCGCGGGGGCTGTCCGGTACGCCCTGCTCGGGCCACTGTGTCGCGGCGGCCAGCAACGCCTCCTGGACCGCGTCCTCACACCTGTCGAACTGGCCGTGCCGGCGGACCAGCAGGCCGAGGACCTGCGGCGCGAACGTGCGCAGCAGGTCCTCGACCGTCCGGTCGTCGGTCACATCTCCGCTCCGGACTCGTCCATGATCGGCCGGACCTCCATCGCGCCGCCGAAGCGCACGTCCGGCCAGCGGGCGGCGATCTCGGCGGCCCGCTCCGGGCTGTCGCAGTCCACGGCCAGGTAGCCGGCGAACTGTTCCTTGCTCTCCATGAACGGCCCGTCGACGACCTCCGGGTGACCGCCGGCGAGCCGGACCGTCCGCGTCTGCGACGGGTTGGCCAACGCCTGGCCGCCGACCAGTTCGCCGGTCTCGGTCAGCTCCTTCATGATCTCGTCGACCTCGCCGAACAGGGCGGTGCGGTCCTGCTCGGAAAGCTCCTCGGTGAAGCCGGGCCGGTTCCAGATCAGCAGCATGTACTTCACGGCGATGCTCCTCGCGTCCTGGTCGCGCCCCGGTCGGGGCGCGGCTCACCGGAGGGTCGGAGCCGTCGCCCCGTTCCCTACCGCGTACCGAAGAAAATCGCAGAAAACCTTCCGGGCGGCGGTCCCACGCCGGGAGGTCAGCGCCGGCCTGGCACCTGTCGGGGCTTTCGCCCGCCGCCGACGTCCAGCGACGCCCGGTCCGCGGCCGAGGTGCCGGACGACCAGCCCTCGGCGTCGCGGACGCTGAGCCGGTGCCGCGTGACACCGGGAAAGAGCGTCTCCAGCCGTTCCTGGACCGCCTCGCCGCGCTCGGCGAGCACCGGCAACAGCCGCTCCGCCCCGGCCGTCCCGGCCGCCGCCTGATCCGCCGCGTCGGTGGCCGCGCGCAGCCGCTCACCGATGCGCAGCGCGAACGCGTTGAGGAACGACCCCTGCCTCTTATACCCATCTCCGGCT
>NZ_VDFY01000244.1 GCF_006228125.1 Micromonospora orduensis | reverse complement strand
CTGGCCGTACGGGGCGAGTCGGTCGATCACGCCCTCGAACTCGCCGATGGAGCCGGCGGCCACCTTCAACATGCTGCACGCGTCCCCGGTGATCCGGTGGATCTCCAGGATCTCCGGCCAGCCCGCCACCGCCGGATCATGCAGGATGCAGCGCGCCCCGTAGCAGGACATCCGGATCATCGCGACCACGGTGCGGCCGGCCCGGGTCAGGTCGACGTGGGCGTGGTACCCGGTGATCACACCCGACTCCTCAAGCCGGCGGACCCGCTCCGCGACCGCTGGTGGGGACAGGTGCACCCGCCGGGACAGCTCGCTGAAGGAGAGCCGCGCGTCGGCCTGCAACTCGCGCAGCAGCGCCCAGTCCATGTCGTCCACGCTCAGACCTTACTTTCGTGAACCCGACTCGCCTAGCTGCCTTTGGCTCGCCAGCCGTAGCCCCTTCAGCGCCGTTGATCCGGCATTCCGTAGGCCGATCCGACCGCGGGATCATGATGTCGGCCAGTCCGGGGGAGGGAGAACGATGGTGGATCAGACGGAGCGGCGGGCGCCGAACCGCCCCGCCACGGTGCGACCGGTGACCCCACGGCAGCGGGCCGCCCGCGCCGCCCGCAACGGGGGCGAGCCGACGCTTGAGTTCGCCGAGCGCGTGCCGTACGACGCGTACGTGCAGGCCAGCACCCTGCACCAGTTGCAGCGACCACTCAGCAGCGACCCGGGCGAGATGTCCTTCCTCATGGTCAGTCAGATCATGGAGCTGTACTTCGGGTTGACCTGCCACGAACTGCGGGAGACCCAGCGTCTGCTCCGCGCCGACCAGGTGTGGGACGCGCTGGCCCCGCTGCGCCGCGCCGCCCTGCACCTGGAGGGACTTAACGCCGCCTGGCAGGGCCTGCGCTGGATGACCCCCGCCGACTTCAACCGGTTCCGCAACCTGCTCGGTGAGGGCTCCGGTTTCCAGTCGGCCATGTACCGGCACCTGGAGTTCCTGCTCGGGCTCCGCGACCCCGCGCTGATCCGGCCGTTCCGCCGGCAGACCGATGTGCACGCCGCGCTGACCGCCGCGCTGGCCGCCCCCAGCCTCTGGGACGACGTGGTCGCGTTGCTCGCGCGGCGCGGGTTCGACATCCCCGCCGACCTGCTCGACCGGGAGGTGGCGGTGGAGCACGACCCGCACCCGTCGGTCGAGGCGGCGTGGGTGCGCATCTACGCGGACCCGGGCCCGGACAACCACCTGCGGCTGCTCGGCGAGGCGTTGAGCGCTGTCGCCGAGGAGTTCGGCGACTGGCGGTGGAATCACGTGAAGGCGGTGCAGCGGACAATGGGCGCCAAGGTCGGCAGCGGCGGCTCCGCCGGGCTGGCCTGGTTGCAGCGCAGCATGTCCCGGGTGGTCTTCCCGGAGCTGTGGTCGGCCCGTACCGCGATGTGACCGGAGAGCGAGACATGCACACCCCAGAACGAGAGGCGCACCGCCTCGACGAGACCGACCCGGGCCACCGGCACCTGTTCCACGTGCCGCCGGCCGACGGCGGCGACCACCCCGAGGCGGCGTACCTGGCCGGCAACTCGCTCGGCCTGCAACCCCGGGCCACCCGCGACGAACTCCTCGCCGACCTGGATGCCTGGCAGCGGCTCGGCGTCGAGGGGCACCTGGAGGCGCAACGGCCGTGGCTGCCGTACCACGAGCTGTTGACGGCGCCGGCCGCCCGACTGGTCGGCGCCCGGCCCGCGGAGACCGTGGTGATGAACTCGCTCACTGTCAACCTGCACCTGCTGATGGTGAGTTTCTACCGCCCGGCGGGGGCCCGCACCCGCGTCGTCATCGAGGATTCCGCGTTCCCCTCGGACAGCTACGCGGTGCGCAGTCAGGCCCGGTTCCACGGCCTGGACCCGGACGACACAGTGGTCCGGCTGCGCCCGCGCGCGGGTGAGGACGCGCTGCGCACCGAGGACGTGACCGACTACCTGGCCGCCGAGGGCGACCGGGTGGCGCTGGTGCTGCTCGGCGGGGTCAACTACCTCACCGGCGAGCTGCTGGACATCCCTGCGATCACGGCCGCCGGCCGGGCGGCCGGTGCGGTGGTCGGCTGGGACCTGGCGCACGCGGTGGGCAACGTTCCGCTGGAACTGCACGACTGGGACGTCGACTTCGCCGCCTGGTGCTCCTACAAGTACCTGAATTCCGGGCCCGGCGCCCTGGCGGGCGTCTTCGTGCACGAACGGCACCTCGGCGACGAGGACCTGCCCCGCTTGGAGGGCTGGTGGAGCACCGCGGCGGCGACCCGGTTCGAGATGACGCCGGTGTCCCGGCCACCGGCCACCGTGGAGGCCTGGCAGATCTCCAACCCGCCGATCTTCGCGATGGGTCCGGTGCGTACCTCGCTGGAGCTGTTCGACGCGGTCGGGATGACCGCGCTGCGCGCCCGCAGCCAGCGGCTCACCGGCTGGTTGGAGTCGCTGCTCGACGAGGTCACCGCCGGCCGGCCGCTGCGGGTGGTCACCCCGCGCGACCCGGCCCGGCGCGGTTGCCAGCTCTCCGTGCGCATCGGTTCCGGAAGCGCCGCCGAGCTGACCAAACGCCTCCGGTACGAGCACGGCGTCATCGCCGACGCCCGCGAACCGGACGTCGTCCGGTTCGCACCGGTGCCGCTCTACTCCACGTACCTCGACTGCTGGCGGGCCGCGGCGGCGCTCGCCGCGACAGTGGGGCAGGTGAACCCGTGACCGCGCGGCGCGACGAGATCGCGATCATCGGCGCGGGGTTGGCCGGCTGCCTGGCCGCCTGCTTCCTGGCCCGGCGTGGCTACCCGGTGGCCCTGTACGAACGGCGGCCCGACCCGCGTACCGGCACGGCCGAGCGGGGCCGCTCGATCAACCTGGCCCTCTCCGAGCGCGGGCTGGACGCGCTGCGCCGGATCGGCCTGGCCGAGCAGGTGATGGCCGACGCGCTGCCGATGCGCGGCCGGATGATCCACCCGGTGCAGGGGGAGCCGCAGTTCCAGTCGTACAGCGCGGGCGGTGGCCGGGCCATCAACTCGATCAGCCGGGGCGCGCTGAACAACGCGTTGCTGGACGCTGCCGCCGCGCTGCCCGGGGTCCGGATCGTCTTCGACCACCGGCTGGTCGGGCTCGACCCGTCCGACGGGGCGCTGAGCTTCGAGACCCCGCAGGGCACTGTCGACGCCAAGGCGTCGGTGGTGCTGGGCGCCGACGGCGCCGGCTCGGTGGTACGCGGGCAGCTGCTGGCGTCCGGGCTGCTGCGCGAGAGCGTCGACTTCCTCGACTACGGCTACAAGGAGCTGACCATCCCCGCCCTGGGCGGGGACTTCGCCTTGGAGGAGGATGCGCTGCACATCTGGCCGCGCGGCACCTCGATGATGATCGCGCTGCCCAACCCGGACCGCTCCTTCACCTGCACGCTGTTCTGGCCCAACGAGGGTCCCGGCAGCTTCGCGGCCCTGGACAATCCGCTGGCGATCGAACGGCACTTCGCCGAGCACTACCCGGACGTGATCCCGCTGGCCCCGACCCTCGTCGACGACTACCAGCACAACCCGGTCGGCGTGCTCGGCACGGTCCGGTGCACCCCCTGGCAGGTCAGCGGGACGGTCGGCCTGCTCGGCGACGCGGCGCACGCCATCGTGCCGTTCTACGGCCAGGGCGCCAACTGCGCCTTCGAGGACGTGGTCGAGCTGGACCGCTGCCTCGATGAGTGCGCCGACGACTGGGCGGCGGCGCTGCCGCTGTTCCAGCGGCGACGCCAGGAGAACGCGGAGGCCATCGCTCAGATGGCGCTTACCAACTTCGTGGAGATGCGCGACAAGGTCGCCTCGCCGGTCTTCCAGCTCCGCCGCAGGGTCGAGCACGCACTGGAACGGGCACTTCCCGACCGGTACGTTTCGCAGTACGAGCTGGTGTCCTTCTCCACCACCCCGTACTCCGAGGTGCGCCGCCGGGTGCGCCGGCAGCACCGGGTGCTCGGCGCGGTCGCCGGCGGGGCCGCGCTCCTGCTGGTCGGCGCGATCACGGCAGGGCTCAGCCGAGGGAGGCGCACATGACCGGCACCTGGGACGCCACGCTGATGACCGGCCGCGCCCCGGCCGGGCCGTCGCGGCTGCGCAACTTCGTGGGCGGCGAGTTCGTCGACGGCGGGTCGACGTTCACCAAGGCCAGCCCGGTCACCGGCCAGCCGGTGTTCGAGGTGGTCGAGGCGTCGGCGTCCACCGTGGACGACGCGGTGGCCGCCGCCCGGGCCGCGCTGCGCGGCCCGTGGGGCCGGATGGGGGAGCGCGAGCGCGCCGAGGTGCTGCGCCGGGTCGCCGACGAGCTGGAACGCCGCTTCGACGACCTGGTGACCGCCGAGGTCGCCGACACCGGCAAGTCCATCGCCCAGGCCCGTACGCTGGACATCCCGCGCGGCGCGGCGAACTTCCGGGCGTTCGCGGAGATCGTGGCGACCGCACCCACCGAGTCGTTCACCACTGTCACCCCGACCGGCGGTCGTGCGCTCAACTACGCGCTGCGCAAGCCGGTCGGCGTGGTCGCGGTCATCGTGCCGTGGAACCTGCCGCTGCTGCTGCTCACCTGGAAGGTCGCCCCGGCACTGGCCTGCGGCAACGCCGTGGTGGTCAAGCCCAGCGAGGAGACGCCCGCCTCGGCGACGGTGCTCGCCGAGGTGATGGCCGCCGCCGGCGTGCCGGACGGGGTGTTCAACCTGGTGCACGGGTTCGGGCCGGACTCGGCCGGCGAGTTCCTCACCCGCCACCCGGGCGTGGACGCCATCACCTTCACCGGCGAGTCGGCCACCGGCGGCGCGATCATGCGGGCCGCCGCCGACGGGGTGAAGGCGGTCAGCTTCGAACTGGGCGGCAAGAACGCCGGCCTGGTCTTCGCCGACGCCGACCTGGACGCCGCGGTGGCCGGGTCGGTGCGGTCCAGCTTCACCAACGGCGGGCAGGTGTGCCTCTGCACCGAACGCATCTACGTGCAACGCCCGATCTTCGAGGAGTTCACCGCGCGGCTGGCGAAGCGGGCCGGTGAGCTGACGTACGGCTGGCCGACCGACGAGGCCACCGCCACCATGCCGCTGATCTCCCACCAGCACCGGACGAAGGTGCTCGGCGCGTACGAGCTGGCCCGCTCCGAGGGCGCCGAGGTGCTCACCGGCGGTGGCACGCCCACCTTCGGGGACGCGCGCGACGGCGGGTCGTACGTGCAGCCGACGGTGCTCACCGGCCTCGGCCCGGACGCCCGCACCAACCGGGAGGAGATCTTCGGCCCGGTGGTGCACGTCGCGCCGTTCGACACCGAGGACGAGGCGTACGCCCTCGCCAACGGCACCGAGTACGGCCTGGCGGCGACCGTGTGGACCAGGGACGTGGGCGTCGCGCACCGGGCCGGCGCCCGGCTGGACGCCGGCATCGTCTGGGTCAACACGTGGTTCCTGCGCGACCTGCGCACCCCGTTCGGCGGGGTGAAGGCGTCCGGCATCGGCCGGGAGGGCGGCCTGCACTCGCTGAACTTCTACTCCGAACTCACAAACGTCTGCGTGGACCTGTCGTGAGCCCCAGCGAGGGAGCGGGTATGGAAGCTGACATCGAGGCCGCCAACCGGGAATTGGCCGACGCCCGCAGCACCGGCAAGCCGTGCGCGCCGCTGCGCGGCCGGCTGCTGCCCGAGGGGGACGTCGAGTCCGCGTACCGCGTGCAGCAGCTCCAGGCGCGGGCCTGGCAGGGCCGCGGTGAACGCCGCGTCGGCGCAAAGATCGGGCTGACCTCCCGGGCGGTGCAGGAGACCTTCGGGGTGTTCCAGCCGGACTTCGGGATGCTCACCGACGCGATGGCGGTCGGCGACGGGGTCGAGGTGCCGATCGACCGGCTGCTCCAGCCGCGGGTCGAGGCGGAGATCGCGTTCGTGCTCGACAAGGACCTGGCCGATCCGCAGATCACCACTGTCGACCTGCTTCGCGCGGTCGACCACGTGCTGCCGGCCATCGAGATCGTCGACTCGCGGATCGCCGCCTGGGACATCTCCATCGTGGACACCATCGCCGACAACGCCTCCAGCGGGCTCTTCGTGCTCGGCACCACGCCGCGCCGGCTCGCCGACGTCGACCTGCGGCTGTGCGGGATGGTGCTGGAGCACGCCGGCGAGCCGGTCTCGGTGGGCGCGGGCGCGGCCTGCCTGGGCAATCCGCTGCACGCCCTGCACTGGCTGGCGAGCACCCTCGCCCGCGCCGGTGACCCTTTGCGCGCCGGGGACGTGGTGCTCTCCGGGGCGCTCGGCCCGATGGTGCCGGTCACCCCGGGCGCCGCGTACGAGGCCAGGATCTCCGGCCTCGGCTCGGTGCGCACCTGTTTCAGCAACGGAGGCAACCAGTGAGCGCGAGGAGTGAGCTTGCGAGCCCCGCAGTCGCGAACAACAGTGGCGCGGTGACCGGCGTGGCGGTGCTCGGTTCCGGCAACATCGGCACCGACCTGATGATCAAGGTGTTGCGACTCAGTAGCGAGCTGCGGATGGTGGCGATGGCCGGCATCGACCCGGCCTCCGACGGCCTGGCGCGCGCTCGCCGGCTCGGCGTGGCCACCACCGCCGACGGTGTGGACGGGCTCGTCGCGATGCCCGAGTTCGCCGACGTCGAGCTGGTCTTCGACGCCACCTCGGCCGGCGCGCACCGCCGCCACGACGAGGTGCTGCGCGCGCACGGCCGCACGGTCGTCGACCTGACCCCGGCCGCCATCGGCCCGTACGTGGTGCCGCCGGTCAACCTCGACGAGCACCTGCGCGAGCCGAACGTCAACATGGTGACCTGCGGCGGGCAGGCGACCGTGCCGATCGTCGCCGCGGTCCGCCGGGTCACCCCGGTGGCGTACGGGGAGATCGTCGCGTCGATCGCGTCGAGGTCGGCGGGGCCGGGCACCCGGGCCAACATCGACGAGTTCACCGAGACCACGGCCCGGGCCATCGAGGTGGTCGGCGGGGCGGAGCGGGGCAAGGCGATCATCGTGCTCAACCCGGCGGATCCGCCGCTGCTGATGCGGGACACCGTCTACTGCCTCTGCCCGGACGCCGATGCCGACACCGCCGCCATCGCCGCCTCGGTGGCCGGCATGGTGAAGACCGTCCAGGAGTACGTCCCCGGCTACCGGCTCAAGCAGGACGTGCAGTTCGACCGCGTCGAGGCGTACGTGCCGACGCTCGGGCGGCAGCTCACCGCGTTGCAGGTGTCGGTCTTCCTGGAGGTCTCCGGTGCCGGGCACTACCTGCCGGCGTACGCCGGAAACCTGGACATCATGACCTCCGCCGCCCTGCGTACCGCCGAGCGGCTGGTCGCCCTGCGCTCTCCGGAGGTGGCCGCGTCATGACCGACCTGTACATCCAGGATGTGACGCTGCGCGACGGCATGCACGCCATCGCGCACCGGTACACCGTCGAGCAGGTGCGCACGATCGCCGCCGCGCTGGACGCCGCCGGGGTGGCCGCCATCGAGGTGGCGCACGGCGACGGGCTCGCCGGTTCCAGCGTCAACTACGGGCACGGGGCGGCCAGCGACGCCGAGTGGATCTCCGCCGCCGCCGAGGTGCTGACCACGGCGAAGCTGACCACGCTGCTGCTGCCCGGCATCGGCACCATCGCCGACCTCAAGGCCGCGAAGGCGCTCGGGGTGACAAGCGTCCGGATCGCCACCCACTGCACGGAGGCGGACATCTCCGCCCAGCACATCTCCTGGGCCCGGGAGAACGGCATGGACGTGGCCGGGTTCCTGATGATGTCGCACATGAACGACCCGGCGGGGTTGGCCGGGCAGGCCAAGCTCATGGAGTCGTACGGGGCGCACTGCGTCTACGTCACCGACTCCGGCGGTCGGCTGCTGATGTCCGACGTGGCGCAGCGGGTCGACGCGTACCGGCAGGTGCTGGAGCCGCAGACGCAGATCGGCATCCACGCCCACCACAACCTGTCCCTCGGCGTCGCCAACAGCGTGCTCGCCGTCGAGCACGGCCGGATCCTCGGCGCCGGGCCGCTCGGCTCACCGTCCGGGCGGACCGTCCGCGTCGACGCCTCCCTCGCCGGCATGGGCGCAGGCGCCGGCAACGCGCCGCTGGAGGTCTTCGTGGCGGTCGCCGAGCTGCACGGCTGGAAGCACGGCTGCGACGTGTTCGCGCTGATGGACGCCGCCGACGACATCGTCCGCCCGTTGCAGGACCGGCCGGTCCAGGTCGACCGGGAGACGCTCTCCCTGGGGTACGCCGGGGTCTACTCCAGCTTCCTGCGGCACGCCGAGCGGGCGTCGGCGAAGTACGGGGTGGACGTCCGGTCGATCCTGGTCGAGCTGGGCCGCCGCCGAATGGTCGGCGGCCAGGAGGACATGATCGTGGACGTGGCACTCGACCTCGCCGGCCAGGAGGAGCACTCATGATCGGACCGGACGTCGCGGGGATCGCCGAGAAGCTGGGCGCGGCCGCCGACACGGCCACCGCGATCCCGCAGCTCGCCGCCGAGACCGGCCTCGACGTGGACGCCGCTTACGCCGTGCAGGCCGCCCTGCTGCAACGCCGGCTGAACGCCGGTGAGCGGCTGGTCGGGCTGAAGATGGGGCTGACCAGCAGGGCGAAGATGGCCCAGGTCGGCGTGGACGAGGTGATCTGGGGGCGGCTCACCAACGCGATGCGGGTGCCCGACGGGGGCGCGATCGACCCGGCCGCGTACATCCATCCCCGGGTCGAGCCGGAGGTGGCGTTCCTGCTGGACCGGCTGCCCGAGCCGGGTGAACCGGTGGGCGACTTCGCCACGGCGGTCCGCGCGGTCGCCCCGGCCATCGAGCTGATCGACTCCCGGTACGCGGACTTCCGCTTCTCGTTGCCGGACGTGATCGCCGACAACACCTCGGCCGCCGCGTTCGTGATCGGGCCGTGGTCGCCGGTGCCGACCGGCCTGGACAACCTGGGGGTGCTGCTGGAGGTCGACGGCCGGGTGGCGCAGGTCGGCTCGACGGCGGCGATCCTCGGCGATCCGCGCCGGGCGCTCGACGAGGGCATCCGGCTGGCCGGCCGGCACGGGGTGCGGCTGGAGTCCGGCTGGCTCTTCCTGGCCGGTGCCGCCACCGCCGCGGTGCCGCTGCGTCCCGGTGCCCATGTCCGCGCGGTCGTCGAAAAGCTCGGCACGGCTTCTCTGCGGGCGTCTCTGTGATCGGGCTGCCCGGAACCCCTGACCTGGTCGCTCTTGTCGCGTCGGCGACGGTTGGTGGTGGGTCATGAGTGGTGTCGCTCGGGTGGTGGCCGGGAAGGCCGTGCCTCGGGGGGCTTTTCCGCACGTCAAGGTCGCGGGTGGGTTCGTCTTCGTCTCCGGTACGTCGTCGAGACGGCCGGACAACAGCTTCGCCGGTGTCGAGGTCGACGAGTTCGGTACGACGAACCTCGACATCCGGGTGCAGACGCGGGCCGTGATCGAGAACATCGGCGATCTGCTGCGATCGGTCGGGGCGGACCTCACCGACCTCGTCCAGGTGACGTCGTACCTGGTCAACATGAACGACTTCGGTGGTTACAACGAGGTCTGGGCGGAATTCTTCGAAGCGTCCGGGCCGACCCGCACCACGGTTGCGGTGCACCAGTTGCCGCACCCGCACCTGCTCATCGAGATCCAGGCCGTGGCCCTTCTTCCCTCGGGAGGTCAGTCGTGAGTGAGATCGCCGAACCGTTCAGCTTTCCGGGCTGGATCGCCGACAACCAGCACCTGCTCAAGCCGCCGGTAGGCAACAAGGAGATGTTCCCCGGCGGGGACGACTTCATCGTGATGGTGGTGGGTGGCCCCAACCAGCGCACCGACTTCCACGTCGACCCGTACGAGGAGTTCTTCTACCAGGTCAAGGGCAACATGCACATCAACCTGATGACCCCGCAGGGGCCGCGTACGGTGCACGTGCGCGAGGGTCAGATGTGGATGCTGCCGCGCAACACCCCGCACTCGCCGCAGCGCCCCGAGGCCGGCTCGATAGGCGTGGTCGTCGAGCGGGTCCGCGAGGAGGGCACCCTGGAGACCTTCCAGTGGTACTGCCCCGAGTGCGGGCACAAGGTGCACGAGGTGGAGTTGCAGGTCCGCGACATCGCCGCCGACCTGCCGCCGGTGTTCCAGGCGTTCTACGCCGACGAGGCGGCGCGCACCTGCGCCAACTGCGGCACCCTGCACCCGGGCAGGGGCTGATGCCCGCAGGTGTGGTCGACGTGCACACGCACGTCGTACCCAAGGGGTGGCCGGACCTCGACGCCGCGTGCGGTGGGTCCGGCTGGCCCTGGTTGCGGGTGGACTCCGAGCGCGCCGCCATGATCATGCTGGGGGAGACGGAGTTCCGTCCGGTCGGCGCCGAGTGCTGGGACGCGTCACGCCGCCTGGCCGACATGGACGCCGACGGCGTGGACGTGCAGGTGGTCTCGCCGACGCCAGTCTTCTTCAGCTACGACCGGCCGGCCGACCAGGCGGTGAAGGTCGCCCGGATCTTCAACGACCTGACTCTGGAGGTCACCGCCGCCGGTGGCGACCGGCTGGTGCCGTTCTGCCAGGTGCCGTTGCAGGACCCGGACGCCGCCTGCGCCGAACTGGACCGCAGCCTCGCCGCCGGGCACGTGGGCGTGGAGATCGGCAACCACGTCGGCGACCGGGACCTGGACGACACCGGCGTGGTCACCTTTCTCCAACACTGCGCCGAGGTGGGGGCGCCCGTCTTCGTCCACCCGTGGGACATGCCGGGCGGCCCGCGACTGGATCGCTGGATGGCCCGTTGGCTCACCGGGATGCCCGCCGAGACGCACCTGTCGGTGCTGGCGATGATCCTCGGCGGCGTCTTCGACCGGGTGCCGGAGACGCTGCGGATCTGCTTCGCGCACGGCGGCGGCAGCTTCCCGTTCTGGCTCGGCCGCGCCGACAACGCCTGGCACCGTCGGGGCGACCTGGTCCGGGGCGCGTCCGTCGGCCCACCCAGCAGCTACCTCGACCGGTTCAGCGTCGACTCGGTGGTCTTCGCGCCGCCCGCCCTGCGGCTGTTGGTCGACACGCTGGGGGAGGACCGGGTGCTGGTCGGCAGTGACTATCCGTACCCGCTGGGCGAACGGCCCGCCGGCGCGGTGGTCCGCGCGGCGGACTTCCTCACCGACGACCAGCGTGCCAAGCTTCTGTCCGCCAACGCCCGGCGTTTCCTCGGTGAGTCGGGTATATAAAGAATGCCTTCGCGGATATACTCGGCTCATGAAGACTGTTATCGATCTTGATGATGAGCTGCTCGACCGAGCCCGCCGCGAGCTGGGCACCAAGAGCAAGAAGGACACCATCCATGCTGCGCTACGCCTGGTCGCCGAGCGGAGTGAGCGTGCGCAGGCCATCCGGGAACTGCTCGCGGTCGACCAGGACTGGGCCGGCCTGCTCGAGGACGACAAAACACCGCGCGGCGAGCAGGACGCCGCGTGATCCGACCGGCCGGGCTCTACCTCATCGACACATCGGCATGGGGTCGCCGACGCCAGCCGATCGCAGGCAAGCGAATCACGACGATCCTCGAGGAAGGGCTCGCCGCGACCTGTGTGCCGCTCGATCTCGAGAACGGGCGAAGCGCCCGAAACTTCCGGGACGCCATGACGATGCGCGCACTCCGTGCGAAATTGATGATCGACCTTCCGATCACGCTGGCCGTCGCCACCCGCGCACAGGACCTGCAAATGGCGCTGGCAGCTCGTGGCCATCATCGGGCGGCCAGCCCCGTCGATATCCTGGTCGCGGCAGCCGCTGCCGAATACTCCGCGACCGTCCTGCACTACGACCGCGACTTTGACCTGATCAGCGACGTCGGCGGCCCGCGCAGTGAATGGGTGGCCCCGGCAGGCACGTTGGACTGACGGTCGACGACGTGTCGGCCCGCGGACAGCGGCCTCCAGCGGGCAGGATGACGGGATGGCCGAGCCGCACGACCTGACCGCGTTGGAGCAGGCCGCCGCGATGACCAGCGGCGAGCTGTCCAGCGTCGACCTGGTCGAGCATGCCCTGGGCCGGGTGGCGGCGCTCGGCGACACAGTGGGCGCGTTCGTCACCGTCACACCGGACCTCGCCCGGCAGGCCGCACGCGCCGCCGACGCGGTACCGGTCGAGGAGCGCGGCCCGCTGCACGGCGTGCCGACCGCGATCAAGGACCTGACGCTCACCGCCGGGGTCCGCACCACCTTCGGTTCGGCTGCCTTCACCGACTTCGTGCCGCCGGTCGACGCCGACGTGGTCCGGTTCATCAAGGCCGCCGGCCTGGTCAGCCTCGGCAAGACCACCACCTCCGAGCTGGGCTGCTCGCTCTACTCGGAGGGCCGGGTCGCGCCGCCGGCCCGCAATCCGTGGCAACTGGCGTACACCGCCGGCGGTTCCAGCGGCGGCGCGGCGGCGGCGGTCGCGGCCGGCCTCGTCCCGGTCGCCCAGGGCTCCGACGGCGGCGGATCGTTGCGCATCCCGGCGTCGCTCTGCGGCCTGGTCGGCTACAAGCCCAGCCGTGGCCTCGTCTCCGGTGGGCCCGTCGGCTCCGGCGCGTTCGGCCTGCCCACCAGCGGACCGCTCGGACGGACCGTCGCCGACGTCGCCGCGCTGCTCGACGTCATGGCCGTGCCGGTGCCGGGCGAGCCCTACCTGCCGCCGCCCGCGCCGTCCGGCGGCTACCTGGCAGTTGCGCGCCGGGCCGAGCCCGGTCCGCTGCGGATCGGCCGATTCACCACGCCGATGCTCGCCGACGAACCGGTGCACCCCGACTGCGTGGCCGCCGTGGACCGGGCCGCCGCGCTGCTCGCGGCCGCCGGCCACGAGGTGGTCGAGGTGCCACCGCCGCTCGGGCCGGCGGTGTGGCCACTGTTCGAGATCATCTGGTACGTGCTGGCGCTCTCCCCGATGCCCCCGCCGCGGGAGGTGGAGCTGCTGCCGTTGACCCGGCTGCTCCGCGCCCGGGGCGCCGCCATCTCCGCCGGCACGCTGGCCGCCACCCTCGGTGAGTTGCAGGGCCAGGTCCGCCTCGGTGCCCGCCGCACCGCCGGCTGCGACCTGCTGCTCTGCCCCACCCTGGCCGCCCCGCAGGCGCCGGTGGGCTGGTTCACCGCCGACGGTGACCCGGCGGCCGACTTCGACAGGCAACGCCGGTTCTCGCCCTACTGCGCCATATTCAACGTCACCGGCGATCCCTCCGTCTCCCTGCCGTTGGGCACCACCACCGACGGTCTGCCCGTCGGGGTGCTGCTCACCGGCCGGTACGGCGACGACGCACGGCTCATCGCGACCGCTGCGCAACTGGAGAACTCCAGTGGCGGATGGGATCGGCACCCCGCAATCTGGCGGGCCGTCGACTCCGCTAACGTGAATGGAGACGGAGTCGACCGGTCGACGTCATGATCGTCCATCCGACCCGAGTGTTCGAGGTCCTTCTTCCGCCTGGGGGCGTTGGGATTGTCTGTTACCGAGACGTTGCTGATCTTCGTCGGCATCCCGGCGGCCGCGGTGCTGGTCATCGCCGGCCTGGCGTACGCGGGTAGCCGTGGTGGTGCCACCGGCGGTGGCGGTGGCGCGAAGCGCTACCGGCCGGGCCGACCCTTCGACTTCACGCCGGTGTGGTTCCTGGGCCGCCCGGAGCAGCTGGCCGACTCGGCCGGTACCGCGCTGACGGCGGGCGCGCAGGCGCCCGCGCTGACCAGCCACAAGCTTGAGCAGGCCAGCGTCGAGGCGCCGGCCGGGGGAACCGGAGGCGCAAGTGACCGTTGGTGAGAAGCAGACCGGGTCGGAAAATCCGCCCGAGGTGCTCGACGGGCCGTTCTCGACCCGTCAGCTGCTGCGCATCGACGAAGCCCTGCGACTGGCCGACCAGGGCACCGGCCTGGTGTTCTCGGTGTTCGTCGGCGGTCTCGACGAGCCGATCCGTGAGCACGCCCAGCGGCTGCACCGCCAGCTCGCCGACCCCGACAAGTCGGTGCTGATCGCGGTGTCGCCCAACCAGCGCCAGCTGGAGATCGTCACCGGTCGGCACGCCCGCAAGCGCATCCCCGACACGTACGCCAAGCTGGCCGCGCTCTCCATGGTCGGCGCGTTCAGCGGCGGCGACCTGGCCGGCGGCATCATCAACGGCCTCGACCAGCTCGCCAGCCACGCCGGCAAGGGCTGACCCACTCGTACGACGAAGCCCGGCCCGCGTTCAGCGGGCCGGGCTTCGGTCTGTCTGCCGGGGGTCAGCTCTGCTGGGCGTCCTTCGCGCGGGCCCGGAGCGCCCGCACCACACCGTCGCGGCCCTCGGCGACCAGCCGCCGCAGCGGGCCGGGGTGCCCGTCCTCGGCCAGCCACGCGTCGGTGGCCGCCACCGTGTCGTCCTCCACCAGGTACGTCGGGTACGCGAGCTGGGCGAACTCCTGCGCCGGCTCGCTGTCCCGGGTGGCCCACACCTGCGCCACCGTCGCGAAGTACCGCTCCCGGTACGGGGCGATCAGCTCCACCTGCGCCGGGTGCGCGAAGCCCTGCAACAGCGCCCGGTTCCGCCAGTTGGGCAGCGCGTCCGGGCCGGTCAGCAACGCCCACACGGCGGCCTTGTTCTCCGCCGTCGGCACCAACGCGTGCGCGTACGCGGCCTCCCGCTCGCCACTGGCGGTACGGTCACCGGCCAGCTCCGCCTCGATCTCGGCCGGCTCGGCGGCGCCGTTTGCCACAAGCGCGTCGAGCACCGTCCACCGCAGCTCCGTGTCCACGGTCAGGCCGGCCGGCGCGCCGGAGCCGTCCAGCCAGCCGCGCAGCGTCGCCAGGTCGTCCTCGGAGCGGGCCGCCGAGGTGAACGCGCGGGCCCAGGCCAGCTGGAACCCGCTGCCCGGCTCGGCGGCGGCAAGCGCGTCGCGGGCCGTACGGGCCAGCTCGGCCCAGCCGGTCGGCGCCCAGGCCGGGTCGGCGTACACGGCGAGCGCCGTGGTCGCCTGTCGCAGCGTGGCGGTGACCAGGTTGATGTCGGTCTCCGCGGGCAGCCCGCTCAGCGTCAGCGCCACGTAGTCGCGGGCGGACAGCTCGGCGTCGCGGGTCATGTCCCAGGCGGCCGTCCAGCACAGCGCGCGGGCCAGCGACGACTCGAAACCAGCGATGTGCTGCACCACGTTCGCCATCGACCGGTCGTCGAGGCGCAGCTTGGTGTAGGTCAGGTCGTCGTCGTTGAGCAGCAGCACGTCGGCGGCGCGGACGCCACGCAGCTCGGGCAGGTCGGTCCGCTCACCGGTCACGTCCACCTCGTACCGCTCGCGGCGGACCAGCCGCCCGTCGGTCAGGTCGTACAGGCCCACGCCGATCCGGTGCGTCCGCAGCGTCGGGTACCCGGCCGGTGCCTCCTGGCGGACCGCCACCTGCTCGTACGTGCCGCCCGCGCCGATGCTCACCTCCGGGCGCAACGTGTTGACCTGCGCGGTCTCCAGCCACTGCGCCGCGAACTTGCGCAACTCCCGGCCGGAGGCCGTCTCCAGCTCGGTGAGGAGGTCGTCGAAGGTGGCGTTGCCCCAGGCGTACTTGCCGAAGTACGCCCGCAGGCCGGCGACGAACGGCTCCTCACCCACGTACGCCACGAGCTGCTTGAGCACGCTCGCGCCCTTGGCGTAGGTGATGCCGTCGAAGTTGACCTCCACGGCCTCCATGTCCGGCATCTCGGTGTAGACCGGGTGGGTGGAGGAGAGCTGGTCCTGCCGGTAGCCCCAGTTCTTGCGGATGGAGAGGAACGTCGTCCACGCCTCGGTGAACCGGGTGGCGTGGGTGTTGCACCAGTGGCTGGCCCACTCGGCGAACGACTCGTTCAGCCACAGGTCGTTCCACCAGCGCATGGTGACCAGGTCACCGAACCACATGTGGGCCATCTCGTGCAGGATCGTGTTGGCCCGCTGCTCGTACTCGAAGTCGGTGACCTGCGAGCGGAACAGGTAGTGCGACTCGGCGTGCGTGACGCAGCCGAAGTTCTCCATCGCGCCGGCGTTGAAGTCGGGCACCCAGAGCTGGTCGTACTTCGGCAGCGGGTAGCGCACCCCGAACTTCTCGTGGAAGAAGTCGAAACCCTGCCTGGTGATGAGGAACAGGTCGTCGGAGTCCAGGTACGGTGCCATCGACGCGCGGCAGAACAACCCCAGGTCGATGCCGTCGTGGGTGTCGCGCACCTCGTGGTACGGGCCGGCGCAGAGCGCCGTGATGTAGGTGCTCATCCGGGGCGACTCGGCGAAGTGCAGGGTCTTGAGCCCCTCACCGGCGGCGTCCTCGCCGCGCACCGGCATGTTGGACACCACCCGCCAGTGCGCCGGCACCGTCGCGTGCCAGGTGTAGACGCTCTTCAGGTCGGGCTGGTCGAAGCAGGCGTACACCCGCTGCGCGTCGGCCGTCTCGAACTGGCTGTAGAGGTACGTCTCGCCGTCCACCGGGTCGACCGTGCGGTGCAGCCCCTGCCCGCTGTTGGAGTAACCGAAGTCCGCGTCGACCACAAGCGTGTTGTCGCTCTGCAACCCGGTCAGGGTCAGGCCCTTCTCGGCCGACCAGCCGGAGAGGTCCACCGGGGCGCCGTTCAGCGTGGCCGACCGCACCGACTCGGCGGCCAGCTCGATGAACGTGCTCGCGCCGGGCTCGGCACAGCGGAACCGGACCTCGGTCGTCGACCGGAAGGTGCGGCCGTCTGCCGCCAACACGGCGGTCGACAGGTCCAGACTGATGTCGTACCCGGTCACATCGAGCAGATGTGCCCGCTCGGTGGCCTCGACCTGCGTCAGGTTGCGCACTCCCGGCACTGTTCGTCTCCATCCCACATCTCGCCGTACGCCCGGCGGCGCCCGTCTGCCGCCCGCTGGTCGCGGCGGTCCGGATCCGAGTCTTCCATGACGGTGCATTCGGCGGTGGCCGAGGTCACGGTCCGATTCGGGTGCCGACCGGTGGGACACGGGGTGAAGATTCCCCCAGACGCCGGATCGCCGGCGCAACCCCGCCGCGAAGGGATCTCACCGTGACCGATCGCGTCACCGCCGACATGTGGTTCGACCCGGCCTGCCCGTGGGCGTGGATCACGTCCCGTTGGCTGCTCGAGGTCGAGCAGGTTCGTCCCGTGGACATCCGCTTCCACGTGATGAGCCTGGCTGTCCTCAACGACGGCCGAGACGAACTGCCCGAGGAGTACAAGGAGTTCCTGAAGACCGCCTGGGGGCCGGTGCGGATCTGCATCGCCGCCGAGCAGCGGTACGGGACCGACGTCCTGCGCCCGCTCTACACCGCGTTGGGCACCCGGATCCACCTCGGCAAGGAGGAGCGGGGGCACGAGCTGTACGTGGCCGCGCTCACCGACGCCGGCCTGGACCCGGCGCTGGCCGAGGCCGCCGACAGCACCGAGTACGACGAGGCGCTGCGGGCCAGCCACGAGGCGGGCATGCGCCCGGTCGGGCAGGACGTCGGCACCCCGGTCGTGCACGCGCCGGGCCCGGACGGCAGCCCTGTCGCGTTCTTCGGCCCGGTGATCACGCCCGCTCCGAAGGGGGAGGCCGCCGGCCGGCTCTGGGACGGGGTCCTGCTGGTCGCCGGCACCCCCGGCTTCTACGAGCTCAAGCGCACCCGCGAGCAGGGGCCGATCTTCGACTGATCCGCCTGCGACACGCGCCCCCGTCCGGACACCGTCGGCTGCCCGGGCGGGGGCGCGTCGGGTCGGACGCCGGGTGCGGCTGCGGGGCCGGAGGCGGTCGCGGCGTCACCGGTGGGCGGGCGGCGTCGTTTCCCTCGGTGTCCGCCGCAGCGACCCGCAGGGCCGCACCCCGCAGCTCGTGGAGGCTTTCCCGATGGCCAAGCACCGTGCGTCCGGTGACGATCAGTTGACCCGCCAGGGGGTGATCGAGACTCCCGGCGCGGCCTACTGGTCGGTCGACGACTCCCGCTGGCCGGCGGTCCGTCCCGACCTGCCCGCCGACGTGGTGGACCTGCTCGCGCCGCCCATCGTGGTCGGCGTGGCCCGGGTTCCGGTGACCTCCCGCCTGACCCCGCCCACCGACGACGCGTCAGCCGACGTGCCGGCGTCGCTCGCGGCTCCCACGCCGCCCATGGCGCCGGTCCTCGCGTCCGTACCGCCGGCTCCGGTACGGGACGCTCGGGGGGCGGCGCGGGCACTG
>NZ_VDFY01000241.1 GCF_006228125.1 Micromonospora orduensis | reverse complement strand
CACCGGCTGGCCGGCCGCCAGGTTGCCGCTGGGCGGCGGGGTTGTCGGCGGTGGTGTGGTGGGAGGCGGAGTCGTCGGGGGTGGGGTGGTGGACGTGCCTCCGTACACCTCGACCTCGGAGAGCTGCGCGGCCGGCCAGCCGGTGTTGCCGGTGACGGTGACCCGGACGTAGCGGCGGTCACCGGCGGGCAGCCCGATCGAGACGGTGTTGCCCACGCCCGGGTCGAAGACCCGTCCGGCGGACGACGCAAGGGTGGCGTACGACGATCCGTCGGTGGAGCCGAGCACCGACAGCGTCTCGGTGCGTTGCTCCCATCCGGCGGGCAGCTTGAGCACCACCCGGTCGACCGACCGGGCCGAACCCAGGTCGACGGTGACCGACTGGGGGAAGGCGTTGTTGGCGCTCTCCCAGTAGCTGGCCGCATTGCCGTCCACCACGTTGGCACCCGTGTAGCTCTGGTTGGTGCTCGTCGCGGTCACCGGCCGACCCAGCGCCAGGTTCCCGCTGGTGGGAGGCGGGGTGGTCGGCGGCGGACTGGTCGGACCGCCGCCCCACTGCGGGGCCGGCCACGGGCCGCAGTACGGCGTCGGGGTGTACCAGCCGGAGTTGCCGGCGCCCTGGGTGATCTGGAAGCCACCGCCCACGCAGTTGTGGATCGGGTTGCTCTGCGCGATGTTGCTGGCCCGTACGTTGGTGAACGACACCTGGCTGGGCGCCTGCACCTGGAGCGCGTACGTGCCGGCGCCGTCGATCCGTACGTTGCTGAGGTTGATCCCGCTGGTCTGACCCTCGATCCAGTGCAGCGCCGCGTACGAGCTGTCCAGGATGTCGGTGTCGGTGATGTTGATGGTGGGGTTCTGGAACGCCTCGTTGAGGGCGGAGAACCAGATCGCGCCGACGCCGAAGTTCCAGTTGTAGTCCGAGTTGCCGTTGCGGATCAGGGTGTTCCGGGCGATCGTCCAGGTGCCCTGGACCCCGGTGGCGCCCTGCACGCCGGGATAGCGGTTGGCGACGTGGATGCCGCCGCCGTTGGTCAGCGAGTCGGCCGTCACGTTGTCGGTGATCTTGATGTCCCGACCGCCGTAGCTGACCAGGTGGTTGGCCAGCAGCGTCACGCCGACGGTGTTGTGGGTGAAGGAGTTGTTGACGTTCGGCACGTTCTGCGCCCACATCGCCAACGCGTCGTCGCCGCTGTTGCGGACGAACGTGTTCGTCACCGTCGAGTTGGTCACGCCGGTGTGGAAGTTCACCCCGTCCGCGGTCTGGTCCAGGATCCGGCTGTTGCGGATGGTGAAATTGTCCATCGGGCCGTCCATCCACGCCCCGACCTTGGTGTTCTCCAACCAGAGGTTGTCCACCACCGAGTTGGACATCGCCCCACCGAGGGCGTTGACCTGGTCGTCGTCCATCCGTTCCCGGATGTCACCGATGATGGCGAAGTCCCGCAGCGTGACGTTGCGGCTCGGCCCGCCGGCCTCGTGCGACCGGATTGCGCCTGTGTACCCGCCTCCGGGGACGTACTTGCCGTAGACACCGGCCGCGCGCTTGCGGTCGGTGGGGTGCCGGCCACCGAGCACCGAATACCACGGGCCCGCGCCGCGCAGGGTCACCCCGTCGACCACCACGTGGTCCCAGAGGGTGAAGGTGCCGGCCGGGATCCAGACGGCTCTGCCCTGGGCCTTCCCGGCGTCGACCGCCGCCTGGAACTTCGCTGTCGAGTCGGTCGCGCCGCTCGGGTCGGCGCCGAAGTCGGTGACCACGTCGAGCACGCCGGCGGGCTTGGCGATCGGTGTGACCAGCTCGAAGTCGGCCAGGTCGATGGTGAAGGTCGGCGACTGGGCAGTCGACGAGACCTGGAGGCGGATCTTGGTGCCGGCCGGGTAGGTGCCGCCGAACAATGCCCGCGTCTCGTCGTAGAAGTGGTGCGGGTTGGTGTCTCCGGGGTTGTTGTTGAACGGGTATCCGCCGTAGTACCAGCCGTACTTCGACGTCACCGGGACCGACCTGAGCACGGTCCCGTTGGCGCGCAGGTCGATGGCGGCGTCACGGCCGGTGCCGGACGGGCTGTCCGGGATGCTGTGCCGGAAGGTGACCGCGTTCGCCGGGGCGGTGAGGGTGAACTCGACGTACTCGCCGACGGCGTCGAGGGTGACCGCCTCCCGACCGGACGCCTCCGACGGCAGCGTGCCGTAGCGGCGGTCCGGGCCGATCTTCGTGCCGTTGTGGGCGGCCTTCTCCGCCTCCTGCTCGACGAACGGGACGGTCGCGCCGCGGCCGGGGATGTCGAAGGGGGACAGCCCGGCCGCCGAGGCCGGGGTGGCGGTGCCGGTGACCGCGAGGACGGTCACCGATGTCGCGGCGAGCAGGGTGGCGGCGATGGCGGCCAACCCTGCCCGGGTCGGGTGTGGAAGGTGGTGCGGGGTGCCGGTGGTGTGGTTGGCCATGAGCTGCGCTCTCCCTTTCGTCAGGCAGGCCAGATCCCCCCGTGTCGGTGCGGCGCGTGGCGCGTTCCCCCTCGGTCCTCCTTCCTCCCGCGGGCGCGGGGGTCGTGGGTGGGTGGTGCCGGCGGTCGGGACGGGACCGCCGGCACCACGGCGGTGGGTCAGGTCCGGGTGGTGCCGTCCGCCCCGGGCAGATCGGCGGTACGCAGCCAGACGGCCGTGTCCGACGGCAGCAGCCCGTCGTCGAGCGGCCCGCTGGCCAGCAGCAACCGCGCGGCGGCGGGCATCGGCACCGGCGTGTCGGAGAGGTTGACCAGGCAGCGGAAGCCCTCGCCCCGACTGAACGCGAGCACCCCGTCCGGGGCGGGCAGCCAGCTCAGCTCGCCGTCGCCGAGGGCCGCTTCGGCCCGGCGGATCGCGATGGCCGCCCGGTACAGCTCCAGCATCGAGGCCGCGTCGCCGGTCTGCGCCCGAGCCGTGCGGTCCTTCCAGTCGGCCGGTTGGGGCAGCCATGGCGCGGCCGAACCGTCGGGGCTGAACCCGAACGGCGGCTCGTCGCCGGTCCACGGCAGGGGCACGCGGCAGCCGTCGCGGCCGGGATCGACGCGGCCGGAGCGTTCCCACATCGGGTCCTGGCGCATCGCGTACGGGATGTCCTCGACCTCGTAGAGGCCCAGCTCCTCGCCCTGGTAGACGTAGGCGGCGCCGGGCAACGACAGCGACAGCAACGCGGCGGCGCGGGCCCGGCGGGTGCCCAGTTCCAGGTCGGTGGGGATCCCTTCGCGCTTCGCGGCGAAGCTGAACGTCGTGTCGGCCCGGCCGTAACGGGTGACGTGCCGGGTGACGTCGTGGTTGGAGAGCACCCAGGTGGCCGGCGCGCCGACCGGCGCGTGCGCGCTGAGCGTTCCGTCGATGCTCTCGCGCAGCGCAGACGCGTCCCAGGCGCAGCCGAGGAAGTCGAAGTTGAACGCCGCGTGCAGCTCGTCCGGGCGCAGGTAGTTGGCGAACCGCTGCCGGTCCGGCAGCCACACCTCACCGATCAGCGCCCGGTCGGTGTACTCGTCGGCGACCCGCCGCCAGCCCCGGTAGATGTCGTGCACCCCGTCGAGGTCGTGGAACGGGTGCGGTTGGTCCGGCAGGACCTCGGGCAGCGTCCCGTCCTTGACGAGCAGACCGGCCGAGTCGATCCGGATGCCGTCGACGCCCCGGTCGAACCAGAACCGCAGGATGTCCTCGAACTCGGCGCGTACCCGGGGGTGGTCCCAGTTGAGGTCCGGCTGCTGTGGAGCGAACAGGTGCAGGTACCAGTCGCCGGGGGTGCCGTCCGGGTTGGTGGTGCGGGTCCAGGTCGGCCCGCCGAACTCACCGATCCAGTCGGTGGGCCGCTGGTCACCGTTCGGGCCTCGACCGGGCCGGAACCAGAAAAGGTCCCGCTCGGGCGCACCCGGGCCGCCGGCGAGCGCCGCCTGGAACCACGGGTGCGCGTCGGAGCAGTGGTTGGGTACGACGTCGACGATGGTCCGGATGCCGAGCGCGTGGGCCTCCGCGATCAGGGCCTCCGCCTCGCCCAGGGTGCCGAAGACCGGGTCGATGTCGCGGTAGTCGGACACGTCGTAGCCGGCGTCGGCCATCGGCGACGGATACCACGGGCTGAACCAGATGGCGTCGACGCCAAGCGCGGCCAGGTGATCCAGCCGGGACCGGATTCCGGCGATGTCGCCGATGCCGTCGCCGTTTCCGTCGGCGAAGCTACGCGGATACACCTGGTAGATAACCGCTCCACGCCACCACGGACCACTGTCTGCTGTGGACACGAGCACCTGCTTTCTGGATCAGTACGTCGGCGGTTTCGCCGGACCTGGATATGTGTCGGGCGAACTGTCGTTGTTCACCGCGGGAGGCGCGCTGCGGGCTACCCCTTGAGGCTGCCCGTGGTCAGGCCGGACATGATGTTCCGCTGGAAGACCAGGAAGACGACAACTGTCGGAATCGCGGCGATGACCGACGCGGCGATCACCACGTTCATGGGCGTACCGCCGGCGAAGGCGTAGATGCCGACGCTCACCGTCCGGGTCTCCGGCGACGGCATGACCAGCTTCGGCCAGAGGAAGTCCTTCCAGACCGCGGTGACCGCGAAGATGGAGACCACCCCGAGGATGGGACGCGAGATCGGCAGGATGATCGACCAGAGTGTGCGCAGCGGCGTCGCCCCGTCCATCAGTGCCGCCGCCATCAACTCCTCCGGAATCGAGTCGAAGAACCGCTTCAACAGAAAGATGTTGAACGCGTTCGCGACGAGCGGCAGCCAGATCGCGAACGGTGAGTCGAGCAGATTGATGTGCAGGATCGGCAGGTCGATCACTGTCACGTACTGCGGGACGATGAGGACCATCGCCGGGATCATCAACGTGGCGAGCATCAGGCCGAGGATCACGTTGCCGAACACCGGCCGCAGCTTGGACAGCGAGTACGCGGCCGCCGTGTCGAAGACGAGTTGGAACACCACCGCGCCGACCGCGTAGTAGAACGTGTTGAACAGCAGCTTGGCGAGGTCCAGGTTGTTCCAGGCGTCGATGTAGTTCTGCGGCTGCGGATCCTTCGGGAACAGCGACGGCGGGGTCTGTGCGATCTCCTGGCCGGACTTGAGCGCGCCGGTGACCATCCAGTAGAGCGGCCCGAGGAAGACAAGCGTGAAGCCCACGACGACGACGGTGAGCAGCGTCCAGTAGATGATCCTGCCGCGCCCCCGGCGGAGCTGGGCGTGGGAGATGAGCGTCCGGGTTCCGGAATCCTGTGCCATTCCGCGCCGTCCTAGTCCTGTTTCGCAGTCAGCCGCACGTACACGGCGGAGAAGCCGGCCAGCACCACGAGCATGATCACGCCGAGCGCCGCGGCGCCGTTGAGATCGTTCTGGAAGAACCCGTGCTGGTAGATGAGGTATGCCACAGACGTCGCGGAGTCCTCCGCGCCCGCGCCGTTGGCGAGGATCAGTGGCTCGATGAAGAGCTGCATCGTGGCGACGATCTGCAACATCGCCAGCAGCGCGAGGATCAACCGGGTCTGCGGGATCGTCACGTGGCGGATCCTCCGCCAGACGCCGGCGCCGTCGAGTTCGGCCGCCTCGTACAACTCGCCGGGGATGTTCTGCAGGGACGCCAGGTAGATCAGTACGGCACCACCCATGTTCATCCAGGTGGACGCGATCACCATCGCCGGCATCGTCATCCCGGGCGACTGCATCCACTGCGACGTGGGCAGGTGCAGCGCCTTGAGGATCGCGTTGAAGAGCCCCGCCTCACTGGGGTCGTACGCGTAGAACTTGAAGAGGAACAGCGCCGAGGCGGGCGGCAGCATCACCGGCAGGTAGACCAGGATCCGCAGGTACCCCTTCGCGTGGCGGAACTCGTTGAGCAGGATCGCCACGAAGAACGGCACCGCGTACCCGAGGACGAGCGCCAGCACCGTGAAGTAGAAGGTGTTCTTCCACGCGGGCCAGAAGCTGGGGTCGGCGATGAGGCGGGTGTAGTTGTCCCAGCCCACCCAGGTGGTCTCGCCGCGCCTGGTGCGCTGGAAGCTCATCACGATGCCGCGCACCATCGGGTACCAGGAGAAGACGACGAAGCAGAGCACCGCGCCGATCAGGAACGCGTGACCGGTGAGGTTGTCCCGTACCTTGCGGCCGAGGCTCGTGCGCTGCGGCCCCGCCGAGTACGGCGACGGCGGACGGCCCGCTTTCCGAGGGATCTGCGGGACGGTGGTGATCGCCAAGGCAACTCCTGGGTGAGTCGGTGACGTCGTCGGTGCGGTGTGGACGATGTGGGGGCCGGGTCGGCATCCCGGCCCCCACACGCTCGGTCAGCTCTCGGCGGCGAGGAGCTGGTTGACCTTCTCCTCGGCGGTCTTGAGCAGCGCGTCGATGTTCGCGTTCGGGTTCGTCAGCACCCCGGACATCGCGGCGTCGAGCACCGCGTAGATCGCCTGCGCGTTGCGCGGCTCACCCTTGATCGGCACCGGGGTCGCCTCGAAGAGCGCGAAGTTGGCGGTGTCGACGTTCGCGTTCGCCTTGCGCAGCTCCAGCTCCTGCTTCTGCGCCTCGCTGCCGTTGGCGAAGAGCAGCGGCTGGGGCAGGCCCACCGGGTAGTTCTGCGGCTTGGCCCGGACGTAGTCGAACTGGCCCTTGCCCGGGGTCAGCTTCTGGTACGCGATCCACTTCATGCCGGCCTTGACCTGCTCGGGGGTGAGGTCCTTCTTGAAGAAGTAGCCCTCGCCGCCACCGAGCGTCCCCTTGGCCGGGCCGTCCTGGCCGGGCAGCGGGCTCATCGCCCAGTCCTGGAACTTGCCCTGGAACTGGCTGACGATCGCCTGGGTGGCGTCCGGTGCGCCGATGAACATGCCGACCTTGCCCGCGCCGGCGTTGGTCAGCAGGTCACCCCACTGGAGCAGCTGACGGGAGCCCATGCTGTTGTCGCCGTACCGCATGTCCTTGATGTTCTGCAGGACCTGCTTGCCCATCGCGTTGTTGAAGTCGGCCTTCTTGCCGTCCTCGGTCAGCACCCGGCCGCCCTGTGAGTAGAGCAGCGAGGTGAAGTGCCAGCCGCCGGTGTTGCCGGCGCTGTACTCCGAGTACCCGGCGATGCCGTTGCCGAGCGCGGAGATCTTCTTGGCGGCGGCCCGGACGTCGGCCCAGGTCTTCGGCGGGTTGTTCACGTCGAGCCCGGCCTGCTGGAACAGGACCTTGTTGTAGACCAGTCCCATCGAGTAGTTCTTCACCGGGACGGCGTAGAGCTTGCCGCCGTCGGTGAAGACCTCCTTGAGCGCGGGGTCGACGCTGTCCCAGGTGGGGATGTTGTCCTTGTTGGCGTACTGGGTGATGTCCATCGCCTGGCCGGAGTCGAGCACCTGCTGGACGTCGGTCATGTACCCGTAGAAGACGTCCGTCACGGTGCCGCCGGCGAGGCGGGCGGTGAAGTCCGGCGGGTTGTTGCACTGCTCGCCGACGCTCACGCTCTTGACGACGATGTCCGGGTTCAGCCGCTGGAACTCGGCGACGTCGTCGTTCCAGTTCTTCAACAGCTCTTTCTGGGCGCCGACCGGCTGGCAGTCGACAGTGATCGTGACCTTGCCGCCGGCGGTCGTGTCCTTGTCGCCGCTCTTCGTGGAGCACGCCGTGAGGCTGAACCCCAGGCCGGCCACGAGCGCCAGCGCCGCAGCCTTTCGGTATTGCGGTACGGACATCTGTCCATCCCTTCGGGAACGGGTGTCTCCAAGGTTTCGCTGATCTGCGGTGATGCGACCTGACGCCCTGTAGCTGCGCCGGAGCCAGGTGTGAGTGGAGTCACTGTAACGAGGCCGACTCATTTCAGCAAGGTGTCGACCTAGTTCTGAAAGGACGCGACTTCCTTGCGACAGATGTCGACAGGTACTGCGTTTGCGCCGGGTTTGGTCCGCTTTGGACGACAAAAAGGGCCGCCGACCGCGGGAAGCGGTCGACGGCCCGAAGCGCGTCGTGCGGCTGAGGGGCCTAGCGGCCGGGCGCGGGAGCGGTGGAGCCGCGTACCACCAGCTCCGGCTCGAACAGCAGCTCGTCGTGCAGCACGCCGGCGCCCTCGATCTGGGTGACCAGCAGATCCACGGCGGCCTGTCCCATCGTCTCGATCGGCTGGCGCACAGTGGTCAGCGGCGGGTCGGTGCAGGTCATGAACGCGGAGTCGTCGAAGCCCACCACCGACACGTCGGTGGGCACCGTACGACCCAGCCGGCGGGCCGCGCGGATCGTGCCCAGGGCCAGGACGTCGCTGGCGCAGATGATCCCGGTGACGCCCCGCTCGACGAGCTTCGTCGCGGCGACCCGCGCCCCCTCCATCGAGAAGCTGGAGCGCTCGACACACTCCGCGTCGGCCTCGCCCCAGCCCGCGGCCTGGACCATCGCGTCGAGTTTGCGTCGGGACGGCACATGCCCCTCCGGGCCGAGCACCATCCCGATCCGCTCGTGCCCGAGCGAGCGCAGGTGCCCGTACGCCTGCTCCACGGCCACCGCGTCATCCGTGGAGACCCGGGGGAAACCCAGCTCGTCCACACCGGCGTTGACCAACACCACCGGAAGGCCCCGGTCGGTCAGCCGCCGGTAGTGGTCGTGCCGCGCGTCGGCGAGCGCGTACGAACCACCGGCGAAGATCACCCCGGAGACCTGGTGGTCGAGGAGCATCTCCACGTAGTCCATCTCGGAGACGCCGCCGATGGTCCGGGCACAGAGAGCCGGGGTGTAGCCGCGCTGCGCGAGAGTCCCGGTGACGACCTCGGCCAGCGCCGGGAAGATCGGATTCTGCAACTCGGGCAGCACCAGCCCGACCAGCCGGGCGCGTTCGCCGCGCAGTTTGGTCGGCCGCTCGTAGCCGAGCACGTCGAGCGCGGTCAGCACGGCCGTGCGGGTCGCCTCGGAGACGCCGTCGCGGCCGTTGAGGACCCGGCTGACGGTGGCCTCGCTGACGCCCGCCTTCTTGGCAACTTCAGTCAACCGCTTGGTCACGGGCGCAATCGTACGTCAACCTCATGAAAGAAATGAACAGCAAAACGGCCAAATCTTGCTGTCCCGCCTGTCGCGGCTTGTCGATGTCCAGCACGTCAGGACAGGCTGCGCAGCGCGTCCTCAATGGCGCGGTGGAAGGTCGGGTAGGCGTAGATCATGTGCCGAAGCTGGCTCAGCGGCACGGCCGCGTGCACCGCCACGACAAGCGCGGAGAGCACTTCGCCGCCGGCCGGGCCGACCGAGGTCGCGCCGATCAGCACGCCCTGGTCGGCATCCGCGATCAGCTTGATGAAGCCCTCGTCACCCACCTGGTGGATCCAGCCCCGGGTCGAGCTGCCCAGTTTGGTAAAACCGACCTGCACGTTGATGCCGCGCTCGCGGGCCTGCCGCTCGGTCAGGCCGACCGCGCCGACCTCGGGATCGGTGAAGGTCACCCGGGGCAGCGCGCGGTAGTCGGCGCGCGGCACGCTGCCGGCCGACCCGCTCGACCCGCTGGCGCCCAGCGAACTGGAGGCGCCCATCGCGCCGCCGACCACGCTGGCGGTGCCGCTGGCGTCCGGCCCCGCGTCCGCCTCGCGGGCGTGCGCCAGCACGTCGGCCACCACGATGGTCGCCTGGTACATGGCGATGTGCGTGAACGCTCCCTCGCCGGTCAGGTCGCCGACGGCCCAGATGCCGTCGGTGACGTGCAGCCGGTCGTCCACCGACAGAAAGCGCTGGGCCGCGTCCACGCCCACCGTGTCCAGCCCCAACTCCTCCAGGTGCGCCCGGCGGCCGGTGACCACGAGCAGCCGATCGGCGGTGAACTCCGCCCCGCCGACGCCGTGGAGCGTGAACCGGTCGCCGTCGTGCGCGACCCGCTCCGCGCGTACAGCGGTGTGGATCTCGACGCCGTCGGCGCGCAGCGCCGCGGCGGCCACCTCGGACGCCTCCGGCTCCTCGACGGCCAGCACCCGGTCCAGTGCCTCCACCACGGTGACGCGGACCCCGAAGCGGGCGAAGACCTGGGCCAGCTCCAGCCCGATCGCGCCGCCGCCGAGCACCAGCAGCGACGCCGGGAGCTCTTCGACTTCGATGGCCTGGTGGTTGGTCCAGTACGGGGTGTCGGCCAACCCGTCGATCGGCGGCACCGAGGGCCGGGTGCCGGTGCCCAGCACGATGCCGTGCCGGGCCTGGAACACCTGGTCACCGACCCGGACCCGGCCTGGGCCGTCGAGCCGGCCACTGCCCCGGACGAAGCGACCGCCCTTGCCGGTGAACCGCTCGACCGCGACCTTGTCGTCCCAGCTGTCGGTGGCCTCCTCGCGGATCCGCTTCGCCACCGGCGCCCAGTCCGGCTGGACCTGCGCCGTCCCGGCCAGCCCGTCGACCCGACGTGCCTCGGCCAGCGCGTTCGCCGCCCTGATCATCATCTTGCTCGGGATGCAGCCCCAGTAGGGGCACTCGCCACCGACCAGGTCACGTTCGACGCCGACGACGTTCAGGCCGGCCTCGGCGAGCCGCCCGGCCACCTCCTCGCCGCCGACCCCGAGCCCGACCACGACCACATCCACCAGCTCCGGCTCCGCCACCTCGACAGCATCCCCCAGCGAGTCCGCTCCGACCACCGGGGTCGGAGGAAAAGTCGGCCCGTTCACGGGGTTGGGCCGCCTACGGTGATCCGATGCACGCGCGCTTCGACCCCGTCCGGGACTGCTTCCACGACCTACTCGCCTCCGGCCGGGAGACCGGTGCGAGCCTGACCATCTGGTACGACGGCCAGCCGGTGCTCGACCTGGTCGGTGGCTCCCGTTCCGCCGACGGGCCGTCCGGCCAGCCGTGGCGGCCGGACACGCTTGTCAACGTCTACTCGGTGAGCAAGCCGGTGGTCGCGCTCTGCCTGCTGCTGCTCGTCGACCGGGGGCGGGTAAACCTCGACTCGCCCGTCGACCGGTACTGGCCGGAGTTCCGTACCCCGGCCACCGTCCGTCAGGCGTTGTCGCACACCGCCGGGCTGCCAGCCTTTCCGGTGCCCCGGCCGGCCGCCGCGATCGCCGACTGGACGCTGCTCGCCGGCGACCTGGCGGCCGCCGACCCCGAGTGGACGCCGGGGTCGCTGGCCGCCGAGCACGCCTGGACGTACGGCCACCTAGTAGGCGAGCTGGTCCGCCGGGTGGACGGGCGGTCGGTGGGTCGGTTCCTGGCCGACGAGATCGCCGGCCCGTGGCGACTCGACCTCGGCTTCGGGCTGGCCGAGGCGGACCAGCGGCGCTGCGCGGACCTGCGCTACGGCGACCCGCAGTGGCCGATCCGCAAGCTCGGCGATCCCGGCTCGCTGCGGGCGCGGGCGATGGGCAATCCGGCCGGCGGGCTCGACCTCGCCGTGCTGAACAGCCCGCTCTGGCGGGGTGCCGAGATGCCGGCGGTCAACCTGCACGCCACCGCAACCGGCCTGGGCCGGCTCTACGCGGGCCTGCTGGCCGGTGGCGTCCTGGACGGCGTACGGCTGTTCAGCCCGGAATTGGTGGCCGAGGCGACCCGGGTCCAGTACGACGGACCGGACGTGCTGCTGGACCGCCGGGTCCGGTGGACGCTGGGCATGCAGTGGGAGCCCGATGGCAGCTGGGGCATGGGCGGGCTCGGTGGCAGCAGCGCGTGGGCCGACCCGGGGCGCGGCTACACCCTCGCGTACGTCACGGCGCAGCTCGCCGAGCACGACCGGGTCGACGAGCTGGCCGAGGCCCTGCACTCGGTGCTGTGACACACCTACCCGGTCACCGCAGCCAGACCGGGTCGGTGCCGGGCACCGCGAGCGGCGGCGGGTAGTCCAGGGTGCGGCGCAACTCGTCGGGCAGCCGCCACGGCTGGTGCACGGCCCTGCCCCGCACCCCCGCCAGCTCCGGCACCCAGCGACGTACGTAGTCGCCGGCCGGGTCGTACCGCTCGGCCTGCCGGACCGGGTTGAACCCCCGGTACGGCTTGGTGTCGTTGCCGGTGCCGGCGACCCACTGCCAGTTGCCGGAGTTGTTTGCCACGTCGCCGTCCAGCAACCACTGGAAGAAGACCGCCACCCCGGAGCGCCAGTCCTGCCCGAGGTGCTTGGTCAGGTAGCCGGCCGTGATCAGCCGGGCCCGGTTGTGCATCCAGCCCTGGGCCCGCAGCTGCCGCATCCCGGCGTCCACGATCGGCATGCCGGTGCGTCCCTCGGTCCACGCCGCCAACGCGTCGTCGTCGTAGCGCCACCGCTCGATGGCGCCCGAGCGGTACGCCCTGGTCGAGATCTCCGGGAAGGAGGCGGTGACCTGGTAGTAGAAGTCCCGCCAGCAGATCTGCCGGACGAACGGGCCGGACCGGTCACCGGCGCGGTTCGCCACCGCCAACGGCGACACGCAGCCGAAACGCAGGTACGGGCTGAGCCGGGAGGTGTCGTCACCTGCCATGTGGTCATGCTGGTCGCCGTACCGGTCGAGGTCGGGCAGCCAGTCGGTGAGCCGCTTACGGGCGACCCGCTCGCCACCGACGGCCGCCTCGGGTGACCCGCCGGGCGGCAGCGCCGGCAGGCGACCCACGCGTACCCCGTCGGGCAGCGTGATCCGGCGCGGCGCGGCCAGCTCCTCCCGCCACCGCGACGCCGCCCAGGCCCGGTGGTACGGACTGAACACCCGGTAGTGGTCTCCGCCGCCGCCCGGTCGCAGGGCGCCCGGCTCGACCACGGTCAGGCCGGGAAACAGCCGCAGGTGCAGGCGGTGCCGCTCGCACTCGGCGCGCAGCAGCCGCTCCCGCCGCCGGGCGTGGTGGCTCACGTCGGCGGAGAGCGCGACGGCGGTGGCGCCGACCTCGCCGGCCAGCCGGATCGTCTCGGCCACCGGGTCACCGTGCCGCACCACCAGATCGCCGCCACGCTCACGCAGCTCGGTACGCAGCTCGGCGAGCGCCTGGTGCAGGAACCGGGTGCGGTTGGCCGACAGGCCGGCCAGCGCCGGGTCGAGCACGTACAGCGGGACCACCCGCTCGAAGGCCGCGCAGGTGGTGGCCAGCGCCGGGTGGTCGTGCACCCGCAGGTCGCGGGTGAAGAGCACGATCGCGGTGCCTGCGGTCACCGGGCCGCCGGGTGGATCGTCGGCCCCGGGATGGAGACCGGCGTACCTGTCGACGTGAGCAGAGCGCGGGCGGCCACCGCCATGCGACGCCGCTGCGGCACCAGGGCCCGCCGGGTGAAGACGTCGTAGTCCTGCGCCGCCACCTCGTCGAGGATGCCGCCGTACAGCGCGTACGCGGTGCGCATGCAGGCCTGTGAGGCGGGCGCGAGCATGGTGATGCCGGGTGCGGCGGCGGCGTAGTGCGCCTGCGCGCGGGTCACCTCGTACTCGATCAGCTCGCGGATGCGCGACGTGCCACGCCCCTGGTCGCGGGCCTCGAGCAGGTCGTCCCGGGTGACACCGAACTTCGCCAGGTCCTCGTCGGGCAGGTAGGTGCGGCCCCGGTCGAGATCCTCGGCGACGTCCCGGATGAAGTTGGTGAGCTGGAAGGCGAAGCCGAGCTGGCGGGCCGGCTCGCGGGCCGCCGCCGGGTCGGAGCTGCCCAGGATGGGCAGCATCATGGTGCCGATGACCGCCGCCGAGCCCTCCATGTAGTCGAGCAGATGGTCGTAGGTCGGGTACGCGGTGACGGTCAGGTCCATCGCCATGCTCTTCAGAAACGACGCAAAGTCGTCCCGGTCGAGATCGAAGATGGCGATCGTGTGCAGCACCGCCGGCAGCAGCGGATCGTCGACCGGTGCGCCGTGCAGGCCGGCCACGAAACGGCTGGCCCAGTCGTCGAGCAGAGCGGCCCGCTCGGCGGGCGGCAGGTCCTCGGTCTGGTCGACGATCTCGTCCGCGTAGCGCGTGAAGCCGTAGAGGGCGTGCACATGTCGTCGTTTCCACGCGGGGAGCAGCCGGGTGGCGAGATAGTAGGTGCGGCCGTGGCGTTTGTGCAGCTCACGGCACCGGCCATAGGCAGTGGTGAGATCCGTGTCCACCGGCCCTCCTCAAATATCGACGCACCAATCGACGCAACTCATCACCCTAGGGTACGCTCGGCCACATGGCCAACGACGCAGTTGCGGACAACGCGATCCGCATGGCGCCAACACGGCCGGGCGACGGGGACGATCCGGTCCGTGCCGTACTGGCCGCGTACACCCATGACCTGATCACGGCGGTGGACGACACCCTCGCGACCTTCCTCGCCGCCGAGGTCGACACCCTCGGCGAGATCGACGCAGGGATGGGCGGTTTCGCGGCCGCCGCCCGCGACGCCGTCCTGGGCGGCGGCAAGCGGATCCGGCCCACCTTCGCCTACTGGGGCTGGCGCGGCGCGATCGGCGGCGGCGAGCCGCTGGCACCGGTGCTGCCCGCGCTTGCCGCTCTCGAACTGCTGCACACCTTCGCGCTGGTCCACGACGACGTGATGGACGCCTCCACCACCCGACGCGGCCGGCCCACCGCTCACGTGGCGCTCGCCGAGCAGCACATCGCCGCCGGCCACCGGGGCGATCCCGGCCGGTTCGGCGAGGCGGTCGCCGTGCTCATCGGCGACCTCTGCATGGTCTGGGCCGACCGACTGCTGGCGCAGGCCACCATCGCGCCGGCCAAGCTGTTCGAGGTCCGCCGCTGCTACGACCAGATGCGCGTCGACACCGTCGCCGGGCAGTATCTCGACGTGCTCGGCGAGAACGACCCGGCCAACTGGTCGGTCGAGCGGGCCCTGCGGGTGGCGCGCTACAAGACCGCCAGCTACACCGTCCAACGACCGCTGCTCTTCGGCGCCTGCCTGGCCGGGTTGCCCGCCGACACGGCGCTCGCCGACGCGTACACCCGCTACGGTCTGGCCGTCGGCGAGGCGTTCCAACTCCGCGACGACCTGCTCGGCGTCTACGGCGACCCGGCCGCCACCGGCAAGCCGGCCGGTGACGACCTGCGCACCGGCAAACCGACGACACTGCTCATGCTGGCCCGGCAGATGGCCACACCGGCGCAGCTCACGGCGTTGGAGCAGGCCCAGGCGGGGCCTGTCGAACGGCTCGCCGAGCTGGTCGCCGAGACCGGCGCCGCGGCCCGCGTCGAGCGGTTGATCGCCGAGCGGGTCGGGGACGCGCTGGCCGCGCTCGACGCCGCCCCGGTGGACCGGACGGCGCGGACCGCGCTGACCGGCCTGGCCACCGCCGCCACCAATCGGCGGGCCTGATGAGCGATTTTCCCAAGGAGGGGGTCACGTGCGCACGGTGACAGGACGGACGGACCGGGTGGTGGTCGTCGGCGCGGGGCTGGGCGGGCTCGCCTGCGCGCTGCACCTGGCGGGCAGCGGACGGCAGGTGACCGTGCTGGAACGTGAGCCGGTGCCTGGCGGGCGGGCCGGACGGCTCGCGGTGGACGGCTACGAGTTCGACACCGGCCCCACCGTGCTCACCATGCCCGACCTGATCGCCGAGGCGCTCGGCGCGGTCGGCGAGGAGCTGCGCGACTGGCTCGACCTGACCCCCCTCGACCCGGCCTACCGGGCGTACTACCCCGACGGGTCGACCCTCGACGTGCTCACCGACACCACCCGGATGGCGGCCGAGATCTCCCGGGTCTGCGGCCCGCGCGAGGCCGACGGCTACCTGCGCTTCGTCGACTACGCCCGGGAGCTGTGGCGCCTGGAGCGGACCGACTTCATCGAGCGC
Organism: Micromonospora orduensis; assembly: GCF_006228125.1. GTDB lineage: Bacteria > Actinomycetota > Actinomycetes > Mycobacteriales > Micromonosporaceae > Micromonospora > Micromonospora orduensis. Next base: position 2,785 of record NZ_VDFY01000241.1, on the reverse strand, counting down.
AACCTGGACGCGCCGACCGACCTGATCACCGGCAACCTCCTCAAGCTGCTCACCGGCGGCGCGTTCCGTCGCCTCCAGACGAAGATCAACCAGTTCTTCCGGGACCCGCGTACCCAGCGGATCTTCTCCTTCCAGGCGATGTACGCCGGCCTGGCCCCGCACGACGCGCTGGCCATCTACGCCGTCATCGCGTACCTCGACTCGGTCGCCGGCGTCTACTTCCCGCGCGGCGGCATCCACGCCGTCTCCCGGGCGATGGCCGGCGCCGCCGAGAAGCACGGCGTGCAGATCCGGTACGACACCACGGTGACCCGGGTGGAGACCGCCAACGGTCGCGCCACCGGCGTCCTCACCGCCGACGGCGAACTGGTGCCGGCGGACGTGGTGGTGCTCAACCCGGACCTGCCGGTCGCCTACCGGGACCTGCTCCCCGCCGCACCGGCCCGTCGCCTCACCTACTCGCCGTCCTGCGTCGTCCTGCACATCGGTTCCCGGCAGGGATATGCGAAGATCGCCCACCACAACATCCATTTCGGGCGCGCGTGGAAGGGCACCTTCGATGAGGTCATCCGTCGGGGCGAGTTGATGACCGACCCGTCGCTGCTGGTCACCAACCCCAGCCGCACCGACCCGTCGGTGGCGCCACCGGACCGGCACACCTACTACGTGCTCGCCCCGGTGCCCAACCTCGACCGGGCGCCCTTCGAGTGGCGCGGCGACCTGACCCAGCGCTACGGCGACCAGCTGATCGGCACCCTGGAGGAGCGCGGCTACGTCGGCTTCGGCGACGGCGTCGAGGTGTTGCGGGCGATCACCCCCGCCGAGTGGGCGGAGCAGGGGATGGCCGCGGGCACCCCGTTCGCCGCCGCGCACACCCTCTTCCAGACCGGCCCGTTCCGCCCGTCGAACCTGCACCGCGACCTGTCGAACGTGGTGTTCGTCGGCTCCGGCACCCAGCCCGGGGTCGGTGTGCCGATGGTGTTGATCTCCGGCAAGCTGGCGGCCGGCCGCATCACCGGGGAGGGCCGATGAGCCGCGAGGAGCACCTGGTCGAGCTGGTCGACGACACCGGCACGGCCCACGGCGAGACGAGCGTCGCGAACGCCCACCAACCACCCGGTCAGCTGCACCGCGCGTTCTCCGTGATGCTCGTCGACCCGGACGGCCAGGTGCTGCTCCAGCGCCGGGCCGCCGTCAAGACGCGGTTTCCGCTGCGCTGGGCGAACTCCTGCTGCGGCCACCCCCGCCCGGGCGAATCCCTCACCGAGGCGGCCAACCGGCGGCTGAGCGAGGAGCTGGGCGCGGGCCCGGTCGAGCTGACCGAGGTCGGCGTCTACGTCTACTACGCCGAGGACCCGGCCACCGGTCGGGTCGAGTTCGAGTACGACCACGTGCTGCGCGGCGAGTTCCGGCCGGCGGCACCGCTGCGACCCGACCCGGACGAGGTGGCCGAGCTGCGCTGGGCCGATCCCGCCGCCCTGGAGACCGAACTCGACCGGGACCCCCGGTCGTACGCGCCCTGGCTGGGCGGGGTGGTGAGCCGCCTGCTGCGCCCCTCGGGGCCGACGTCCGGCGCGTCCGGCCCGGCCGTGACCCCGTCCGGATCGTCGGCGGATGACGCGGCGGAGCGGTCGGGTGGCCGATGAGGCGCTGAGCGCGGGCGCCGTCGCGCGCCGGCTGGGGGTCGCGGTCACCACGCTGCGCACCTGGCACCAGCGCTACGGGCTCGGGCCGAGCGAGCACGTCCCGGGACACCACCGCCGGTACACGCCGGCCGACCTGGCCCGCCTGGAGATCATGCGTCGGCTCACCGCCGAGGGGGTCAGCCCCGCCGAGGCGGCTCGCTGGGCCCGGCAGGCACCCGATCCGGTGTCCACCGACGTGATCGTACACACCCGGCTCCGTCCGCCCTCCCGGGACGGCGGCGGAACCATCCCGGTGGGTCGCGCGGGCCCGGCCGCGCGCGGCCTGGCCCGCGCCGCCATGCGACTGGACGCGGCGGCGATCAGTGAGACGATCGCGCACACCGTGGCCGCCAACGGCGTCGTCGCCACCTGGGAGGGCCTGCTGCGTCCCGTGCTCGCCGGCATCGGCGAACGACACGCCGCCACGGCCGGCCTGATCGAGGTGGAACACCTGGTCTCCCGCTGCGTGTCGGAGGCGTTCGCGGCGGCCAGCCGGGCCAAGGTGCCCACCGGGCCGGCCCGCATCCTGCTCTCCTGCGCGGACGAGGAGCAGCACACCCTTCCCCTTGAGGCGCTGGCCGCCGCGCTGGCCGAGGCCGGGGTGAGCTACCGCATGCTCGGCGCCCGGGTGCCGGTCGCCGCCCTCGTCGAGGCGGTCACCCGGACCGGCCCCGCCGCCGTGGTGCTCTGGTCGCACACCCGGGCCACCGCCGACCCGGCCCAGCTCAGCGCGGTGCTCGCCGCGCCCCGCCGCCCACTGCTCGTGCTCGCCGCCGGTCCCGGCTGGCGGGCCGACACCCTGCCCGCCGGGGTGGTCCGGCCCGTCGACCTGGTCGAGGCGGTATCACTCTCCGTGGCGGTCCGCGACTCGCTGGACCAGTCGACCGAGGGCTGACCGCCCTGTCCTGCTCGCGCGGCGTCCACTAGCGTCGGGGAGTCCGCCTACCCCGAACCCCTCCGGGAGCGAGCAGATGCAAGCCCGCGCTGTCCTGGCGTCCGTCCTCGCCATGGCGCTGGTCTTGTCCGGCTGCGCCCAGCCGGACGGCACCATCGCACCCGTCGGCGCACCGCTGCCGGTGGAATCGACCACGCCGCCCACC
>NZ_VDFY01000307.1 GCF_006228125.1 Micromonospora orduensis | reverse complement strand
AGGAGGCGCTGCGGCGCTGGCTGGCCGCCGCGGCGCTGGCCCGGCCGGCCCCGGCGGGCCGGGTGGTGGTGGTCGCCGACGGCGCGCTGGCCCCGGTGCAGGCGTTGCTGCGCTGGGACGCGGCCTGGTTCGCCGGCCGGGAGCTGGCCGAGCGCCGGGAGCTGGGCTTCCCCCCGGCGGTGCGGATGGCCAGCGTCACCGGCCCGGCCGAGGCGGTGGCCAACCTGCTCGCGGCCGCCCGGCTGCCCGTCGACGCCGAGGTGCTCGGGCCGGTGCCCGCCGACGAGGGCCGGGAGCGGATGCTCGTCCGGGTGCCCCGGGCCCGGGCCGCCGCGCTGGCCGAGGCGCTGCACTCGGCCGCCGGGGCGCGGGCCGCCCGCAAGGCCGCCGATCCGGTCCGTCTCCAGGTCGATCCGCTGAGCCTGTTCTGACCGGTCCGGCCGCCCCCGACCTGCTCCGCGAGGGCGGCGTCCGCACACCGCGTCCGGCAAAGCGCTGCCGTTCGGGTGGTAGCATCGCCCGTCATGCCCGGGCGTACGACGGTTCCTGGTTGCGGTGCGGCGTCGGAAGCGCCGGGCCGGAGCGCCGCAGGACGGCGACGGTGGCGGGAACGCGTCGGTCGGACGCGATGTCGATGATGTCAAACAGCCGGTTATCAGGGGTGGACCAGTCGTGACCGTTCGACAATCGATCGTCTTCAACGGCGACCTCGGCAGCGGCAAGAGCACCGTGTCGGTGGAGATCGCCAAGCGGCTCGGGATGCGCCGGGTCAGCGTGGGTGACCTCTACCGGGAGATGGCGCAGCAGCGGCAGATGACCGCCCTGCAACTCAACCTGCACGCCGAGCTGGACCAGGCCGTCGACGGCTACGTCGACCAGCTCCAGCGGGACATCGCCGCCTCCGGCGAGAGTCTGATCATGGATTCGCGGCTGGCCTGGCACTTCTTCACCGACGCGCTGAAGGTCCACATGATCACCGAGCCGGGTGAGGCGGCCCGCCGGGTGCTCGCCCGCCCCTCCGGGCCGGCGGAGAGCTACGCCTCGCTGGAGGAGGCCAAGGCCAAGCTCCGCGAGCGCAGCGAGAGCGAGCGCAACCGGTTCATCGTCCGGTACGGGGTGGACAAGGCCCGCCTGCGCAACTACGACCTGGTGTGCGACACCACCCGCGCCTCGGCCGCCGAGGTGATCGAGCACATCATCGCCGCGTACGAGGGGAAGCTGGGCGCCGAGGTGCTGCGCGACGGCCCGCCGCTGCTGCTGCTCGACCCGGCCCGGGTCTACCCGACCGAGGACATCGCCACGCTGCGCGGACTGTGGGACACCGAGTTCGTCGGGGAGGTCGCCGAGGCCGGTGACGAGGGGCTGGAGCCGTTGAAGATCGGCTTCACGGGTGAGTACTTCTTCGTCGTCGACGGACACCGCCGGCTCAGCGCCGCCCTGCAGAGCGGCTTCTCCCTCGTCCCGGCCCAGCTCGTCGCGGAGGTCGACGAGCCGGTGGTGGGCGGGATGAACGCCATCGACTACTTCGCCGCGCAGGTGCGTCCCGGCCTGGTCTACGACTGGGAGTCGGCCCACCGGATCCAGCTGCCGCTGCCGGAGCCCGCCCTGCTCGGCGGCGACGCGGTGCTCGCCGGGGACCCGAGCGTCAGCGCCTGAGCCGACGTCGACTCTCGCCCGGGGGGTGCCGGGCGCCGGCGGCGTGGGCATGATGGAGCCTTCGACGCATCGACGGGGGAGGCCGGTCATGGAGGCTGCCGAGGCGCTCACACTGCTCATGTCGCCGCAGGGGCGTGTCGACCCCTATCCGACGTACGAGCGGCTGCGCGCGCACGGGCCGGTGGTGCAGGCGCTGCCCGGCCTGTACGTGGTGACCGGCTACCCGGAGGTCGACGAGCTGCTGCGCGACCCCCGGCTCGGGGTGCTCGACGACGCGCTGCGGGACCAGATGTGGCCGAACTGGCGGCAGAGCCCCGCGGTGTCGTCGATCGCCCGGTCGATGCTGCGGACCAACCCGCCCGACCACAGTCGGATGCGTCGGCTCGCCGCCGGGGCGTTCAGCCCGCGCCGGATCGCCGGGATGCGCGACGTGGTGCGGGCGCAGGCCGAGGAGTTGATCGACGCGATTGTCGAGCGCGCCGAGGGCGGCGGCCCGGTCGACGTGCTGGCCGACTTCGCGTACCCGCTGCCGGTCGGGGTGATCTGCGCGCTGCTCGGCGTGCCGGCGGCCGACCGGCCGCTGTTCCGGCGCTGGGCCGGTGACCTGACCGGCGTGCTGGAGCCGGAGATCACCACCGAGGAGCTGGCGGTCGCCGACGCGGGCGCCGCCGAGCTGCGCGACTACTTCGTCGAGCTGATCGTCGCCCGCCGCCGGGCGCCGGCCGACGACCTGACCACCGCCCTGGTCCAGGTGCACGACGCCGACGGCGCCCGGCTCACCGGCGACGAGCTGCTGGCCAACCTGGTGGTGCTGCTGGTGGCCGGGTTCGAGACCACCACCAACCTGCTCGGCAACGGCCTCGTCGTGCTGCTGCGCCACCCGGCTGCCGCCGCCGCGCTGCGCGCCGACCCCGGGCTCGCCCCGGCGTACGTCGAGGAGTTGCTGCGCTACGACTCCCCGGTGCAGTTGACCACCCGGACGAGCACCGCGCCGGTCCGCTGCGGCGGCCTCGACCTGCCGGCCGGCAGCTCGGCGCTGCTGCTGCTCGGCGCGGCCAACCGCGACCCGCGCCGGTTCTCCGACCCGGGTGGTTTCGACCCGACCCGCGAGCAGGCGCACCCGCTGTCCTTCGGCGCCGGCCCGCACTACTGCCTCGGCGCCGGCCTGGCCCGGCTGGAGGCGCAACTGGCGTTCCCGATGCTGCTGCGCCGGCTGCCCGAGCTGGCCCTGGCCGAGCCGCCCCGGCACCGGACCCGGCTGACCCTGCGCGGCTACGAGAGCCTGCTGGTGACGCTTGGCACACCGGCGCCGGCCGATCGAGGTGCGGCGGCCGGTGCGCGCCCGGGTACTCCGTAGACTGGTACGGCACCGCCCGTCCCACCCATGAAGGAGCCGTCCCGCGTGACCGTCCAGCCCATCCGTCTTTTTGGGGATCCGGTGCTGCGCACGCCGGCCGATCCGGTGGTCGACTTCGACGTCGAGCTGCGTAGGCTCATCGCCGACCTCACCGACACGATGCGTGAGCAGAACGGCGCCGGCCTGGCCGCCCCGCAGCTCGGTGTGAGCCTGCGGGTGTTCGCCTTCGAGGTCGACGACGTGCTCGGGCACCTGGTCAACCCGGTCCTGGAGTTCCCCGACGAGGAGGAGCAGGACGGCCCGGAGGGCTGCCTGTCCATCCCCGGGCTCTACTTCGACACCAAGCGCCGCCAGAACGTCATCGCCAAGGGCTTCAACGGCTACGGCGACCCGTTGCAGATCGTCGGCACCGGCCTGATGGCCCGCTGCGTGCAGCACGAGACCGACCACCTCGACGGTGTGCTCTTCCTGGACCGGCTCGACTCCGCCGGCCGCAAGGAGGCCATGAAGGCCATCCGTCAGGCCGAGTGGTACGACCCGGCCGCCCCACCGGTGGTCAAGGTCAACCCGCACGGCGCGGGCAGCCCCTTCGGTCTGGGCCGGTGACCCGGATGCGTGTGATCTTCGCCGGTACGCCGGCCGTCGCCGTCCCCGCGCTGGCCGCTGTCGCCGCCTCCCGGCACGAGCTGGTCGCCGTGGTCACCCGACCCGACGCGCCCGCCGGGCGTGGACGCGGCCTGTCCCGCTCCCCGGTGGGCGAGTGGGCCGACGAGCACGGCGTGGAGGTGCTCACGCCGGCCCGCCCCCGTGATCCGGAGTTCCTCGACCGGCTGCGCGAGCTGGCACCGGACTGCGTGCCGGTGGTCGCGTACGGCGCGCTGGTGCCGCCGGCCGCCCTGGAGATCCCCCGGTACGGCTGGATCAACCTGCACTTCTCGCTGCTGCCGGCCTGGCGGGGCGCCGCGCCCGTGCAGCACGCCGTCCTGCACGGTGACGAGCTGACCGGGGCCAGCGTCTTCCAGCTGGAGCAGGGCCTGGACACAGGCCCGGTGTACGGCACCCTGACCGACGAGATCCGCCCCGCCGACACGTCCGGCGACCTGCTGGGGCGGCTCGCCGACTCCGGCGCCGGGCTGCTCGTGGCGGTGCTCGACGCGATCGCCGACGGCACCGCCCGCGCCGAGCCGCAGCCCGCCGACGGGGTGTCGCTGGCGCCGAAGCTGACCGTGGACGACGCCCGGGTGCGCTGGGCCGACCCGGCGTTCGCCGTGGACCGCCGGATCCGGGCCTGCACGCCCGCGCCGGGCGCCTGGACGACGTTCCGGGGCGAGCGGGTGAAACTCGGCCCGGTCGTGCCGGTGCCCGACGGGCCGGAGTTGAAGCCGGGGGAGTTGCTTGTGGAGAAGGCCCGGGTGCTGGCCGGTACGGCCACCGCGCCGGTGCGCCTCGGCGAGGTGCGTGCCGCAGGCAAGCGGGCCATGTCGGCGACCGACTGGGCGCGGGGCGTCCGCGTCGGCGCCGGCGAGGACCTCGCGTGACGGCCCCGGAGGGGACCCGCCCGCCGCGTTCCGCCGGTCGCGGTGGGGACCGTCGGCCGGTACGACCGCCGATGGACCGCCCGCGCCGTGCGGCGTACGAGGCGGTGGCGGCGGTGCACCGCGACGACGCGTTCGCCAACCTGGTGCTGCCCATCATCCTGCGCGAGGAGGGGCTGTACGGCCGGGACGCGGCCTTCGCCACCGAGCTGACCTACGGCACCCTGCGTCACCTGGGCACGTTGGACGCGATCCTCACCGACGCGGCCGGGCGGGACGTGGCCCGGATCGACCCGCCGGTCCGCGACGCGCTGCGGATCGGGGCGTACCAGCTCCTGCACACCCGGGTGCCGCCGCACGCCGCCGTCTCCTCGACCGTGGATTTGGTCCGCGCGGTCGCGCCGGGCGCCACCGGGTTCGCCAACGCGGTGCTGCGGGAGGTGTCGACCCGCGACTCCGACGGCTGGGTGGCGAAGCTCGCCCCGCCGATGGAGACCGACCCGGTCGGGCATCTGGCGGTCGCGTACAGCCATCCGCAGTGGATCGTGCGGGCCTTCTCCGAGGCGCTCGACGGTGATCTGGGTGAGACGGCCCGCCTCCTGATCGAGGACAACGAGCGGCCGCCGGTGCACCTGTGCGCCCGACCCGGCCTGATCGACCCGGTGGAGCTGGCCGACCAGGTCGGCGGCGCGCCGGGCGCGTTCTCGCCGTACGCCGTCTATCTGCCCGGCGGCGCGCCGGGCGACGTGCCGGCGGTGGCGGACGGCCGCGCCCACGTCCAGGACGAGGGCTCCCAGCTGGTGGCCGTCGCTCTGGCCGACGCGCCGCTGGACGGCCCGGACGGGCGCTGGCTGGACCTGTGCGCCGGTCCCGGCGGCAAGGCCGGGCTGCTCGGCGCGCTGGCCGCGCAGCGTGGCGCCCGGGTGACCGCGGTGGAGGTGGCCGAGCACCGGGCCCGGCTGGTCTCCCAGGCGACCCGAGGGCTGCCGGTGACCGTGCTGGCCACCGACGGCCGTGAGGTCGGCGCGGACCCGAAGCTGCCCGAGGGGCACTTCGACCGGGTCCTGGTGGACGCTCCCTGCACCGGGTTGGGGTCGCTGCGCCGCCGGCCGGAGTCGCGCTGGCGTCGCCAGCCCTCCGACCTGCCGCCGTTGACCCGGCTGCAACGTGAGCTGCTCGGCGCGGCGCTGCGGGCGGTCCGTCCGGGCGGGATTGTCGCCTACGTCACCTGCTCGCCGCACACCGTCGAGACGCACGTGACGGTCACCGAGGCGGCCCGCCGCAGCGGTGTGTCGGTGGACTTCGTCGACGCCCGACCGCTGCTGCCGGCCGGTATGCCAGGCCTCGGCGACGGTCCGACAGTGCAGCTCTGGCCGCACCGGCACGGCACCGACGCGATGTTCCTCGCCGTCCTGCGCAAGGGCTGACGCGACACCGCACCCGGCCGGGCCCGGCCGGGTGCGGTCATGCCCCGCCGGTCAGGTGACCGGGAGGCCCTTCGTGCCCGCGTTGCGCAGCGAACGGGTCAGATCCCGGTCGCTGATCCACAGGAAGCACTGCACACCCCGGTTGCCGTTCTTCCACTCCTGCTCGTACGGCTGGTAGTAGATCGTCCCGGCGCGGAAGTCGAGCTGCGAGTTGTCCGGCACCTTGGCGAACTTCGCGGTCATCGTCTGGCAGGCCCGGTGGGTCCGCTTCGTGGTGCGGGTGAACTCGGCGTAGCTGATGTCCGGTGCCTGCCAGATCCCGACGAACTCGGCGTGGTGCTTGGCGGTGCAGGGCACCGCGACCATCTCGTCGATGTCGTCCTTGACGAGCTTGGGGTTGAAGCAGCGGTACGCCAACGGCGCCGCCCCGGTCAACGACCCGCGGAGGCTGCCGGTGCGCAGGTCGACGGCCGTGTCGTCGATGCTGGCGATCTCGGTGACGTCGCAGCGGTACCAGCGGGCCCCGCCGGCCCAGGCGGGCGCGGACGGCAGGACGACGGTCAGGCCGAGCCGGCCGGAGCGCCAGTCCGCGCCGACGGCCTTGTTGACCTCCTTGTCGCAGCCGGCCTGCGCGGCCCGCATCCCCTCCGAGCCGGGTGGCGGGGGAGTGCCGCGCTCCGCGCCCTTACCGGTGAGGGTGCCGACGAACAGGGTCTCCACCCGGTGCGCCTCGGCGCACGACGTCGGGTTGTAGCCGGTCAGGAAACCGACCTGCTGCGAGGAGTGGTGGCAGACGTCGGCGGCGGGGACGAACTGCTGCGCCGCGACGGGCGCGGGCCAGTCGTCGGTGAGGTTGCGGTCGACCCCGGCCGGCGCGCCACATCCGGCGAGCGCCAGGGCAACCGCCGCGCCCCCGGCAACCGCCGTCAACCACCGTCGCATCTCCGACCTCCCGCCGCCGCTGGCCTCCGGTCGACCCCTCGGCCGGTCGGTAGCGCCACGGCGCAGCAGCATACGGCACCGATGCTCAGATCGCCGGTAGTCCCTCGGGGCCGACGCCGCGCATCGAACGGGTGAGCTTGCGGTCGTCGCTCCACAGGAAACACCGCACGCCCCGGTCACCCTCCTCCCACTCCCGTTGCGACGGTGGGTAGTAGATGGACCCGGCCCGGTACGGCAGGTCGGCGTTGTTCGGCACGTCGGCGTACGCGGCGATCAGGGCCATGCAGCGGCGGTGCGCCTGCTCGGCGGAGCGGGTGAACTCGGCCCAGCTCATGTCGCGCTCGGTGTAGACGCCGACGAACTCGGCCCGGTGCGGTTCGGTGCACAGCACCGGCGCCATGTAGTTGAGGTTGTCGCCGATCAGCTTGGGGTCGAAGCAGCGGTGCGTCAGCGGTGCGTCGCCGATCAGCGCCCCGCGCAGGCTGCCGCTGCGGTTCACCGGCCGGGTGTTGTCGATGCTGTCGGTCTCGCTCAGGTCGCAGCGGAACCAGCGCGCGCCGCCGGCCCAGGCGGGCGCGGACGGCAGCGCGAGCGACAGGCTGAGCCGTGCGGTGTGCCAGTCGCCGCCGAGCACCTCCCGGGCCCGCTGGTCGCACTCGCCACGGGCGGCGCGCAGCGCCGGTGAGCCCGGCCCGGGCCGGGTCCTGGCCGACGCGGCGGGGCCGGTGAAGGCGCCGACGTGGATCGCCTCGGCCAGGTGGCTGCGCGCGCAGTCCACCGTCTCGTACGTGCTGGCCTGCACGATGGAGGTGATGCGCGGCAGGCAGGTGTCGGTGGCCGGGGTGAACGGCTGAGGGGCGCCCAGTCCGGGCCAGTCGTCGGTCAGGTCACCGTCCGCGCCCCGCGCCGGCCCGCAGCCGGTCAGCAGCACCGTCGTGACGCAGACCAACGCCAGCACTCCGAGCCACCGTCGCATCGTCCGCCTCCCGGGAGCTGGCGGCCGGTCACCGCGCCCCGCGGCGAGACCCCGGCGGGCGTGCAGCCTACGGCACCGTCCCGGTTGGAGTGTCGTCGCGTTTCCGTCGATCGGCCAGTAGCTGATGTCTGTTCGTCCGGATTCACCGGTCCGGATCGACCAATTCTGCACCACTGGTCACTGCCGGGTCACAGCGCGTCCGAGGTGGTGCCGCGATGCGGGCGGCGGGTGGCCGCGTTCGTACACTGGCCTCGTGACCGTACCGCCGCCGATCGTCGCGCCGAGCATCCTGGCCGCCGATTTCGCCCGCCTCGCCGAAGAGGTCCGCGCCGTCCAGGACGCCGCGGACTGGTTGCACGTGGACGTGATGGACAACCATTTCGTGCCGAACCTGACCATCGGTCTGCCGGTGGTGCAGAGCCTGCGGGCGGTCACCGAGATGCCGTTCGACGTGCACCTGATGATCGAGGACCCGCGTCGCTGGGCCCCCGGTTACGCCGACGCCGGGGCGTACAACGTGACCTTCCACGCCGAGGCGTGTGACGACCCGGTGGCCCTGGCCAAGGATCTGCGCTCGGCCGGCGCGAAGGCCGGGCTGGCCATCGACCGGGACACCCCTATCGAGCCGTACCTGGACCTGCTGCCCAGCTTCGACACGCTGCTGATCATGACGATCAAGGCGGGCTTCGGCGGCCAGCGGTTCATCCCCCAGTTGCTGGACAAGGTCCGCACCGCCCGCCGGCACGTCGACACCGGGCACCTGGAGCTGCGGATCGAGGTGGACGGCGGGATCGCGGCCGACACCATCGAGCAGGCGGCGTCCGCCGGCGCCGACGCGTTCGTGGCCGGCACCGCCGTGTACGGCGCCGCCGATCCGGCCCAGGCCGTACGGCACCTGCGGGCACTCGCGGAACGCGCGGCTCCCGGGGCCTGAGGTGGACCCCGACGTCGACCGTAAGGACATCATCCTCGTCGTCGACGACGATGAGGACATCGCTCGTTTCGTCGAGTTCAACCTGCGGCTGCACGGCTTCGAGGTGATCCACGCCAGCGACGGCCAGGAGGCACTGGAGGTCATCGAACGGCAGCGGCCCGACCTGGCCGTGGTCGATCTCATGATGCCCCGGATCGACGGGTTGGAGCTGACCCGTCGGTTGCGCGCCGACCCGATGACCTCCGCCCTGCCGGTGATCATGCTGACCGCGAAGGGCATGACCGTGGACAAGGTGCACGGGCTCAGCGCCGGCGCCGACGACTACCTGGTCAAGCCGTTCGACACGGCCGAGCTGGTGGCCCGGGTCTCGTCGACGCTGCGCCGCAACAAGGAGTTCCGGGAGGTGTCCCCGCTGACCGGGCTGCCCGGCAACAGCCGGATCCGCCGGGAGATCAGCGACCGGGTCCGCAACGGGGTGGACTACGCGGTCGGCTACATCGACATCGACCGGTTCAAGAGCGTCAACGACAGGTACGGTTTCGTCCGCGGCGACGACTTCATCTCCGCGCTGGCCCGCAGCCTGCACCGGGCCGTGGTGGCGGTGGGTCTGCCGCCGGCCTTCCTCGGCCACGTCGGCGGCGACGACTTCGTCATCGTCTGCACCCCGGACCAGGTTCGCCCGCTGACCTCCCGGGCGGTGGTCGACTTCGAGAAGTCGGCCGACACGCTCTACGACCCGACCGACCGGGAGCGGGGCTTCGTGGAGTTGAAGGACCGGCGTGGCACCATCCGCCGGGCCGCCCTGGTCACCCTCTCGATCGGTGTCTCCCTCTCCGACGCCGGCAAGCGGTTCACCGACCCCCTGGAGGCCATCGCGGTGGCCTCGGAGATGAAGACGGTCGCCAAGAGCCAGCCGGGGTCGTACGTGGCGGTGGACCGGCGGCGCGGCGTCACCTGACGCGTGATCCCGCTGTGAACTAGCTCGCCTGGATAAGGACACACCGCGTTCGGCGTGTAAGACTGCGGAGTACCCACCACGCGCTGGCGGGACTCGGTGAAATTCCGAACCGGCGGTGATCCACGGTCCGACCGTGGTCAGCCCGCGACCCGGACGGTTTCGGCCGCCCGGTGGACCTGGTGAAACTCCGGGGCCGACGGTTGGGGGCGGTTCGTCCGCGCCCAGACAGTCCGGATGGGAGACAGCGCGCGGGACGGACGGGTCCGCCCGGCCGCTGGCTTCAGCGTGCCGCGCCGACCCCCCGGGGCGGCCCCGCCGTACCCGGAATCCGCCACCGCCTGCCCGCGGCCCATGCCGCCTCCCTGACCGCCCGCGCGCGGACCGGCGAGTGAGAGGGCGGGAAAGGGCGATGGCCAGCGTCTCCGTCGACGAGGCGATGCGGCGTGCGATCGAGCTGGCCGCACGGGGGCTCGGCACGACCAGCCCGAACCCGGTGGTCGGCTGCGTGCTGCTGGACGAGGACGGGCAGGTCGTCGGGGAGGGCTTCCACGCCTACGCCGGTGGGCCGCACGCCGAGATCGTCGCGTTGGCCCAGGCCGGGCAGCGCGCCAAGGGCGGCACCGCCGTCGTCACTCTGGAACCCTGCAACCACACCGGTCGCACCGGCCCCTGCAGTAGCGCGCTGGTCCAGGCCGGGGTGGCCCGGGTGGTCATCGCCGTGCCCGACCCCAACCCGGTCGCCTCCGGCGGCGCCGCCACGTTGCGCTCCGCCGGGGTCCGGGTCGACCTGGGGGTACGCGGCGACGAGGCCGAGGCCGGCAACGTCGCGTGGCTGACCTCGATGCGCCGGGGCTGGCCGTACGTCATCTGGAAGTACGCCGCCACGCTCGACGGGCGCTCCGCCGCGGCGGACGGCACCAGCATGTGGATCACCTCGGAGGCGGCCCGGATCGACGTGCACGCGCTGCGCGGCACTGTCGACGCGGTCCTCGCCGGGGTGGGCACCGTGCTCGCCGACGATCCCCGGCTGACCGCCCGCAACCTGCGCGACGGCAGCCTGGCCATCCGGCAGCCGCTGCGGGTGGTGGTGGACAGCTCGGGGCGTACCCCGGCCGACGCCCGGGTCCGCGACGGCGCCGCCCGGACGTGGATCGCGACCGCCGCGGAGGTCGGCGCCGACCCGCATGGCCGGGTCGACCTGCCGGCGCTGCTGGCGGCGCTGCACCAGCGCGGCGTCCGCGCGGTGCTCCTGGAGGGCGGCCCCCGGCTGGCCGGCGCGTTCCTCGCCGCCGGTCTGGTCGACAAGATCATCGGGTACGTCGCGCCCCGGCTGCTCGGCGCCGGCCCCACCGCCCTGCTCGACGCGGGAGTGACGACCATCGCTGAGGCCATCGATCTGGAGTTCGTCGACGTTACGCAGGTCGGTCCGGATCTCCGGATCACCGCTTTGCCCCGTAAGAGGGAGGGCTGACATGTTCACCGGCATTGTCGAGGAAATGGGCGAGGTCGTCCGGGTGACGGCGACGGCGGGCGATTCGGCGCTTGTCGCCGTACGCGGCCCGCTTGTCACCTCCGACGCCCGGCACGGCGACTCCATCGCCGTCAACGGCGTCTGCCTGACCGTGGTGGACGTCGCCGACGGCGTCTTCACGGCCGACGTGATGGGCGAGACGCTGCGCCGCTCCGCGCTGGGCGCGCTGCGCGCCGGCGACCCGGTCAACCTGGAGCGGGCCGCCGCCCTGGGCAGCCGGCTCGGCGGGCACCTCGTGCAGGGCCACGTGGACGGCGTCGGGGAGGTGCTCTCCCGGGAGCCGGCCGAGCAGTGGGAGACGGTCCGTTTCCGGCTGCCCGCCGCCCTGGCCCGGTACGTGGTGGAGAAGGGCTCGATCACCATCGACGGCGTCTCGCTGACCGTCGCCGAGGTGGGCGCGGACGAGTTCGCCGTCGGGCTGATCCCCACCACCCTCAAGCTGACCACGCTCGGCGCGAAGGGCGTCGGTGACCCGGTCAACCTGGAGGTCGACGTGCTGGCGAAGTACGTGGAGCGGCTGCTGGGCGCCCGCGTCGCCAAGACCGGCGGGGTGGCCTGATGGGCACCCTCGGTTGGCTGCTCGACGCCCAGGTGCAGATCGCCGGGTCGCCGGTGCTGGTCCGGGAGATCGTCGGCAACGCGTTCGGGCTGGTCTCCGCGCTGCTCGGGCTGCGTCGGCTGGTCTGGGCCTGGCCGGTCGGCATGATCGGCAACGCGCTGCTGCTCACCGTCTTCCTGGGCGGGGTGTTCGCCACCCCGCAGGCGCACGACCTGTACGGGCAGGCCGGCCGGCAGGTGTTCTTCTTCGCGGTGAGCGTCTACGGCTGGTGCCGCTGGCGGCGCAACCGTCGCGCCGACGCCGGGCACGCCGCGGTGTTGCCGCGCTGGGCCACCTGGCGGGAGCGACTGGCGATGCTGCTGGCCGCCGCCGTCGGCACCGCCGCCGCCTACCCGGTGCTCGCCGCGCTGGGCTCCTGGGGCCCGCTGCCGGACGCCTGGATCCTCACCGGCAGCCTGCTGGCCACGTACGGCATGGCCCGCGGCTGGGTGGAGTTCTGGCTGGTCTGGATCGCCGTGGACGCGGTAGGTGTGCCACTGCTGCTGCGCGGCGGGTTCTACCCGTCGGCCGTCATGTACCTGATCTACGGCGCCCTCTGCGCCTGGGGATTCGCCGCCTGGTGGCGCACCTCGCGCGTCACCCGGCCGGCCGTGGCCCGTACGCCCACCTACACGGAGGCCGTCGCATGAGCGAGCGCAGCGAGCGAATCATCAGGCTCAGCCCCTCGGTGTCTCACGACGCCACGGAGCGCAGCGGAGCGGCGGCATGAGCGCCTTCGGGAGTATCGAGCAGGCGATCGCCGAGATCGCGGCCGGACGGCCGGTCGTCGTCGTCGACGACGCCGACCGCGAGAACGAGGGCGATCTGATCTTCGCGGCCGGGCTGGCCACACCGGAGCTGATGGCGTTCATGGTGCGGCACACCTCCGGGTACGTCTGCGTGGCGTTGACCGAGAGCGAGGCCGACCGACTCGACCTGCCGCCGATGCACCACACCAACCAGGACCGGCGCGGCACCGCGTACACGGTGACCGTGGACGCCCGGGAGGGGGTCAGCACCGGCATCTCGGCGGCCGACCGCGCGCACACCAGCCGGCTGCTCGCCGACGCCGCGACCGACCCGACCGACCTGGCCCGCCCCGGGCACGTGGTGCCGCTGCGCGCCCGCGAGGGCGGGGTGCTGCGCCGCCCCGGGCACACGGAGGCGGCTGTCGACCTGACCCGGCTCGCCGTGCTGCGCCCCGCGGGCGTGCTCTGCGAGCTGGTCAACGACGACGGCACCATGATGCGGCTGCCGGACCTGGAGAAGTTCTCCGCCGAGCACGGCCTCACCCTGATCACCATCGCCGACCTGATCGCCTACCGGCGGCGCACCGAGAAGCAGGTCGAGCTGGTCGCCGACGCCCGGATGCCCACCCGGCACGGGGTGTTCCGGGCCCTGGGCTACCGCGCCGAGCACGACCCGGCCGAGCACGTCGCGATGGTCCTGGGCGACCTCGGCGACGGCCAGGACGTGCTGGTCCGGGTGCACTCCGAGTGCCTGACCGGGGACGTGTTCGGCTCGCTGCGCTGCGACTGCGGCCCCCAGTTGGACGCCGCGTTGGCCCGCGTCGCCCGCGAGGGCCGGGGCGTGGTGCTCTACGTCCGTGGACACGAGGGGCGCGGCATCGGGCTGCTGCACAAGCTCCAGGCGTACCAGTTGCAGGACCAGGGCCGCGACACCGTGGACGCCAACCTCGACCTGGGTCTGCCGGCCGACGCCCGCGACTACGGCACCGGCGCGCAGATCCT
This sequence comes from Micromonospora orduensis, assembly GCF_006228125.1. Lineage (GTDB taxonomy): Bacteria > Actinomycetota > Actinomycetes > Mycobacteriales > Micromonosporaceae > Micromonospora > Micromonospora orduensis. The sequence continues at coordinate 4,852 of NZ_VDFY01000307.1, read as the reverse complement.
CTACGACCTGGGCGTGCGCTCGATGCGACTGTTGACCAACAACCCGGCCAAGCGGGCCGGGCTGGAGGGCTACGGGCTGACCATCACCGGCCGGGAGGGGCTGCCGGCCGGCGCGCACCCGGAGAACCTGCGCTACCTGCGCACCAAGCGGGACCGGATGGGTCACCTGCTGGAGTTGGGCGAGGTGACCGAGGCGCCGATGGGGCGTCCCGTCGCCAACGACGAGATCGGAGCATGACGATGGCGGGTTTCGGTGAGCCGGGGGTCGACGCGGTGGACGCCGCGGGGCTGACCGTCGGGGTGGTCGCCGCCCGGTGGCACGGAGAGCTGACCGACCACATGCTCGAGCGCGCGGTCGCCGCCGCCGAGGCGTGCGGGGCGCGTGCCGTGGTCGCCCGGGTCGCCGGCTCGGTCGAGCTGCCCGTGGTCGCCCAGGCCCTCGCGCGCCGCTGCGACGTCGTGGTCGCGCTCGGCGTGGTGGTCCGGGGCGCCACCGCCCACTTCGACTACGTCTGCCGTTCGGTCACCGACGGGCTGACCCGGGTGGCGTTGGACGAGGGCAAGCCGGTCGCCCACGGGGTGCTCACCGTGGAGACCATCGAGCAGGCCCGGGACCGGGCCGGGCTGCCCGGCTCGGCCGAGGACAAGGGCTGGTCGGCCACCGTCGCCGCGCTCGACGCCGCGCTTGCCGTCCGGACCGTGGCCGCCGGCAACGCCCAGCGGGTCGGCTTCGGCGGCTGACCCGTCCGCCGGCTGTCCCGTCCGCCGGCCCTCTCGGAGGCGGCCGGGCCTTCTCGGAGGCGGCCGGGCCCTCAGAGGCGGCCGGCCTCGATGATCCGGCGGAGGAACTGCCTCGTCCGGGGCTGCGTCGGCTCGCCGAGCACCTGCTCCGGTGGGCCGCTCTCGACGACCCGTCCCGCGTCGAGGAAGCAGACCTCGTCGGCGACCTCCCGGGCGAAACCCATCTCATGGGTGGCCAGCACCATTGTCATCCCGTCGGCCTTCAGGTCCCGGATCATCGCCAGCACCTCACCGACGAGTTCCGGGTCCAGCGCGGAGGTCACCTCGTCCAGCAGCATCAGTCGGGGCGAGTTGGCAAGCGCCCGCACGATCGCCACCCGCTGCTGCTGCCCGCCCGAGAGCCGGTCCGGGTACGCGTCCGCCCTGTCGCCCAGCCCCACCCGGTCGAGGAGCTCGCGGGCCTGCGCCTCGGCCTCCGCGCGGGCCCGCCGGTGCACCCGACGCGGGGCGAGGGTGATGTTCTCCAGCACGCTCAGATGCGGAAACAGGTTGTACGCCTGGAACACCATGCCGATCCGTCGGCGTACCCGGTCGGCGTCCACCCGGGGGTCGGAGATGTCTTCGCCGTCCAGCTCGACGGTGCCGTCGTCGAGGTCGTCGAGGAGGTTCACGCAGCGCAGCAGGGTCGACTTGCCCGACCCGGAGGCGCCGATCAGCGCGACCACCTGATGCTCGGCGACCGTCAGGTCGAGCCGGTCGAGCACGACGGCGCCGGCGTACTCCTTGCGCAGTCCCCGGCAGCGCAGCAGAGCCATCATGAGCCTCCCGACTGTCGACGCGCCGAGCGCAGCGTCACCCAGTCGGTGACCGCGATCAGCGGGATCGCGAGCAGCACGAAGAGCACCCCCGCCACGACGTACGGCGTGTAGTTGAACGTCTGCGCGGTGGCGATCTGGGCGGCGCGGACCGCGTCGATCGGCCCGGCGAGCGAGACCAGACCGACGTCCTTCTGCAACGCCACCACGTCGTTGAGCAGCGGCGGCGCCACCCGGCGGACCGCCTGTGGCAGGACCACGTGCCGCATCGTCTGCCGGTACGTCAGGCCCAGCGACCGGGCCGCGGCGAGCTGGCTGGGGTGCACCGACTCGATGCCGGCCCGGAACACCTCGGCGAGGTAGCCGCCGTAGGTGAGCACCAGCGCGAGCCCGCCGAGCACCAGCACCGGCGGCATGCCCTGCAGACGCAGCCCCGGCACGCCGAGGGTGAGCAGGTACAGCACGATGATCAACGGCAGGCCGCGGAAGGTGTAGGTGTAGCCGGCGGCCAGCGCCCGCACCGGAAAGAAGATCGGCCCGCGCAGCGTGCGCAGCACGGCGATCACCAGCCCGAGCAGCAGCGCGCCGGCCGCGCAACACACCAGCAGCCGTACGTTGAGCCAGAGCCCGGCCAGCACCGCGGGCAGTGCGTCCCAGGCGATCTCCGGGTCCAGAAAGGACCGCCGCACCCGCTCCCAGCCCGGCGCCCCGGTCACCGCGACGACCAGCAGCGTGCCGAGCGCCGCCGTCGAGGACGCCGCCACCAGCACGCTGTAGACGGTCTGCCGCCGCCGGTACGCCGCCCGCCGCAGCTGCGCCTCGGAGGGGATGTGATCCAGCACTGTCACCGGAGCTCGGCCGCCCCCGCCACCTGCGCGAGCCACTTCTGCTCCAGCTGGGTCAGCGTGCCCGCCTCGCTGAGCTGCCCGACCGCGCCGCTCACGCAGGACGTCAGCGGGGAGTTCTTGTCCAGCAGCAGCCCGAACGCCTCCGGCACACCCACCTGCGGCACCTGCCCGACGATCGTCGCGTCGGTGACCTCCGCGCCGGTGATGTAGAACGCCGTCGGCAGGTCCACCACGAGACCGTCGAGCTGCCCGTTCTGCAGCGCCTTCTTGGCGTCGTCGTTGCTGTTGTAGACCTGCGGCTTCGCGGTCGGCTTGATCACGTCGGTGATCGCCTGGTAGCTGGTGGTCCCCACCTGGGCGCCGAGCCGGGCGTCCCGCAGGTCGGCCAACGACGTCCTACCGGCGATCTTCGACGACTTCAGCGCGATGACGGTCTGCCGCACCAGGTAGTACGGCGCGGAGAAGTCCACCGCCTGCTTGCGCTCCTCGGTGATGGAGAACTGGTTGATGTCGAAGTCGAAGGTCTTCGGCCCGGGCGCGATCGCGGAGTCGAACTTGACCCGGGTCCACGTCACGTCGGCGCGGGCGTAGCCCAGCTTCTCGGCCACCGCGTACGCGACGGCGGCCTCGAAGCCCTCGCCGTTGTCCGGCTTGTCCTGTCGGAACCACGGCTCGTAGGCGGGCTGGTCGGTGGCGATGGTGAGCTTGCCCGGCGTACGCGTGGGCAGGCTCTCCTTCGCGCAGGACGGCGGCGCTGTGACATTCGGGGTCGGTGTCTCCTTCTGGGGCGCGCACCCGGCGGTGGCGGCGACGACGGCACCGGCGAGGGTGAGCGCGAAGAGACGAGAGCTGCTGGCCATGGCGGACAGCGTAGAGCTCCATGGGCGTCGATCGAAGATTTTCCCACCATGCTGATAGGGAATTGTCCGTCTGCTGGATGCCGGCGGACCCGGGGGCGGGACGTCACCCGGGAGGCTGGAAGAATCGCTCCTCGTGAAGACGTTCGAGGAGTTGTTCGCCGAGTTGCAGGCCAAGGCCGCAGCGGGCACCCCCGGCTCGGGCACCGTCGCCGCCCTGGACAAGGGGGTGCACTTCATCGGCAAGAAGGTCGTCGAGGAGGCGGCCGAGTCGTGGATGGCCGCCGAGCACGAGGGGCCGCAGCGCACCGCCGAGGAGATCTCCCAGCTGCTCTACCAGGTCCAGGTCCTGATGCTGGCCAGCGGTCTGGAGCTCAAGGACGTCTACCGACATCTGTGAGTGCCCCCACCCGTTGATCGCCATCCGGATCGAAGGAGCACTCCGTCATGCTGCGTGTCGCCATCCCCAACAAGGGCACCCTGGCCGAACCGGCCGCCCAGATGCTGCGCGAGGCGGGCTACCGCCAGCGCACCGACCCCAAGGACCTCGTCTGCCGCGACGAGGGCAACGACGTCGAATTCTTCTACCTTCGCCCCAAGGACATCGCCACCTACGTCGGCTCCGGTGACCTCGACCTCGGCATCACCGGCCGGGACCTGCTGATCGACTCGGCCGCACCCGCCGAGGAGGTCGTCGACCTCGCCTTCGGCCGTGCCACCTTCCGCTTCGCCGCCCGCCCCGACGACATCGCCTCCGTGCAGGACCTGGGCGGGCACCGGATCGCCACCGCGTACCCGGGGCTGGTCGAGCGGCACCTCGGTGACCTGGGCGTCAAGGCCGAGGTGATCCGCCTCGACGGCGCGGTGGAGAACGCCGTACGCCTCGGCGTCGCCGACGTGGTCGCCGACGTGGTGGAGACCGGCGCCACCCTGCGCCAGGCCGGCCTGGTGGTCTTCGGAGAGCCGCTGCTGCGCTCCTCGGCGGTGCTGGTCCGCCGCGCCGGCGCACCCGCGCACCAGCAGGCCGAGCAGTTGCTGCGTCGCCTGCACGGCGTGCTGGTGGCCCGCCGCTACGTGATGCTCGCCTACGACGTGCCGGCCGGCCTCCTGGACCGGGCAAGCGGCCTCACCCCGGGCATCGAGTCACCCACCGTGTCGCCGCTGCACCGTGAGGGCTGGGTGGCGGTGCAGGCGATGGTGCTCCGCGACGACGTGCACCGGATCATGGACGAGTTGTACGAGCTGGGCGCCCGCGCCATCCTGGTCACCAACATCCACGCCTGTCGCCTCTGACCGGCCCCGCCCCTGCGGACACTCACACATCGCGTACCTGGAGTGGATCTCCCGCGCCACGGTTCGCGCCCGGTGCCGCCGCAAGATCGCGCTCGAACCAGGAAGTAGTGGCCTCCGGCCTCGCGGATGCCACTCGATCCAGGATCGAGCGCGATCTTGGCGTGCGCCCCCGGCATGGATGCGGGTCACGCGGCGCGGGAGGCAGCAACATCAGCGAAGTTGCGCGGATCTTGGTGCGCGGTGCGCGGTGCGCGGTGCGCGGTGCGCGGTGCGCGGTGCGCGACGTGCGGGGTCAGGC
>NZ_VDFY01000259.1 GCF_006228125.1 Micromonospora orduensis | reverse complement strand
GAAGCGGGCGGGTTCGCGGTAGGTGCCCCACTCGGCGCGCAGGGCGTCGCAGATCTCGCCGAGGGTGGCCTCGGCGCGGACCGCGTCGAGCATGGCGGGGATCATGTTCTCGTCGGTGCGGCTGGCCTCGACCATCCGGGCGACCGCGGCCTTGACCGCGGCGTCGTCCCGTCCGGCCTTGCGCTCGGCGAGCACCCGGCGCTGCTCCAGCTCCACCTCGTGCGAGATGCGCAGGATCTCCAGCTCCTTGGCGACGGTGCCGGTGTGGCAGTTGACGCCGACGATCTTCTTGTCGCCCTTTTCGAGGGCCTGCTGGTAGACGAACGCCGACTCGGCGATGTGCCCGGTGAACCAGCCGTCCTCGATGCCGCGCAGGATGCCTGAGGTCATCGGGCCGATCTGGTGCGGCCCCTCCCCGCCGAGCTGCCGGATCCGGGCGAAGATCTCCTCCGCCTCGGCCTCGATCTTGTCGGTCAGCGCCTCGACGTACCAGGAGCCGCCGAGCGGGTCGGCGACGTTCACCACGCCGGTCTCCTCCATCAGCACCTGCTGTGTACGCAGGGCGATCTCGGCGGACTCGTCGGTGGGCAGCGCCAGGGTCTCGTCGAGGGCGTTTGTGTGCAGCGAGTTGGTCCCGCCGAGCACCGCCGCGAGGGCCTCCACGGCCGTGCGTACGACGTTGTTGACCGGCTGCTGGGCGGTCAGCGACACCCCGGCGGTCTGGGTGTGGAACCGCAGCCACAGGGCCTTCTCGCTGGTGGCGCCGTAGACGTCGCGCAGCCAGCGGGCCCAGATCCGGCGGGCGGCGCGGAACTTGGCGATCTCCTCGAAGAAGTCGAGGTGCGAGTCGAAGAAGAAGCTCAGTCCTGGCGCGAAGACGTTCACGTCCAGCCCGCGCGACAGGCCCAGCTCGACGTACCCGAAGCCGTCGGCGAGGGTGTACGCCAGCTCCTGCGCGGCGGTCGAGCCGGCCTCGCGGATGTGGTAGCCGCTGACCGACAGCGGCTTGTAACGCGGGATCTCGGCCGCGCAGTACTCCATCAGGTCGCCGATGAGGCGCAGGTGCGGCTCCGGGTCGAAGAGCCATTCCTTCTGCGCGATGTACTCCTTGAAGATGTCCGTCTGCAGGGTGCCGTCCAGCTTGGACAGGTCGGCGCCCTGCCGTTCGGCGGCGACCAGGTACATGCAGAACACCGGCACGGCTGGGCCGGAGATGGTCATCGAGGTGGTGACGCCGGCCAGGTCGATGCCGTCGAAGAGCGCCTGCATGTCGGTGGCCGTGTCGATGGCGACGCCGCAGTGCCCGACCTCGCCGAGCGCCTGCGGGTCGTCCGAGTCGCGGCCCATCAGCGTCGGCATGTCGAACGCGACGGACAGGCCGCCACCGCCGGCGCCGAGGATCATCTTGTAGCGCTCGTTGGTCTGCTGGGCGTTGCCGAAGCCGGCGAACTGCCGGATCGTCCAGGTCCGTCCGCGGTAGCCGGTCGGGTACAGACCCCGGGTGTACGGATACTCGCCGGGCCAGCCGATCCGCTCGAAGCCCGGGTACGCGCTGCCCTCCGGCGGCCCGTAGACCGGTTCGACAGGCATCCCGGAGAGCGTGGTGAAGTCGGCGTCACGCTTGCGCGCGGCGTCGTACCGGGCCTGCCAGCGTGCCCGTCCGGCGTCGATCTCGTCGGCGTCCATGCGCAGGGCTCCTCCTCGGGTCCTCGACTGCCCATCGAGTGTAGAGCCCCGACCTGAACGATCGCTAAGTCACGTCGTACCGGCGGGTAACCAGGTCAGGCGGTCGGAGCCGCGGGCGCGCCCATCGCGACGTCGTCGACCCTGATGTTCACCTCGTCGACCCGCAGCCCGTACGCCTCGACGGCCTCGGTGACCCGGGCCCGCACCTGGCCGGTCACCTCGGGCACGGGCTGGCCGGCCTGGATCACCAGCACCAGGTTGATCACTGCGGCGTCGCCGGACACGTGCGCCGAGCAACCCCGCCGGGCGTCGCCCACCTGGTCCAGCCCGACCCGGTCGAGGACCGCGTTGAAGAACCGGGCGACGTCCCCACCCATCTCGGCCACACCGGGCACCGAGCTGGCGGCGGCGACGGCGATCTTCTCGATGACCTCGTCGGAGACCTTCGTCGTACCGCCGGCCGGGACCGACGCCGCGGCCAGCTCCTGCGTCGCCTCGTGTTCCATGCCCACTCCCCTGCTCATCGCGCCGGGCCCCACCGCCGGGGGCGGGTGCGAGCCTACAAGGGCGAGGCGTCGACGGAGTGTCCCCGGTGGACGGTCAGCGGGCGAGCTGGGCGAGCAGGGTGTCGGCCGCCGCGTACGGGTCGAGCGCGCCCTCGGCCACCCTGGCGGCGAGCGTCGACAACTCCGTACCGTCGCGCAGTGAACCGATCCGCGCGCGCAGGACGCCGAGCGCGATGGCCTCGATCTCGGCGGCGGCCCGCGCCTCCTGCCGGCGGCGCAGCTCGCCGTGCTCGACCAGCCAGCCGCGGTGCTTGTCGATGGCGGCGGCGATGTCGTCGATGCCCTCACCCCGGGCGGCGACCGAGCGGACGACCTGCGGCCGCCACTGCCCCGGCCCACGCTCACCGAGGGCGATCATGCCCTGGATGTCGCGGACGGTGGCGTCGACGCCGTCCCGGTCGGCCTTGTTGACCACGAAGACGTCGGCGATCTCCAGGATGCCGGCCTTGACCGCCTGGATGGCGTCACCCATGCCGGGGGCGAGCAGCACGAGCGTGGTGTCGGCCAGCGAGGCGACCTCCACCTCGGCCTGCCCGACGCCGACGGTCTCCACCAGCACCACGTCGCAGCCGGCGCCCTCCAGCACCCGGACCGCCTGCGGCGTCGCCGCGGCCAGCCCGCCGAGGTGACCCCGGCTGGACATGGACCGGATGTAGACGCCGGGATCGGTGGCGTGGTCCTGCATCCGCACCCGGTCGCCGAGGATCGCGCCGCCGGTGAACGGGCTGGACGGGTCCACCGCCAGCACACCGACGCGGTGTCCGCGTGCCCGCAGCGCGCGGACCAGCTCGTTGGTGGTCGTCGACTTGCCCACGCCTGGCGAGCCGGTCAGCCCGACCACCTGGGCCTGCCCGGCGTACGGCGCGAGCGCGGCAGCGATCTCCGGCAGCAGCGCGTCGCCGTTCTCCACCAATGTGATCAGGCGGGCCACCGCGCGGGGGTCACCCGCGCGGGCCCGCTCGACAAGCATCGGTACGTCCCGGCTGCGGCGCACCGATCCGGTGGCCGCCGCCGGGAGGTTCTCGACCGCTTCGCTCACTGGTCAGCCGCTGCGCTTTCCGGCACGTGGATGATCAGCGCGTCGCCCTGGCCACCGCCACCGCACAGCGCCGCGGCGCCGGTGCCGCCGCCGCGCCGCTTCAGCTCCAGCGCGAGGGTGAGCACCAGCCGGGCGCCGGACATGCCGATCGGGTGGCCCAGCGCGATGGCGCCGCCGTTGACGTTGACCTTGTCCGCGCTGATCCCCAGGTCCCGGGTGGACTGGATGCCGACCTGCGCGAACGCCTCGTTGATCTCGACGAGGTCCAGGTCCTCCACGCTCAGGCCGCCCTTCTTCAGGGCGTGGTTGATCGCGTTGGACGGCTGCGAGTGCAGGGAGTTGTCCGGGCCTGCCACGTTTCCGTGCGCGCCGATCTCGGCCAGCCAGGTCAGGCCCAGCTCCTTGGCCTTGGCCATGCTCATGACGACGACGGCGGCAGCGCCGTCGGAGATCGGCGAGGAGCTGCCGGCGGTGATCGTGCCGTCCTTGGCGAAGGCGGGACGAAGCTTGGCCAGCGACTCGACTGTGGTGTCCGGGCGGATGCCCTCGTCGTCACTGATCACCAGCGGGTCGCCCTTGCGCTGCGGGATCAGCACCGGGGTGATCTCCTCGGCGAAGTGGCCGTTCTTCTGCGCGGCGGCGGCCCGCTGGTGGCTGGCCGCCGCGAAGGCGTCCTGCTCCTCGCGGGAGATGCCGTGCTTCGTGCCGAGCCGCTCGGTCGACTCGCCCATCGAGCAGCAGTCCCAGGCGTCGCTGAGCCCGTCGTGCGCCATGTGGTCCTTGACCACCACGTCGCCGTACTTGTAGCCGGAGCGCTGGCCCATCAGCAGGTGCGGGGCGTTGGTCATCGACTCCATGCCACCGGCCACCACTATGTCGAACTCGCCGGCCCGGATCAGCTGGTCGGCCAGGGCGATGGCGTCCAGGCCGGAGAGGCAGACCTTGTTGATGGTCAGCGCGGGCACCGACATCGGTACGCCGGCCTCGACCGCCGCCTGCCGAGCCGGGATCTGGCCGGCGCCGGCCTGGAGCACCTGCCCCATGATCACGTACTGGACCTGGTCCGGGCTGACGCCGGCCCGCTCCAGGGCCGCCTTGATGGCGACGCCGCCGAGCTTCGTGGCCGGAAGGTCCTTGAGGTTGCCCAGCAGCCGCCCCATCGGGGTGCGCGCGCCGCTGACGATCACCGAAGCCATGCCTGCCTCCGAGGGGGGGTGCCGAGCTGTACGCCTTAACGATTGTTCGGCCAGACTAGCGCCATGACTGAGAACTCCCCCGTCGAGCCCGGTGCGGACTACGTCACAGACATCGGGCTTCGCAAGATCGACCACGTCGGGATCGCCGTGGCCGACCTGGACGCCGCGATCGACTTCTACCAGCGGACGTTCGGGATGCGCTGCGTACACGTCGAGACCAACGCCGAGCAGGGCGTGCGGGAAGCGATGCTGGCCGTCGGCCCGAGCACCGAGGGTGGCTGCGTGCAGCTGCTCGCCCCGCTCACGCCGGAGTCGACGATCGCGAAGTTCCTGGACCGCAACGGGCCGGGCGTGCAACAGGTCGCGTACACCGTGGCGGACATCGACGCGGCCTGCGCGGCGCTGCGCGAGCGGGGCGTACGGCTGCTCTACGACGAGCCGCGGCGCGGCACGGCGGACAGCCGAATCAACTTCGTGCACCCCAAGGACGCGGGCGGCGTCCTGGTGGAGCTGGTGGAACCCGCTTCCACGCCGCACTGACCGTCCCCGCCGCTCGCTCGACGTGGCGTCGCCGATGTGGCGGTGTCCGCACTCCCGCGACACCGCCACATCGCCGAGATGGCGACGATCAGGCGGCGACCACCCCGGCAACCGGCCGCGCGAGCACGTCAGTGCGCGGTTCGAGCGGTCGCCGGACAGCTTCACGCATCGGTCGATGCAGTTTTTCACAGAGGACTTCCGGCTTTAGCTACCGTTCAGTAACGTCCCGGCCCACAGGAGCGCGACCGGTGCCGGATGTGTCGAATGCCGACATGGCGGTCGTGCCCACCGGCGCCGACGATGGCAGCACCCGGGCCCGTGCGGGTGCGGACGAACCGGAGGTCACCGTGCAGGACATCCTCGAAGCGATCATGGCGGCGGAGGAATCGAACGATCCGGACCGCGAGCTGGCCGGCGTCGCCGGGCTGCCCGTACCGGAGAGCTACCGGGGTGTCGTCGTCCGCGCCGAGGAGTCGCGGATGTTCGACGGCATGGCCACCCGGGACAAGGACCCGCGCAAGGCGCTGCACGTGCAGGAGGTGCCGACGCCGGAACTGGCGCCGGGCGAGGCGCTGATCGCGGTCATGGCGAGCGCGATCAACTACAACACGGTGTGGACCAGCATCTTCGAGCCGCTGCCCACGTTCAAGTTCCTCCAGCGCTACGGCCGGGTCTCCGAGCTGACCCGCCGGCACGACCTGCCGTACCACGTGGTCGGCTCGGACGCCGCCGGCGTGGTGCTGCGCACCGGCCCCGGGGTCACCCGCTGGGCGGCCGGCGACGAGGTGGTCGCGCACTGCCTCTCCGTCGAACTGGAGGACGCGGCCGGGCACGACGACACCATGCTCGACCCGCAGCAGCGGATCTGGGGCTTCGAGACCAACTTCGGTGGGCTGGCCGAGCTGGCCGTGGTCAAGGCCAACCAGCTGATGCCCAAGCCACGCCACCTGACCTGGGAGGAGGCGGCGAGCCCGGGGCTGGTCAACTCCACCGCGTACCGGCAGCTCGTCTCGCACCACGGCGCCAACATGAAGCAGGGCGACGTGGTGCTGATCTGGGGCGCGTCCGGCGGCCTCGGCGGGTACGCCACCCAGATGGCGCTCAACGGCGGCGCGATCCCGGTCTGCGTCGTCTCCTCGCCGGAGAAGGCCGAGCTGTGCCGCAGCATGGGCGCGGAGCTGGTCATCGACCGGGCCGCGGAGGGCTTCCGCTTCTGGAAGGACGAGGAGACCCAGGACCAGGACGAATGGCGGCGCTTCGGCGAACGGATCCGTGAGCTGACCGGCGGCGAGGACCCGGACATCGTCTTCGAGCACCCGGGCCGGGAGACCTTCGGCGCGAGCGTCTACGTCGCCAAGAAGGGCGGGACGATCGTCACCTGCGCGTCCACCAGCGGCTTCGTCCACCAGTACGACAACCGCTACCTGTGGATGCACCTCAAGCGCATCGTCGGCAGCCACTTCGCCAACTACCACGAGGCGTGGCAGGCCAACCGTCTGGTGGCGCTCGGCAAGGTGCACCCGACGGTGTCGCGTACCTACCCGCTGGAGCAGACCGGCCAGGCGGCGTACGAGGTGCACCGCAACGCCCACCAGGGCAAGGTCGGGGTGCGCTGCCTCGCCCCCGCCGACGGGCTCGGTGTCCGGGACGGGGAGATGCGGGCCCGGCACGAGGACGCGATCAACCGGTTCCGGGGGCACTGACCGGGCCACCGTCCGGACGGATGAGCAGCGGATGGCCAATGCGGTGATCGGGCCATTGTTCTTCCGCCCCCATTAGCGCGACATCGCTTCGGATCGAACAAAGGGCCACGGGACGTCCCCGTGGCCCTTTTCCATGTCACGCTGCGTGGCGTCCGTCCCGCCCGGGACCTGCCAAGATCGGCGATTGGTCCGGCATCGCCGAACGCGGGAGTTGACCATGTAAAGAGGACACGAAAGCTTCGTACCGCTCTTGCGAAGCACCCTGGGGCGTCTGCCAGTATGTCCCAATGCCCCAGCAGCAGTCCTCCCCTCTCGCGTTCTTCGATAACGCGAACTCGCAGCCAGATTTCACCGTTGGCCTGCGCGGATACAACACTCACCAGGTCGATGACTTCCTCGGCCGGATGACCGCCGCGCTGACCCAGTCCGAGCAGGCCCGCGCCGAGGCCGAGCAGCGGATGAACGACGCCCAGCGTCGTCTCCGCCAGGCCGAGCAGCGCATGAGCGCGCTGGAGCAGAAGCTCGCCGACACCAACAAGCAGCTCGAAGAGAACAGCCGGCCCACCCTCTCCGGGCTCGGCACCCGCGTCGAGCAGATCCTCCGGCTCGCCGAGGAGCAGGCCAACGACCACCGCAACGAGGCCAAGCGCGAGTCGGAGGGCATCCTCTCCGCCGCCCGCCTCGAGGCGCGCGAGATCACCGACAAGGCCCGCGCCGAGGCCGCCGCGATGAAGGCGAGCGCCGAGCGCGAGGCCGGTAACCTGCGCACCGCCGCCGAGCGCGAGGCCGCCGAGGTCCGGGTGCAGGCCCGCCGCGAGGCCGACACCCTGCGCGCGGACGCCGACCGTGAGACCAAGCAGCTGCGTACGGTCACCGCGCACGAGGTGGCCGAGCTGAAGTCGACCGTGGAGCGGGAGGTCGCCACCCTGCGCGCCACCGCCGAGCGGGAGATCACCCAGCAGCGGGCCAAGGCCGCCCGCGAGGCGGAGGAGAAGCGGGCCGAGGCGACCAAGCTGCTCACCGACGCGCGCGACAAGCGCGACAAGGATCTGCAGGCCCTGGAGCTTCAGCTGGCCGAGCGCCGGGAGAAGGCGGAGCGCGAGGAGTCCGAGCGGCACGCCGCCCAGGTCGCGCAGACCCAGAAGCTGGTCAGCGAGGCCGAGCAGCGGGCGCGGGCAGCGCAGGAGCGGGCCAAGGAGATCGAGCAGCGCGCCGAGGCCCGTCGGGTCGAGTCGGAGCGCAACGCCGCCGAGACGGTCGACAAGGCCAAGGCCCTGTCGGAGAAGACGCTCAACGAGGCCAAGGCCGAGTCGCAGCGCCTGCTCACCGAGGCCCGCACCGAGGCGGAGCTGACCACGCAGGCCGCCCGCCGCGAGGTCGAGGACCTCACCCGGCAGAAGGACGCGGTCACCTCGCAGCTCGGCCAGATGCTCTCCGGGCTCGCCGGCATCGTGCCCGGTGTGCCGGCGTCGGCCGCTCCGGCGGCCAAGCCGGCGGAGGTCAAGAAGGCCGAGGGCGGTCAGGACCGGGTCACCGCGGAGACCGCCGGCTGACGCCAGGCGTCAGGTCGGGGCATCGACGGCGCGAGGTGACACCGGGTAACCGGTGTGACCTCGCGCCGTATGCGTTTCCCAGCCCTTGGCATTCCGTACCGGCATTGGAGTGAACTAGCTCCCACAAGGGGCGTCCGTATCGCCCCAGCCGGGGGCGATGCGTGTGAGGATGGGGGCATGTCGCACGGCGAGGAACTGTTCGCTCTCGGCGGGGACGTGACGACGGAGCCCAGCTTCGAGTCCGCTCTGCGGGGGTACGAGAAGAAACAGGTCGACAGGTACGTCGCGCGTGCCGAGCACGAGATCGCGACCCTCGCCGCCGAACGGGAACAGGCCTACACACAGATCCACAAGCTCGCCGGCCAGGTCGAGGTGCTGCAACGCGACCTCACCCAGGTCCGCAAGCAGATGAACGTGGTGGACCGGGCATCGTTCCGACACCTGGGCCCGCGGGTCGAGTCGATCCTCACTCTCGCCGAGGAGCAGGCCGAGCAGATCCTGTCGGCGGCCAACGAGGAGATCGAGGCCCGCCGTACCGCCGCCGAGCACATCGTCGAGGAGGCCCGCGAGCAGGCCGCGCGGGCGTTGAAGGACTTCGAGATCGCTCTCGCCGCGCGGCGCGCCGAGGAGGATCGGCACAGCAACGCGCGGCGCGCGGAGGCGGAGGCGACGCTCCAGTCGGCGAAGGACGAGTCGGCGAAGCTGCGCAAGGCGGCCCAGGACGCGTTGGCGAAGGCCCAGCAGGAGGCCACCCAACTGCGGGACACCGCCAAGGAGATCCACACCCGGGCCCAGCAGGAGGCCACCAAGCTGCGCGAGACCGCCCGCGAGGCGTTGGCCACCGCCCGGCAGGAGGCCGGCGAGCTGCGCGAGGCCGCCAAGGAGGTGCACGCCAAGGCGCAGCAGGAGGCCAAGCGGCTCACCGACACCGCGACCGAGGCCGGTCGGGCCACCCATGCCAAGGCCCAGCAGGAGGCCAAGCAGATCATCGACGACGCGTCGATGGCGGGCCGGGCCACCCGGGCGAAGGCGCAGCAGGAGGCGGAGCGACTGACCACGCAGGCCACCGAGTCGGCCAAGCGCAGCCGGGCCGAGACCGAGGCGTACGTGCAGCGCATGCGCACCGAGACCGAGGCGTACGTCAAGCACGCCCGCGCGCAGACCCAGCAGGAGCTGGGCGCGTGGCGGGCCGGGGTGGAGCAGGAGGTCAACTCCCGGCGGGAGGCGGCCGACCGGGAGCTGGCCCAGCGGCGGGCCACGGCCGAGCAGGAGTACGCGAAGCGCCGCGACGAGCTGGACAAGCAGCACAAGGCCCGCCAGCAGGAGTTGGAGGCCGGGTTCGCCAGCCGCCAGCAGGAGCTGGAGTCGGGCTTCACGGCTCGTCGCGACGAGCTGGAGAGCGAGTACTCCACGCGTAAGGACGCCCTGGAGACCGAGTACTCCACCCGCAAGAACGAGATCGAGCAGGGCGCCGAGGCGATCCGCCAGGCGGCCGAGCGGGACGCGGCGGCGATGCGCCAGCGCGCCGAGTCGGAGGCCGCCGAGCTGCTGAGCCGGGCCGAGACCGAGGCGGGCGACAAGCGCCGCAAGGCCGACGAGCACGTGGCGGCCTCACGTCGCCAGTTCGAGGAGTACGCGGCCACCACCCAGCAGCACCTCGCCACCACCCAGCAGCACCTGGCGGCCACCCAGCAGGAGGCGGCGGCCGGCCGGCAGCAGCTCGCCCAGGTGATGTTGGAGATCGCGCAGGCCCAGCAGCAGCTCGCCGACCTGCGGCAGGAGACGTGGAAGTCGCGGCAGGAGTCCGACGAGCTCCAGCGGCAGATGGCCGACCTGCGGTTGCAGAGCACCGCCGGCCCGCTGGACGGCCCGACCGCGCCGGACACTGGCGACGGTGCGAGCCGGAGCGCGGCGGACGACGGTGATGACGGCGTGACCGTCTCCGACGCGGCGACTGTCGAGGCGGGCACGTCGCCCGGGTCGGGTGCGGCCACCGGCCTCAAGACCGAGCCAGCCGACACCCGGCAGCCGGTGAACGCCGGTGCTGCGAGTGCCGGGCAGTCCACGACCCGGCCGGTCGCCGAGCCGGTGACCACCGTCGACGGAGGCGCGGCCAGCGCCGGGGTGGACGGGGAGCCGACCGTGGCCGCCGTGCCGGGCGTGGGTGGTCGGGACGCCACGCCAACCAAGATCACCAGCACCGGTGAGAACGGCACGCGGCCGAGCAAGCCGACCACCGACGAGCGCAGCGCCAAGCCCAGCAAGGTCACCATCGAGAAGGACTGACGGGTACGCCGCCGGCGCCGACCCGCGCGACCATCGAGATCTTGGACAGTTTCCGTTACGCGTCGACGGGAACTGTCCAAGATCTGTTTCTGTGTCGGATGGCGCCGGGTGGGGTCCAGCCCGCTGCGACGAGCGCCCGCCGGACGGTGTCGGCGACATCATCGACACGGGTACGTACGGGTGGGGCGGCAGCCTCGAAACCCAGCTTGCCGGAGTCGTGGTTGACGGCGATGGTGACGTAGCTACGCTGCTTTCACGATGGGAGAGGGTTCGAAATGAAGCTTCTCAAGCCGGCACTCGATTCACCTCGTGAGGGAAGCGGTGGACTCATTCACCTGAGTGGCGCAGTCTGGCGCACCTCCACTCGCAGCAACAGCGAGTGCGTCGAGATGGCGGACAATCCGCCCGGCATCGTGGGCGTACGGAACAGCAAGGACCCGACCGGCCCGGTGCTGATGTTCGCGCCGGCCGCGTGGCGGGCGTCCGCTGCCGCCGGTCGTCCGACGGCCTGAGCGGGGAGGCCCCTGGTGCCGCAGCACGACCCGTCGGCCGACGACCCGGACGTGGCCCCCGGTCCCCCGCCGGCCGACCAACCACCGACCGACCCGACGCCGGCCGAGACGCCAGCACCGGTACCGGTTCCCGCCCCGGGCATCGACCCGGACGAGCCGCCCGCGGTCCCGTCCGGCAAGTTCGGCACTCCAGGGCGTCCGCTGCGGCGCAGCAGCTTCCTGATCGGCTTCACGGGCGCGTTGGGCGTGCTGCTGGCGTACACCCTCTATCTGGGGATTCGTAACGCCGGCGGCATCCTGGTGCTGGTGGTGATCGCGCTCTTCCTCGCGGTCGGCCTCAACCCGGCGGTGGTGCGGCTACGCCGCTGGGGTGTGCCGCACGGCCTGGCGGTCGCGGTGGTCGCGTTGACAGTGGTGCTGCTGCTCTGCGGCGGCGTGGTGGCGCTGGTCCCGCCGATCGTGACGCAGTCCGGGCAGTTCATCGACCAGATCCCGAGCCTGCTCGACGAGTTGCGCCGCAATCCGACGGTCAACGACCTGGTGGAGCGGTACGACGTGGTCGAGCGGGTGCAGGGCGCCGCGAACGCCGCGACGATCGGTCGGGCGCTCGGCGGGGTGCTCGGCGGCGCTCAACTGATCTTCGGCACGGTGTTCCGGACGCTTACCGTGCTGGTGCTGACCATCTACTTCCTGGCGTACTTCAACCGGCTGCGGTCCCTGGGCTACGCGCTGGTCCCCCGGTCCCGGCGGGAGCGGGTGCAACTGATCGGCGACGAGATCCTGACCAAGGTCGGCGCGTACATGGTCGGGGCGCTGAGCATCGCGGTGCTGGCCGGCGCGACCACCTTCGTGTTCGCGTTGATCGTCGGGCTGCCGTACCCGTTCGCGCTGGCCGTGGTGGTCGCGGTGACCGACCTGATCCCGCAGATCGGCGCCACCCTGGGCGCGGTGATCGTGAGCCTGGTCGGCTTCGCCGCCGACCTGCCCACCGGCATCGCCTGCGCGGTGTTCTTCCTCATCTACCAGCAGGTGGAGAACTACCTGATCTACCCGAAGGTGATGCGACGCTCGGTGGAGGTCAACGAGGTGGCCGCCCTGCTGGCCGCGCTGCTCGGGGTGGCCCTGCTGGGCGTGGTGGGCGCGTTGATCGCCATCCCCACGGTGGCGGCGCTGCAACTGATCCTGCGCGAGGTGGTGCTCCCCCGCCAGGAGCGGCGCTGAGGCCTCAGTCGCCCGGCTTCGGCACGGGCGTGTCGGCGAAGGCGGCCACCGTCAGGTCGGCGTACGCGCTGACGTCGCCGGACTCCATCGGGCCGTCCCAGGTGGTCGGCAGCGGCACCTCGACGGCCGGGTTGACCCGGCGGACGATCTCGTCGAGCACGGTCTCCGCGTCGCCCACCCAGAGGTGCTTGGCGCCCGGCACCCCGACGACCTCGGCCTGCGGCACGGCGGCGAACCGCTCCCGGGCCTCCGCCGGGCGCAGGTAGTCGTCGAACTCCGGCACCAGCGCCACCAGCGGCCGACCGGCGTCGGCCCAGACGGACAGGTCGTCCGGTGTCGAGAAGCGCAGCGGCGGGGAGAGCAGGATCACCCCGGCGACGGCCGGATCGCACCCGTGCTTGAGGGCCAGGTCGGTGCCGAACGACCAGCCGACCAGCCAGATGTTCGGCAGTTCGGCGAACTCCGCGTACTCGATGGCGGCGGCCACGTCGAACCGCTCGCCCACCGCGCCGTCGAAGGCCCCCTCGCTGGTGCCGCGCACGCTGCTGGTGCCCCGGGTGTTGAACCGCAGCACGGCCAGGTCAGCCAGCGCGGGCAGCCGCCAGGCCGCCTTGCGGAACACGTGGCTGTCCATCATTCCGCCGTGCGTGGGCAGCGGGTGCAGGCAGACCAGGGTGGCGACCGGCGGCCGGTCGGCCGGCAGGGCCAGCTCGCCGACCAGCCGCAGACCGTCGGCGGTGTGCAGCTCGATGTCCTCTCGGCGACCGGGCAGGATCGACGACGCGCGGATCGGTGTGCTCACCCGTCAAGTCTGTCGCGAAGTCGCCGCCGCCGCCCGTCCAGGCGGTAACAGGGTGATCCAGGTCGCTCAGCGCGGGTCGGTCAGTAGCGCGGAGTGCTCCGGCCGCGCTGCACCGCCGGGCCGCGCCGCTCCCGGGCACGCCAGCAGCCGCTGTGCCAGTGCCGCCGATCGGTCAGGTCGCCGAGGCCGTCCGCCGGCCAGGCCACCAGGTGCGCCACCCCGGGTCGGATCTCCTGGTCACAGCCGGGGCAGCGGTACGTCTTGACCGACGCGCCCGCCCCGATGCCGCGTACCTGCCAGGCGCCGTCGGTCCACTGCTGCACCGAGGCGACGCCCTGCCGGACCCGGTCGGCGTCCAGGTTGGCGTTCTCATCCCGGCGAGGGCGATTGCGACGGGGGCTCACAGTCACCAAGCGTACGTTCCGTCGGACGGACCAGCCCTGCGGGCGGGCCGTCCGACGGCTGCGCTCACTTCCAGCTCTGTGGCCGCGTCGGGTCCTCGACGACCCGCGCCCCCGCCAGCACGGTCGTCGCGTCGGCCTCGGTGAAGCCGCTCGACGCGCCCGGCTTGGCGCCGATCGGCTGCCGGCCCTCCCAGCCCCAGCCGAAGGTGGCGCTCACCACCGTCCTGGGGATGCCGAACAGATCCAGGGTCGTGCCGTCCTCGGAGAGATGCGCGGGCCGGCCAGCGATGGTCCGGTTCCCCTCGGTACGGGTGCCGGCCCCGCTCGCGTAGCGGTAGTTCACGAACATGACCTGGGTCGTCGCCCGCCCAAGGGTGAAGTCCGAGGTGACCAGTCTCGGGTACGAGCTGACGTCGACCGAGCAGGAGTTGATCGGCGCGCCGGCGGGCAGGGTGTCGAGCCGCAGCGGCACGGCGCACGAACGGGCCTCGTTCCAGCGCAGCGCCCCGACCGCCTGCTCCAGCCCGGCGCGGTCACCCCGCAGGATGACGGCACGGGCGTACAGACCCGGCGCGGGATGCCACGACGTGACCATCCCATTCGCTCCGCCGTTCACCGGGTGGATCGTGCCGTCGAAGGTCTGGGGCCCCGGCCCGACCGCGTCGACCTGGACGTTGCCGAACGAGACGCTGGTGGACAACTCCGGCGTATGGCTCACCTCGACATGCACCGGTTGGTCGTCGCGCACGCTGAGCCGTACCGACTCGGCGTTGCCCCGGATGACCGACCAGCCCAGGTAGCGGGCCCGGGCCGGGTCGAGGCCGAAATGCAGCACGTTCGGGTCGCTGCCGACCAGCGCCGGGTCGGCGGCGGCCCCGGGCACCCCGTCGACCCTGGGCGGCACCGGCGTGGCCCCGGTCGGCGTGGTGGCGGTCCAGGGCAGGCGGCCGGTCAGCCCGTCGAGGCCCGTCCCGGTCACCCCCACGACGCCGAGCGCGCCGACCAGGGACAACGCGGTGCCGGCGGCGACCCGGCGGTGAAGTTGGCGGCGGCGGCCGCGGGCGCGGGACGCCCGCAGCAGCCGGTTGGTGTCGACGTCACCCTCGGCACGCTCTCGCAGGGTCTGGGCGATCTGTTCGTCGAGGTCGATCACGGCCGGCTCCCGTTCTTGGCCGGGACGCCGCAGCGCTCCCGGAGGTTCGCGAAGGCCCGCATCGCGTGGGTGCGGACGGTGACCGGCGAGCAGTCCAGGATCTGCGCGATCGTCGCGTCGTCGAGGTCCTCGTAGTAGCGCAGCACCAGCACCGCCCGCTGGCGGTCGGGCAGCCCGAGGATCAGCCGCCACATCTCGTCCCGGTCGGCCACCTCGCCGCCGAGGTCGCCGCGCTGCGGTCGGTCGACGACGGTGTCGACGGCCAGCTCCCGGCTCGACCGGCGGCGCCACCAGGAGTTGTTGGCGTTGACGAGCATCCGGCGCACGTACACGTCGGGACGGTCGGCCCGGGAGATCCTGCGCCAGTGCACGTACGCCCGGGACAGCACGTCCTGGGTGAGGTCCTCGGCCCGGTGCTCGTCGCCGGTCAGCAACCGCGCCAGCCGGACCAGGGCCGGGCCGCGGCTGGCGACGTACTCCTCGAAGGTCACATCCCTCAGACGCGGCCGGGACCCTCCGGCGTTGACCCGGTCAGCGGTGCGAGTGGTCGCGGAAACCGCGGCGGGTCTTGCGGCCCAGGTAGCCGGCGGTGACCAGGTGCTCCAGCAGCGGCGCGGGCGCGAAGCCCGGCTCGCGCAACTCCAGGTACAGCTCCCGCTGGATGGCCAGCGAGACGTCCAGGCCGACCACGTCGAGCAGCTCGAACGGGCCCATCGGGTAGCCGCAGCCCAGCTTCATCGCGTGGTCGATGTCGTCGGCCGTGGAGTAGCTGGCCTCCAGCATCTTCACCGCGTCGTTCAGGTACGGGAAGAGCAGCGCGTTGACGATGAACCCGGACCGGTCGCCGCAGACCACGCCGGTCTTGCCGAGCGCGGCGCAGACCGCCCGGGCGGTGGCGGTGGCCTCCGGGGAGGTACGGATGGTGCGGACGACCTCGACCAGCGGCATGACCGGCGCCGGGTTGAAGAAGTGCAGCCCCACCACGTCGGCCGGCCGCTGGGTTGCCATCGCCACGTCGATCACCGGCAGGGACGAGGTGGTGGTGGCCAGCACGACGCCCGGCTTGCAGATCTCGTCGAGGCTGGCGAAGAGCGCCTTCTTCACGCTCAGCTCCTCCACCACGGCCTCGACCACCAGGTCGACGTCGGCGAGGTGGTCGAGCGTGGCGGACCAGCTGATCCGGCCGAGCGCGGCGTCCCGGTCGGCCTCGGAGAGCTTGCCGCGCACCACGCCCTTGTTCAGCGACGTCTTCACCGCCTCGCAGACCTTCGCGGACTTCTCCGCGCCCCGGGTCACCGAGACGACCTCGTAGCCGGCCTTCGCGAACACCTCGATGATCCCGGTGGCCATCGTCCCGGAACCCACCACGCCCACCTTGGCGATGGCGCGCGCGCCGTCGGCGAGCGCGCCGTCCGTGGTCGGCGGCGTCGCCTCATCGGGTACGACCACCGGGGACCCGGGCCGTTCGTAGGTGTAGAAGCCCCGGCCGGACTTCCGGCCGAGCAGTCCCGCGGTCACCATCTGCTTGAGCAGCGGCACCGGGGCGTGCCGGCGGTCCCGCCCGCCGCGCCGGTACATGGTGTCCAGGATCTCGTACGCGGTGTCCAGGCCGATCAGGTCCATCAGTGCCAGCGGGCCCATCGGCAGGCCGCAGCCGAGTTTCATGGCGGCGTCGATGTCTTCCCGGGTCGCGTAGTGCGACTCGAACATCCCGACGGCGTGGTTGAGGTAGCCGAAGAGCAGCGCGTTGGCGATGAAGCCGGCCCGGTCGTTGATGGTGACGTCGACCTTGCCGAGCCGGGCGCAGAGCGCCTCGACGTCGGCGACCACCTCGGGCGAGGTGACGACTGTGCGGACCACCTCGACCAGCTTCATCACCGGAGCCGGGTTGAAGAAGTGGATGCCGATCACCTGGTTGGGCCGGGTGGTGGCGACCGAGATCTCGGTGACGCTCAGCGACGAGGTGTTGGTGGCGAGGATGGCCTCAGGCCGGCAGACCCGGTCCAGCTCCGCGAAGATCCGCTGCTTCAGGTCCAGGTGCTCGGGCACCGCCTCGATGACCAGGTCGACGGAGTGCAGCGCGTCCAGGCCCACCGCGAAGTGCACCCGCTCGTGCAGGGCGTCCCGCTCCGCCGCGGCCAGCTTGCCCTTGGCGACCGCCCGATCGGTGGAGCCGGTGAGGGTGGCCCGGCCGCGTTCCAGCGCGGGCTCGGAGATTTCGACCGCGACCACGTCGATGCCGTTGCGGGCGAAGACCTCGACGATGCCGGCACCCATGGTGCCCAGCCCCACCACACCCACGGTGCTGAACTCGCGCGCCACGACCGGCCTCCCCAGACACTCCGTACGGCCACTGAACGGCCGCTAAGGTTATGCGCGCGAGTCTGCCACGTGACGCACGGTTGTCGAGACGCCGTGGCATATTTCACCCACCGCGCCACAGCTCCGCTACGCGGCGGGCACGTCGGTCAGAGCCAGCAGCTCCGCGACGAACTCCGCCGGGCGTTCCAGGTGTGGACTGTGCCCGCAGCCGGGCAACACCACCTCGTGGTACGCGCCGCCGGCCGCCGCGTACCGCTCCAGCACCGCCCGGGTCTGGCCGACCATCGGCTGCGGCGGGCAGTCCTCCTTGCCGGGCCAGCCGGGCACCACGCCCAGCGAGCCCAGGTACGCCAGGTCGAACAGCGAGGTGTCCGACACGATCACGTCGGCGTCCCCGCGTACCCAGGTGACAGGCGGCTTGTCGGCCACGGCGACCAGCTCGTCGGCGAGCCGGAACCAGGTCGGGGCGAGCGCGTTAAGCACGCCCCGCTCCCCCGGCGCGACGCCCGGCCAGTTCTCCGACGGCACCGACGTGCCCGGGTAGTTGTCGTCGCCGGTCTTGGTGGAGAGCAGGCTGTCCAGCAGCAGCTCCTCGTCCGTGCCGAGCGCCCCCGGGTCCGCCACGTAGGTGGCCCGCAGCACGGCACGGGGGCTGGCCTGCGCCTCACCGCTGCGGTCACCGGCGGCGAGCCGGGCGACGAAGTCCGGGTTCGCCGTACCGGCGCCGGTGCCGGCGAAGTCGGGGGTGGTCGGCGTGCCGGCCAGGTCCCGGGTGCCGCCGAAGCCGTACGGGGAGACCGGCGCGGCGAGCAGCAGCGCGCGTACCCGCTCCGGGTGGTCGACGAGCAGCCGCATCGCCACGCCACCGCCGAGGGAGTGCCCGACCACCACCGGACGCGCGGCCCGGGCGCCGAAGAGCGCGGGGTCGTCCAGCAGGGCGGCCACGTCGTCGACGAAGTCCCGCAGGCCACGGGTGGCGTTCACCGGCGCGGTCCCGGTGTCGCCGTAGCCGCGCAGGTCCGGTGCGACGACCCGCAGCGTCGGCGGCAGCCGCCGGATCAGCGGCTCCCAGAACAGCGAGGACGAGCAGTTGCCGTGGATCAGCAGCAGGGGCGTGCCGTCCGGCGGGCCGGCGACCCGTACCGCCTGGGTGATGCCGTTGGCCGTGACGGTCCGCTGCTCGATTTCCATCCGCGGCATGCTGCCACGGTGGTACGCGCGGGTCCAGGTGCGTCAGCCCCACTCGGCGCTCCCGCCCGGTGTGGCGGTCAGCCAGGTGCGGCACCCCCTCGTCGCGGTGTGCGACCGATCAGCGCCGGGCGGTGGGTGGCGCGGCCAGCGGCAACGGCAACGTCGGCCGGACGTCGCGTCGGGGCGGGCCGAACCGGAGCCCCACCGGGTCGGTGTGCGCGACCCCCGGGTCGAACAGGCGCAGCTCGGTACGGCCGATCCGGATCACGTCGCCGTCGGAGAGCCGTTCGGTCCCGGTGATCCGGCGGTCGTTGAGCCAGGTGCCGTTCGTCGAGCCCAGGTCGCGCAGCGACGGGCCCTCCGGGGCCAGCCACACCTCCGCGTGCCGGCGGCTCAGATGCGGGTCGTTGATGACCACGTGACCGGTCGGTGCCCGCCCGATCACCTGAGGGTCGGCCCGCAGCCGAAAGCTCGCCCCGCGCATCGGCCCACCGGCGACCGTCAACAGCGGCATCAGTTCCGGATATTCCTCCATGGACAGTCAGCCCTCCACCCCACACCGTCACTCCGCGCGTCAGCCTGCCATCAGACGGTAATCGTCACTACCGACCGGCCGGTCAGCTCCTCGTCACCTCCCGGCCACCTGCCGTTCGACGATTCGGGCGGCCGAGATTTGATACCCGGGGCCTGACCTGCACTGATCAACGAGCG
>NZ_VDFY01000226.1 GCF_006228125.1 Micromonospora orduensis | reverse complement strand
CCCGTCGCCCTCCCGACCGGTTCGCCCCCGGTCGCCCCGGTCCCCGCCGCCGCCACCGCGAGGAACACCGGTCCGTACGGCGCGGCGCCCAGCAGGCCAGGGTCAGCGCGGCGCAGCGCCGGCTGATCGCCCGCGGGTACCGCCCCGCCCACCACCAGGCGGCGGTGAGCAGCGTCAGTCCCGCGTACCCGCAGAGCAGCCCCGGCCCGGCGAGCTGCCGCAACGCGCTCCACCAGGCGGCGTGCGCGCCGACCGGCAGCGCGCCGGCGGCCAGCCCCGCGCACGCCAGCAGCGTGGTGCCGGCTCCCCCGAGCAGCCGGTACGCGACGACGGTCGGCAGTGTGCGCACCCGGGCAGGATGGCGTCCCCGAACGACCGGTACACGACGGGCCGACGATCACCAGGCGACGGCGCGGTGTCCCGCGGGTCGACTCCCGCCGTGCGGCGTGGCGGCGGGCATATCGGTCACCGGTTGTTAGCGTGACGTGCGGATCCGTGACCATGGAGGGGTGCCATGACGGACGCCCCCGATGGGAGGCCGAGACCCGCGGACCAGTGGCGGCAGCGGGGCGTACGCGGGCTCACCGTCGTCCGCGACGCGAGCGTCCGTGGGTGGCGGTGGTGGGCACGAACCTGGGACCGGCTGGTCGCCGCCCTCCAGGACGAGGCGCCCGTCGGGTCCGGGGCCGACCCGTCGCCGTCCGGCCCGCTCGTCGAACAGCGCGACGCGCCCCGGCTGATCACGGTCCCGGCCAGGGGCTACGTGTACTCGTTCCACGTCCGTGCCACGTTCGCCTGGTCGTCGCCCGCGAGCCTGCGCTCGGAGGTGTTGAGCTGGTACGTGCAGTACTTCCAGCCCCACGCGATCCAACGACTGACCCGGCTCGCCGCCGACGCCGCCCGGGACCTGCCGCCACATCGGGCGGGCGACCTCGAGGTGGCGTTGCAGCAGGCCCTCGCCGACGATCCGGAGTGGACCTACCGGCGGGGCGAGATCACCATCACCTGCCGGCCCGACGCCGCCGTCCGACTCGACGACCGCATCATGCCGGCGCTCCAGCCGCACGTCGACCGGATGGTGAAGCTGGAGTACCAGTTCGACGAGCAGATGCGCAGAGCCCGGTACGCCGAGGAGTTGAGTCGACGATGGGTGGCCATCCTCACCGACGACGCCGACGACCATGAGGTGGCCGACGCCCGCAACCACCTGCTCAGCACCCAACGCGAAGCCGCCCGCTGGATCAACGAACTCCTGCACAACCACAACGAACACCCCACCGACCCGGTGAACGCCCCACCCCGACAACGCCCCACGCCTCCCTGACCCACGCCGCCGCTTTTCGTCACATGATCATGGAGCGGGGCGAGTGGCGAGGATGGCTAGCGTTTCCCGGCGGACCTGGTCCGCGTCAGCGGTGAGGCGACGGTGACTGAAGCGGACCACGAGGATGCCGACGGTGGCGAGCAGGGCGTCCACCCACCCGGACCCGCGCCTGCCGGAGGAACGGCGGCATACCGGGCCCGGTGAAGACGTGGTCGTGACCCCAGATCTCCAACGGGCTGCGACAACCGGCGGCGAGCCGGTCCAGCAGATCGCGCATCGCCGTGCGGCCGGTCAACCTCGGCACCTCGCCGAGGGCGGCGACGAGGCGCTGCGGGGTGGTCAGCCGGTCGTTGACCGCGCGGATGAGCAGTTCCGGCCGGTCGACCGTCGGTAGCAGCGGCCAGCAGTCCACCAGGGTCCGGTCGAGTCGAGTTACCGGCAGCCCTCCCCGTACCACCACCTGCGGTGGTGCGACCGCGAATCCGGAGCGATGGCGTACCACGAGATGTGGCCGACTGCGCAGGCCTGACCCTCGGGGCAGGACGAACGACAGCGCGGCGCGGCGAGCCAGTTCCGGCTCGAGCCGCGCGAGAACCGGCAGCTCCGAAGGGGTGTCCCGGGCGAGGGACGTATCGACGTAGACCCCCGGCAGGACCCGGACCAGTCCACCTGCCCGGCATGCGGCCTGGAGTGCCCACGGCGGTGCCACGCGGAGAACGTCCAGCCGTGTGGCCAGGCCGCCGCTTCGGTCGAGCAGGGATTGCAGGTGCGCGTCCACGGGTCGACCGTGCTCCGACGACCTGCCGGAGTCAGCCCCGGCCGACGTCGCTGTGGACAGCGACAGCAATTGTGGACGAGGCCCCAGGGCCCGGCCGATCGTGCTAGGGGTGAGCACCGACATGTCGACCGATCGATGAGAAGAGCACGAAGGAAGGAACCCGATCGGCGTACGGGATGAGATCGTGGCGGCACGGCGTCTGCCGCGCCGTCCCGGTCGGACAGTCGCCCTCGGCTGAGGTGTGGTCCGGCCGGGCAGCGGTCAACGGTTGGAGGACATGACACATGGCGCACATCGATCTCGGGGTCGACGAGAAGCAGTTCCCCGGCATCACCGGTCCGATGCGGTATCGTCCGGAGA
This sequence comes from Micromonospora orduensis, assembly GCF_006228125.1. Classification (GTDB taxonomy): domain Bacteria; phylum Actinomycetota; class Actinomycetes; order Mycobacteriales; family Micromonosporaceae; genus Micromonospora; species Micromonospora orduensis. The sequence goes on along the minus strand of NZ_VDFY01000226.1, from coordinate 16,476 downwards.
CCGCGAAGCCGCTCAACGAGCTGGCCGAGGTGCTGTTGCGCTCCCCGAACTCGCTTCCGGCCGGCGAGCGGGAGCTGATCGCCGCGTACGTGTCCGGGCGTAACGAGTGCACGTTCTGCTGCGCGTCGCACTCGGCGTTCGCGGCGGCGCAGCTCGACGAGGGCATGGACCTCGTCGACCAGGTACGCGCGGACCTCGACAGCGCTCAGATCTCGGCCAAGCTGCGGGCGCTGCTGCGCATCGCGGGCGCTGTCCAGATCAGCGGCCGGAACGTCACTTCCGAGCTGGTCGAGAGCGCCCGCGCGGAGGGCGCCACCGACGTGGAGATCCACGACACGGTGCTGATCGCCGCCGCGTTCTGCATGTTCAACAGGTACGTCGACGGCCTGGGCACCTTCGCGCCGACCGGTCAGGACGCCTACGCCGAGACGACCCGTCGGGTCATCGAGGTCGGTTACGGGGCGGCGGCCCGACCTCCGGCAGCCTGAGCACAGTCGAGGGTGACCGCGGTCCGCTCCCTCTGCGACGGTCGATGCAGAAGCCTGGCCAGGCTCATCAGCCGTGCAGTCGGAGGGATCGATGGATCACCCACGCAGTCTGCTGAATGCCGCTGAGCGGCTTCACACCGACATGGTCGATCGGCTGGGCACGCTCGTCGCGCGCGAGTCGGCACCGGGCGCGTTGCCTCAGCTCGAGTCCTGCGCCGACCTGCTCGCCCGCTGGGGGGAGGAGGTGCTCGGCCGGCCGGCCCGTCGGGTCGTGGTCGACGGCCTGCCGCACCTGCTGTGGCCGGCCGCCGACCAGCGGGTGCTGCTGCTCGGCCACTTCGACACCGTCTTCCCGGTCGGCACGATCGGGTCCCGGCCCTTCAGCGTCGCTGGGGATGTCGCGACCGGGCCGGGCGTGTGTGACATGAAGGCGGGCATCGTGCAGATGTTCGCGGCGCTGCGTCTGATCGGGGACACCTCGGCGGTCGGTGTGCTGCTCACCTGCGACGAGGAGTCCGGGTCCGTCACATCACGGCAGCTGATCGAACGGGAGGCGCGGCGTTCCGGCGCGGTTCTCGTCCTGGAGGCGGCCACCCCCGACGGGCACGTGAAGGTCGCCCGCAAGGGTGGTTCGGTCTACCGCCTGATCGTCTCCGGTCGCGCCGCGCACGCGGGTGTGGAACCGCAGCGCGGCGTCAACGCCACGGTCGAGGTCGCCCATCAGGTGCTCTCGCTGGGGGCGCTCGGCGCGGCGGACAGCGGTGGCACCTCGGTCACCCCGACCCTGCTCTCCGCCGGCACGACGACGAACACGGTGCCCGAGCGCGCCAGCCTGGCCGTGGACGTGCGGGCCTGGACCACTGACGAACTCGAACGTGTCGACCACGCCATCCGCGGGCTGGTGCCGTTCCTGCCCGAGGCGACGCTTGACGTGCAGGGCGGGATCAACCGCTATCCGATGTCCGCGGAGCTGTCGCGGCCGCTGCTGGAACTTGCCCAGTCGATCGCCGGCCAGCTCGGCATCGGGGGCCTCCTCGGCGCGTACGCCGCCGGCGCGTCCGACGGCAACTTCACTGCCGCGTTGGGCGTACCGACCCTGGACGGCCTGGGCGCGGTCGGCGGCGGAGCGCACTCCGCCGAGGAGTACGTCTGCCTGGACCGGATGCCCGAGCGGACGGCGCTGCTGGCCGGACTCGTCGACGCGCTGTCCACGGTGGAGCGCGCCGGTCCGCGACCCATCGACGAGATCCCGTAACGTGCTCACTGCCGGCGAACGACCGGCAGCGAGGGGTCGTCGTCGGCATGACTTCGGGACAGCGTTCGGGATCGTCCATTCCCCTGCTCGGTGTCGAGGAGGAGTTCCTCGTGGTCGACGCCGACCGGGGTGAGGTCGTGCCGGAGGCGGCGACGGTCGTCGACGGCGCCCGCCCGACGCTCGGCCCCCGGGTGGGTGGTGAGATCACCAAGCTTCAGGTGGAGACCCGCACCGACCCGTGCCTGAGTGTCGACGACCTCTCGGCGCAGCTCGCCGACGGTCGCGCCGCCGTGCAGGGCGCGGCCCGATCGGCGGGCCTGCGGGTGATCGCCAGCGGCTCGCCGGTGCTCGGCTGCGCCGTGCCGCCGCCGATCACCGAGGGCCCGCGCCAGGACCGGGGCACCGCCACCTTCCGTGGGCTGCACGACGAGGTGGCGATCTGCGCCGTGCACGTCCACGTGCAGGAGCCCGACCGGGACCGGGCCGTGCTGATCGGCAACCACCTGCGCCAGCACCTGCCGGTGTTCGTGGCCCTGACGGCCAACTCGCCCTACTGGTCCGAGCGCGACACCGGCTACTCGAGTTGGCGGACCGTCACGTGGGGGCGCTGGCCGGTGGCCGGCCCGCCGCCGTTCCTGCGGTCCGCGCGGGAGTACGACGACCACGTGGACATGCTGCTCGACGCGGGCGCGCTCGTCGACCACGGCACGATCTTCTGGGATCTGCGCCTGTCCAGGGCGCACCCGACGATCGAGGTGCGGGTCGCCGACGTACCCGTCACCGCCGTCGAGTCCGCGGCGCTCGCCGCCCTGGTGCGGGCTCTGGTGGTCATCGCCGGGGAGGCTGTCGACAGGGGCGACGAGGGGCCGGAGCTGGCCCCCGAGCTGATGCGGCTCGCGTACTGGCGGGCCGCCCGCGACGGGATGGGCGGCCACGGCGTGGACGTCGGCACGGGCCGGCTACTGCCGGCGGCCGTCCTCGCCGATCGTCTGGTCGAGCGCGCCGGACCGGCGCTGGACGAGGCGGGCGACCGTGAGCGGGTGCAGGCCTGGCGCAGGGGCCTCACGGCGGACGGCGACGGGGCGACGCGTCAGCGGGCCGCCGCGGCGCGACGCGGACGCCTGACCGACGTGGTCGACGAGATCGCGGCCTGGACCGCGCCCGGTGTGCCGACGAGGCGAGAGAGCACGCCGGCGTAAGGACGCCCCGCCCGTTCTCCGAGATGCTGGAGGCACCCGGGCGGCCCTGCCGCGGACCGGCACACCCGTACAGGGAGGCCACAGGTGAACGACGCGGACCTGCTACCCACGGTCCCCATCCGGCACCGGCGACGGCCTCCCGCGGAGATGGTGCGCGAGGTGCAGGCGTTCGCCGACCGGATGGCACAGCGCCGTTCGGTGCGGGACTTCGCCAGCGATCCGCTGCCCGACGGGGTGGTCGAGGCCGCGGTCCGGGCCGCGTCGACGGCGCCCAGTGGCGCCAACGTGCAGCCGTGGCGGTTCGTCGTGCTGACCGACCCGGCCCGCAAGCGCCGGCTCCGCGAGGCCGCGGAGGCCGAGGAACGGGAGTTCTACGACCGCCGCGCGTCGCAGGAGTGGCTCGGTGCGATCGCCGGGCTCGGCACCGACTGGCGCAAGCCGTTCCTGGAGACCGCACCGGCGGTCATCGTCGTGTTCGAGGTGCACCAGGGGCCCAACAGCCCGAAGCCGTACTACGTCAAGGAGTCCGTCGGGATCGCGGTCGGCCTGCTGATCACCGCGCTGCACCACGCCGGCCTGGTCACGCTGACCCACACGCCCAGCCCGATGCGGTTCCTCAACGAGGTGTGCGAGCGTCCGCCGGAGGAGCGCCCCTACGTGGTGATGCCCGTCGGGTATCCCGCGCCGGACGCCCACGTCCCGGACCTGACCCGCAAACCCCTCGACGAGGTCATGGTGCGCTGGTGAGGTCCCTGGTCAGGAACTCGACAAGTGGCTCGACGTGCCGGTCCGGGCGTCGCCACTCGGCCAGCAGGTCCTCCAACAGGTGCTGCTCGGCGAGCATCTCGGCGCCCCGGTAGCGTCGGATCACCGGATGGATGAAGGCGCTCTCCCGGGCCCGGTCGGGGGTCGGGTGCCGCTCGATGGCGAAGACGTCGCCGTAGTCGTCGCGGCCCCACCGCAGCGCCAGGGTGTACCACTGGGTCGCGCCCGCGAAGCGCTCCACGGCGTAGTCCTCCGGCAGGTCCTCGTAGTGGTGGAGGTCGCCTGTCGCGTCGTCGCGGACGAGGACGTCACACAGGTATTCGAACTGGGTCCACAGCGCCGAGGACCAGTTGACGCGGTCCAGCATCAGCTTGGCCAGCGACGCGGCGTCGGCGGGCGTCGTCGCGTACGACAGCGGCACGTCGTCGTACCGCTCCCGCAGGATCCGGGTGAACGTGCGCAGGTTGTACCGGAAGCCGTCGATGAAGGGCGACGACGCGTGCTTGACGTCCCGGGCCTGGGCGATGGTGCCGGCGAAGTACAGGTCGTCGACGTTGCTGGACTGCCAGTCGGGGCGTAGCCCGGGCATCCGGCCGTCGCGCACCAGTTCGGGACGGGCCGTCTCGTCGAAGAGGCTGGTGTCCATCCGGAAACCGGTGCACCTCAGCACGGTGTGGTAGTCGAGTTCGGCGGTCTCGCCCTGCGCGTGGGTGTACGTGATCGACACCCGGAACCGTCCGTCGACGGGTCGGATCTCGTCGATGGCGCAGTCCAGCACCGAGTGCAGGGTCTTGAACTGGTAGCTGTCGAGGATGGCGCCGTACTGGCCGCGGACGTCGCCTGGGTGTTTGGTGTTCCACGCCAGGCGCAGGGGCTGCCGGCTGGCGAGGTGCACCATGGACGCCCGGCCGAGGATGGACGACGCGGTCTCGAAGGCGGAGTTGCCCTTGCCGATGATCAGCACCCGCTGGTCCTCGTACGCCGAGGGGTCGACGACCATGTCCTCGTACCCGATGGCGTGTTCGATGCCCTTGATGGCCGGCACGAACGGCTTGCCCCAGCCTGTCGCGACGACGAGGCAGCGCGCCCGCACCTCCCCCTGGTCGGTGCTCACCGTGAAACCGTCGTCGGTACGGGTGATCCGCTCGACGGTGGTGCCGAAGCGGATGTTGAGCTGGTGGACGCGTTGGAACTCGGCGAGGTAGCGCACCAGGTCGTCGGCGCCCGGCAGGTACTCCTGGCTGAATCGCGGGAACAGCAGGTCCGGGTCGTCGTTGAGCAGCGAGTTCCAGTCCCAGCGCAGGCGGATCTCGGGATCGGTGCTGTCGGTGTGGACCTTGTTCAGCGAGATGAGCCGGCGGTGTCGGGGGAACCGGCGGAAGAAGTCACCGGGTTGGTCGCCGCGTTCGAGGGTCAGGTAGTCGGCGCCCTGCTGCTGGAGGTAGTAGCTCAGTTGGAGTCCGGCAGGTCCCGCGCCGACGATGACGTACCGGTGTTCGCTGCTGACCATCCTGCGGCCCTTCGACGGAGTGATGATCCGTCGACCATGGGATGGAAAGCAGCGGGTGTCAATGTCGTGCGGCACCGGTGGACGGGCTCAGGCGGCCAGGGTGGCGTAGCGGCCGTTGTGGTTCAGCAGGCTGTCGTGGTCGCCGGATTCGACGATCCGGCCGTGGTCGAGCACCGCGATCTGGTCGGCGTCGCGGACGGTGGACAGCCGGTGGGCGATGGTTATCGTGGTGCGCCCCTCGGCGAGCGCGTCGAAGGCCCGTTGCACGGCCCGTTCGGTCTCGGTGTCGAGCGCGCTGGTGGCCTCGTCGAGGACCAGGACGCGCGGGTCGCGCAGCAGCGTACGGGCGATGGCCAGGCGTTGCTTCTCGCCGCCGGAGAACCGGTGGCCGCGCGAGCCGACGACGGTGTCGTACCCGTCGGGCAGCCCGGCGATCAGGTCGTGGATCTGGGCGGCGCGGGCGGCGTCCTCGATCTCGGCGTCGGTGGCGTCCGGGCGGGCGTAGCGCAGGTTCTCCCGCACGGTGGTGTGCAGCAGGTACGTCTCCTGGCTGACCACGCCGACGATGGAGGCCAGGTCGGCCAGGCGCAGGTCCCGCAGGTCGACTCCGTCGATGGTGACCCGGCCGGCGTTCGGGTCGTGCAGCCGACTGATCAGCCCGGCGAGGGTGCTCTTGCCCGAACCGGTCTCGCCGACCAGGGCGAGGCTGGTGCCGGCGGGGACGTCGAGGGTGATCCCGGCGAGCGCGGCGGTGTCGCTGCCCGGATAGCCGAAGGTGACGTCCGCAAGGCGCAGGTGTCCGCGTACCCGGGTGGGGTCGAGGCGGACCGGCTCGGCGGGGTCGGCCACGTCGACCGGCAGGTCGAGGTATTCGAAGATCCGGGCGAACAGCGCCAGCGACGCGGTGAGCGAGACGCCCACGTTGAGCAGGCCCATCAGCGGTCGGAACAGCCCGCCCTGCAGGGCGGTGAAGGCGACCAGGGTGCCGATGCTCAGCGTGCCGGCGGTGCCGGGCAGGCCGGCGGCGAGGTAGATGACCGCGGGTACGGCGGCGAAGATGATGCTCATCGAGGCCATCCGCCAGCGGCCGGCCAGCTCGCTGCGCAGCTCCAGGTCGACAAGGCGCGCCGACGAGGCGGTGAACCGGTCGATGAGCGCGGGGCCGGTGCCGAGGGTCTTGGCGAGCTGTACGCCGCTGATCGACAGGCCCTCCTCGACGGTGACGTTGAGGTCGGCGAGTTCGCGTTGCCGCTGGGCGGTGATCTCGCGGCGCATCCGGGCGACCCGTCGGGTCAGCCAGATGGCCGGTGGCAGCACGACGAGCGAGACCAGGGAGAGCTGCCAGGAGAGCGCGATCATGGCGACGGCGGTGGCGACCACTGTGGTGAGGTTGGCCGCGACGGCGGTGGCGGTGGAGGTGACCACCGACTGCATGCCGCCGATGTCGTTGGTGATCCGAGACTGCACCTCGCCGGTGCGGGTGCGGGTGAAGAAGCCCAGAGACTGGCGCTGGAGGTGGCTGAAGACGTCGGTGCGCAGCAGGTGCATGACCCGCTGCCCGACCTGGGTGGAGATCCAGGTCTGCACGACGCCGAGGGCGGCGGTCACCGCGGCGACGGCGACCATGCCGAGGACCAGCCAGACCAGCAGGCGCACGTCGCCCTGCGGCAGGGCCCGGTCGATCACGGCACGCAGTAGGAACGGGGTGGCCATCGCGATGATCGAGGAGAGCACGATGATCGCGGTGACGGCGGCCAGCGCGGGCCGGTGCGGGGTGAACAGGCGGCCGATGCGGCGCAGGGACACCTGGCGGGCCTGCGTCTTCTCCTCGGCGCTGACGGTGCGGTGGCCGCGGTCGCGGCCCATCGGGGTGGGGTCCAAGGGGCAACTGCCTTTCGATCGGGTGATGCTGAGGTTACCTCAACATGAGGGTACAACCGGATCGCCTGCTACCGTATTCCGGTGACCGGGGACACCGCCGACAGCGGGGACGACGAGAGCCTGGCCGAGACGTTCTGGGCCGTCGCGTCACGTCTGCGCCGTCAGACGCGCGATTCGCTGGCGCCCTGGGATGTCACCCCCAGCCAGTCCCGGGCCCTCGGCGTGCTGGCCCGACACGGCGAGGTACGCCCCGGCACCCTCGCCGAGCACCTGCGCATCGCGCCCCGCTCGGCCACCGAGGTCATCGACGACCTCCAGGCCCGGGGGCTCGTCGAGCGTCGACCGGACCCGGCCGACCGGCGGGCGACCCTTGTCGCGCTCACCGAGGAGGGCAACCGGGTCAGCACCGCCATCCGGGCCGCCCGCCGAGCCGAGGCCGACCGCTTCTTCGGCCACCTGGCCGACGCCGACCGCGCCGAACTGGCCCGCATCCTGCGCACCCTGCGCGCATAACCACCGCGCCGTCGGGTAGCCAGCGGCCCCGTCCGGTCGACGGGACCGGCCGGCACCGGTCGGGGGTGAGGTGACGGGAGGCCCGGCTGATGTGCGGGATCAGCGGGGAGGCACGGTTCGACGGCCGAGCACCCGACGCGGCGGCGGTCACCCGGATGACCGAGGCGATGCGCTCACGCGGCCCGGACGACGAGGGGTTGTTCACCGACGGTTGGGTGACCCTCGGGCACCGCCGGCTGACCATCATCGACCTGTCCGACGCGGGCGGACAGCCCATGGTGCGCGACGACCTGGGCCTGGCGCTGGTCTTCAACGGGTGCGTCTACAACTACCCGGAGCTGCGCGAGGAGCTCCAGAACGCCGGGTACGCCTTCGGATCCACCAGCGACACCGAGGTGATCCTGGTGGCGTACGCGCACTGGGGTGAGCGGTTCGTCGACCACCTGGTCGGCATGTTCGCGATCGGGCTGGTCGACCGGGCCCGGCGACGCCTCGTCCTGGCCCGTGACCGGCTCGGCATCAAACCGCTCTACCTGGCCGAGACGCCCGGGCGGCTCCGGTTCGCCTCCACACTGCCCGCGCTGCTGCGCGCCGGCGACGTGGACACCGGTATCGACCCGGTGGCGCTGCACCACTACCTGTCCTGGCACTCCATCGTCCCTGCGCCCAGGACCGTGCTGCGGGGTGTGCGCAAGCTGCCGCCGGCCACCCTGCGGGTGATCGAGGCGGACGGGGGCAGCCGCGAGGAGGTCTACTGGCGACCCGACTACGTGCGCGAGCCGGCCGACGCGGGGATGGACGCCGCCGACTGGCGGGCCGCGATCGGCGACGCGCTGCGCACGGCGGTACGCCGACGGCTGGTCGCCGACGTGCCGGTGGGGGTGCTGCTCTCCGGCGGACTGGACTCCAGCCTCATCGTGGCGCTGCTCGCCGAGGCCGGCCAGCAACACCTGCGCACGTTCAGCATCGGCTTCGACAGCCAGGGTGGCGAGTCCGGCGACGAGTTCCACTACTCGGACCTGGTGGCCCGCGCGTACGACAGCGACCATCACCGGATCCGGCTGGCCGACGACGACCTGGTCCCGTCCGTCCGACGTGCCGTGCTGGCGATGACCGAGCCGATGGGCAGCCACGACGTGGTCGCCTTCCACCTGCTGTCCGAGCAGGTGGCGCGGCACGTGCGGGTGGCCCAGTCGGGGCAGGGCGCCGACGAGGTGTTCGCCGGCTACGGCTACCACCAGCCGCTGGTCGGGGCGCCCCGGCACAGCGCCGCCGAGACGTTCGCCGCCGCGTTCTTCGACCGGGGCCACGACGAGCTGCGCCGCATCGTCGGCCCGGCGTACGCGCTGGAGCACGACGCCAGCCGGGACCTGCTCACCGAACACCTCGCCGCGCCCGGAGCACAGACCGCGCTGGACGCCGTGCTGCGGCTGGACACCCACCTGATGCTGCCCGACGACCCGGTCAAGCGGGTGGACAGCATGAGCATGGCGTGGGGCCTGGAGGTGCGCACCCCGTTCCTCGACCAGGACCTGGTGACCCTCGCGGCGCACTGCCCGCCGGAGCACAAGGTGGCCCAGGGCGGCAAGGGCGTGCTCAAGGAGGTCGCCCGGGAGGTCCTGCCGGCCGAGGTGATCGACCGGCCGAAGGGCTACTTCCCGGTGCCGGCGCTGCGCAACGTGAACGGTCCGGTCCGCGAGCTGGTCGCCGAGGCCCTGCAGGCGCCGGAGGCCCGCGAGCGGGAGCTGTTCCGCACCGGGTACGTGGCGCGGCTGCTCGCCGAGCCGGACCGGGCCGAAGCGGCGGCCGGCAGCAACAAGCTGTGGCAGCTGGGTCTGCTGGAGCTGTGGCTCCAGACCCACGACATCCGCTGATCGCGGGGAGGGTCAGCCGGCGGCGGTGCGGGCGGCGAGGTCGTCGATGACGGCGCGCAGGTCGCCGGTGCGCTCCAGCACCCGACGCTGCCGGGTAGCGCCGGTGCCGTCGCGGCGCAGCCGGGCCAGTTGCGCCAGGACGTACCCCAGGTCGCCGTGGCGCAGCAGGGCCGGCGCGATCACCGCCATCAGGTCGTCGACGAGGTCCCAGGCGGGCCGGGCGCCGCCGGCGCGCAGGTCGATGAGTTCACCGTCGAGGCCGTCGTGGGCGGCCCGCCAGTGCGCCGCGGCGACCAGGCAGTCGCGCACGGGCGGCGCCGACACGCCGGCGCGTACGTCGTCGACGAGGGTCGCGACGAGGGACCGGACCAGCGCGGCGACCAGCACCGCGTCGTCCACGTCCGGGCAGACGTCGCCGACGCGCACCTCCACCGTCGGGTACGCGGGCGACGGCCGGGCGTACCAGTAGACCATCGCGGCGTCGAGCATGATGCCGGCGGCGATCAGCTCCTTCAGGGTGCGGTCGTAGTCGGCGGCGGAGTCGAAGTACGGCGTCGGGCCGATGCTGGGCCAGCGCTCCAGCTGCATCGACCGCCAGCTGGCGTGGCCGGTGTCGTACCCGTCGTGCAGCGGCGAGTTGGTGGTGATGGCCTGCACCACCGGCAGCCACAACCGCAGGTGGTTGCAGACCTGTACGGCCAGTTCCCGGTCGGGCACCCCCACGTGCACGTGGTAGCCGCAGACCGCCGGGTCGTGCGCCACCGGCCCGTACCGGCGGGACATCGCGTGGTAGCGCGGCTCGTCGGGCACCGTCCGGTGCGGCTCGGCGACCGGGGTGGCGCCCACTGCCACCAGCCGCGCTCCGGCCGCCCGGGCGGCCTCGACGGCGGAGCGGCGCAGCGTCACCAGCTGCGCGCGCAGTTCGCCGAGGTCGGCGCAGACCGGGGTGACCATCTCCACCATGCTGTGCCGGAACTCCTGGCGGCTCTGGTCATGGGCGCGGCCGCGCAGCGCGGCGAGCACCTGGTCGGCCACCGGCAGGTTCCGGCCGCTGTCCGGGTCGATCAGCAGGTACTCCTCCTCGACGCCGAGCGTGAGGGTGGACAGGTCCGGCACCGTGTCGACGACGGTCGGGCGGTACGCCATGTCCCCTCCCCCATCCACAGCTGCGGCGGCGCCTCGGTTTCCCGGCCGCCCCGGCGGCAAACGCGCTCAGGCCCCCGCCAGGGTCGTCGCGCGTGCGGTGAGGAAGGCCCGTTCGGCCGCGTTGTCCGTCCGGGCAACGGCTGTCCGGTACGCCTCGACGGCCGCCCCGCCCCGCCCGAGCCGGGCCAGCAGGTCGGCGCGGACCGCGTGGTACACGTGGTAGCTGGCCAGGTCGAGGCGGTCCACCTCGGCCAGCGCGACCGCCGCACCGGCCACCTCGGCGAGCGCGACGGCCCGGTTCAGCGCCACCACCGGGCCGGGGGCGACCACCGTGAGCTGGTCGTACAGCTGGAGGATCTGCGCCCAGTCCGTGTCGGCGGCGCGTGCGGCGACGCTGTGCACGGCGGCGATCGCGGCCTGGATCTGGTACGGGCCGGGCCGGGCCCGGCGCAGGCAGCGGCGTACCAGCGTCCGACCCTCGGCGCTCAGGGCGGTGTCCCACAGGCGTCGGTCCTGCTCGGGCAGCGGCACCGGGTGGCCGTCGGCGGTGGTCCGCGCCGGACGGCGGGATTCGGCGAGCAGCATCAGCGCGAGCAGGCCGAGCGCCTCCGGCTCGTCGGGCATCAGCTCGACCAGCAGGCGGGCCAGGCGGATCGCCTCGGCGCACAACTCGTCGCGGACCAGGTGCCGTCCGGCGCTGGCCGTGTGCCCCTCGTTGAAGATCAGGTAGAGCACCGCGAGGACGGCGTGCAGCCGGTCGGGCAGGTCGGCGTCGCGGGGCACCCGGTACGGGATCCCCGCGTTGCGGATCTTCGACTTGGCGCGGACCAGCCGCTGCGCCATCGTCGGCTCGGGCACCAGGAAGGCGCGGGCGATCTCGGCGGTGCTCAGGCCGCCGAGCAGGCGCAGGGTGAGGGCGACCCGGGCGGTCGGGGCGAGCGCCGGATGGCAGCAGGTGAAGATCAGACGCAGCCGGTCGTCGCGCACCGGTCCCTCCTCAGCGGGTGGGTCGGCGGCGTACAGCAGTGCCGCCTGGGCGTGCCGGTCGGCCCGCGACGACTCCCGGCGCCGCCGGTCGATGGCCCGGTTCCGGGCCGTGGTGATGATCCAGCCGGCGGGGCTGGGCGGCGGGCCGGTTCGCGGCCACTGCGCCACCGCCACGGTGAAGGCGTCCTGGACGGCCTCCTCGGCGAGGTCGATGTCGCCGAGGAGGCGCACCAGGACGGCGACCGCGCGGCCGTACTCCGTGCGGAACACCGCCTCCACGTCGGGCACGGTCAGTCTCCGGCCCCACCCTGGAAGGTGCGGACCTCGATCGGCAGGGTGGTGGCCAGCGCGTAGCGGCGACCCCAGTGCAGGGCGGCGTCCAGGTCCGGCACGTCGATGATGGTGATGCCGCCCAGGTACTCCTTGCCCTCCACGAACGGTCCGTCGGTGATGAGGACCTCGCCGTCGCGGGGACGCAGCACGGTGGCCGTCTCCGGGCCGTGCAGGCCCTGGCCGAAGACCCACGACCCGGTGGACGCCAACTCGTCGCGCAGCTCGCCGAGCTGGCGCATCACCCCGGTCAGGAACTCCGGGTCCGGTGGCAGCTCGCCCTGCGGCTGGTGAAGGCTGAGCAGGTACAACGTCATCGGTCCTCCTCGTGGGCGGCCGGCCCGTCGCCGACCTCTCATCCTCCACACGATCGGCGGTCGCCCGGATCGACACGTCGGCGGAAGTTCCCGGCGGCCGGCCCGGCCCGGTGTTGACGCCCCCTTTGCTCTGCACCCACGGATGCGACGGGTGCGCGGGCCCGGGTGTTGCGCCGGTGGGTGCAGAGCAAAGGGGGCGGGACAGGGATACGGTCCGCCGGTGCCGCGACCGGAGCCGACAGCCATACCCGCGACCGTTGTGGGTAGAACCCGGTGTGGTCGACGGCTTCCGGGTGGTCGTGGTCGGGGCCGGCTTCTCCGGTCTCGCCGCCGCGCTCGCGCTCGACCGGGCCGGTGCCGACGTGCGGGTCCTGGAGGCCCGCGACCGGGTCGGCGGGCGGGTGCTGACCCGATGGCTGCCCGACGGGACCCAGCTCGACCTGGGCGCGCAGTGGATCGGACCGACCCAGGACCGGATGTACGCGCTGATCGCCGAGCACGGGCTGACCACCTTCGCGTCCGCGGCGGTCGGCGTACCCACCCTGCTCTGGGCCGGTCGGCGTCGGGCCGAGCCGCCGGCGCAGGCCGCACGGGTGCTCGCTCTGCTCGACGAGTACGCCGCACGACTGGACCCGGCCGCCCCCTGGCAGGCGCCGGAGGCCGCGCGGTGGGACCGGACCACCCTCGGCGCCTGGCTGGACACCACGGCCGGGGACGGCGACACCGCCGCCTACCTGGGGCGGCTGCTCGCCGGCGGGCTGCTGGCCACCGGCGCGGACGAGGTGTCCCTGCTGCACCTGCTGTTCTACCTGCGCAGCGCCGGTGGCACCGGACCGCTTCTGGGCATGGCCGGTGGCGCCCAGCAGGACCGGATCGTGGGCGGGCCGCCGCTGCTGGCCGAGCGGATGGCCGCCGCCCTGCCGCCGGGGGCGCTGTCGCTGGCCACGCCGGTACGGACGATCGAGCAGAGCGTCGACGGGGTGACCGTGTGCACGGACACCGGACGCGTCGACGGCGACGCGGTGGTCGTCGCCGTGGCGCCGGCGCTGGCCGGACGGATCCGGTACGACCCGCCGCTGCCCGCGCTGCGCGACGGGCTGACCCAGCGGATGCCGATGGGGTCGGCGTTGAAGGTGCACGCCGTCTACCCGGAACCGTTCTGGCGTGCCGACGATATCTCCGGCGTGGCGACCAGCAGCGCCGGACCGCTCACCGAGACGGTCGACAACTCCACCCCGGGCTCGCCGCTCGGGGTGCTGAGCGGGTTCAGCTACTCCTCGGACGCCGCTGCGCTTCGCGAGATGCCTCCCGAGCGGCGTCGACGCTGCCTGCTGGACGCGTTCTCGGCCGTCATCGGGCCGCGCGCCACCGACCCGATGGACCTCGTCGAGTACGACTGGTCGGCCGATCCGTGGACCCGGGGCTGCTTCGGCGGCGCGCTCACCCCGGGCGCCTGGCGCACGTACGGCCCCTCGTTGCGGGCACCCGTGGGGCGGGTGCACTGGGCGGGCACCGAGACGGCGACCCGCTGGAACGGCTACCTGGAGGGCGCGGTGCGCGCCGGTGAGCGGGCGGCGTCCGAGGTGCTGACGCGGTGACCGGCACGACCGAGGCCGGCCCGGTCTCGGCGGGACCGGGCCGGCTCGGCCCTCGGTGCGACCCGCCCCGGCCCGGTCCGTGGGACGACCGGGCCGGCGCGGGCGCCCGGGTCAGGGGTAGGTGGTCAGGTACACCGTCTGGTTGGCCGCGTTCGCGGTGCCACCGGCGTTGTTGATCACCCGGTTGATGGTGCCGACGCCGCCGAGCGAGACGGTGACCATGTTCGTGAAGCGCACGTTGGGGTTGACGGGCACCTCGAAGGACCGCTCCTCGACCACAGCCGGATTGACGTTGAAGTAGCTGTAGCTGCCCAGCCCGAACGCCTGGTGGCTCGTCACCGAATCGGCGACCTTGTACGCGGCGTACCCCCGGGTCGACCCGTTCATCCAGGCCGCCTGGTTGGGCGGGTCGTACGGCAGCTCGTTCTGGTAGAAGTACGTCCGGCCGCCGTTGCCGTTCCAGATGGTCTGGTACTTCTGGTAGTGCTCGACGAAGAGGCCGTACATGGTGACGTTGTCGCCGTTGACGGTGAGCCCGGTGTCGGCGGTGTTCAGCGTCCACCCGGTGGGTACGCCGCTGGCGGCGTGGTCGGCCCGCCACAGCCACATGTGGTCGCCGATCACGTTGTCGCTGTTGACGGTCAGCGTGTTGGTGGCCTTGCCGACGTGGGGTCCGCCGATGCGGAAGAACACGTCGTGCAGCGACGTTGGGTTCGCGGCGTGGCTCGCGGACGAACCAGCCGGCCCGACCTCCATGAGCACCGGCGAATTCGTGGTGCCGGCCTCGAACATGATGCCGGCGACCTTGACGCCGTCCACGTCGGCCACCCGCATCCCGACGCTGCCGTTGTCGGCCTGGATGGTGGCGAGGCCGAGGCCGAGGATCACCGTGTCGGCCCGGTTGACCTGGATCGGCTCGGTGACGTGGTGCACGCCCGGGGTGAAGAGCAGGTGCCGTCCCTGGGCGAGGGCCGCGTTGATGGTGGCGGCGCTGGTGCCGGGCTGGACGACGAAGAACTGCGAAAGCGAGATGGACGAGCCGGCCGGGGTCTTGTTGTACCAGCTCGTGCCGGTGGAGTTGGTGCGCAGCGCCGGCACGAACACCCGGTACTCACCGCTGCCGTCGACGTACAGGAACGGCTTCTCGCGGACCTGCGGGGTCTGCGCGATGACTGTGTGCGACGGGTTGGGGAAGCTCGGCGCCGGGGCGCCGACGACGCCCTGGAAGACCATGTTCCACACCGATCCGGTCCAGCCGTTGCCGAACTCGCTGTTGCGCGAGTACCACTGCTGCTGCGAGCCGGAGACGACCAGGCCGTCGATGCGGGTGTCGGCCAGCAGGCCGCCGCTGGACCAGCCGTCGCCGCCGTTCCAGAGCTGGATCTGGTTCTGCGCGCCGCGCAGGTGCATCCGGCGGTACGGCGCGGCCTGGGACACCGCCCAGCGCTCCACGGTCTGCCCGGCGGGCAGGGTGACCGAGAGGTTCTCCGCGGCCCGCCAGAAGTTCTGGGTGGCGTTGCCGCCCATCCAGAACGCCTCGGTGCGGACGTGGCCGTTGAGGTTGACGTCGTCCGGGCTCAGCCCGAGGCCGGCGACCTGGGTGAAGAAGCCGAGGTTGACGTCGGCGGTGTAGGTGCCCGGCTTGAACAGCACCGCGTAGCGCTGCGGGCCGAACTGGTTGGTCTCCTGCTGGGTGAAGAGGGTGTTCAGTCGACTCTGGATGGTCGACGTCGGAGTGCTCGGGTCGAAGACGAACGTGTTCGACCCGAGGTTCGGGTTGTACGGGTCGGTCGTGCCGACCGGCGGCTCGCTGGTGCCGCCCGTGGTGTTGACCGCCAACTCCCACAGCGAGTAGCCGTACGCGGTGCCCCGGGCGGTGCCGTACATCCGCAGGTAGCGGCCGCTACCGCTGACGGTGAGGTTCTGCGTGCCGCCGGTGCCCGTGGTGGTCGAGTAGATCGTGGTCCAGGTGGTCCCGTCGGCCGAGGCCTGGAGCTGGAAGGCCCGGGCGTACGCGGCCTCCCAGGTGAGCGTCACCCGGCAGATCGTGCGGGTGGCGCCGAGGTCGACGCGCAGCCACTGCGGGTCGCTGGCGGCGCTGGCCCAGCGGGTGCCCGAGTTGCCGTCGACGGCGGCGGACGCCGCGAGGCCGGCATCCTGGGTGGATGAGGCGGTCGCGGGGCTGCCCTGGGCGACGTTGGTGCTGCCGCAGGTGGGCGTGGTGCCGCCGGTCTCGCCGTAGACCTGGAACTCCCAGAGCGAGTAGCCGTAGCCGGTGCCCCGGGCGGTGCCGTACATCCGCACGTACCGGCCGACGCCGGTGACGGTGAGGTTCTGCGTGCCCCCGGCGCCGGTGGTGGTCGAGTAGATGGTGGTCCAGGTGGCGCCGTCGTCGGAGGTCTGGAGCTGGAACGCCCGACCGTAGGCGCCCTCCCAGAGCAGGTTGACCTGGCTGATGGTGGCCCGCGCGCCCAGGTCGACCTGGAGCCACTGCGGGTCGCTGAACGCGCTGGCCCAGCGGGTGCCGGTGTTGCCGTCGACCGCGGCCGAGGCGGGGGTGCCGGCGTTCTCGGTGGACGAGGCGGTGGCGGGGCGGCCCTGGGGGAGCAGGGT
>NZ_VDFY01000237.1 GCF_006228125.1 Micromonospora orduensis | reverse complement strand
GCGCCCCGCCGTCCCGCCCGTCGTGGGCCGGTCCGGCACCGACAAGCGGTGCGCCGTCGCGGCCGTCGTGGGCTGGTGGGGCTGACCCGGCTCCGACAAGTGGTGCGCCGTCGCGGCCGTCGTGGGCTGGTGGGGCTGACCCGGCTCCGACCAGCGGCGCGCCAGCGCGGCCGTCGTGGGCGGGTGGCGCTGACCCGGCTCCGACAAGTGGTGCGCCAGTGCGGCCGTCGTGGGCGGGTGGCGCTGACCCGGCTCCGACAAGTGGTGCGCCGTCGCGGCCGTCGTGGGCCGGTCGGCCTGAGTTGGCTCCGACGCCCTCCGCCGAGCGGCCGTCCTGGGCACGCCCGCCGGCGACCGACCCGACGCCTGCCGCGCCTCCCGCCCCGGCGGCGACCCCGACAGCGGCGGCTCCCACCGATGTGCCACCGCCGGCGGTCACGCCGCCACCGGCACCTGCCGGTCCGGCACTGACGACGGAACCATCCTCCTGGGTCGGTGGAAGGCCCACGGCGTCCAGCAGCCCACCGCCGGCCGAGCGGCCCGACTGGTCCGAGGGGCGCATTCCCGCGTCCCCGGCTGAGCGCCCGTCCTGGCCGGCGAGCATGCCCCGACTCGACGAGGCGGGCGACCAGCCCGGCCCGCTCCGCTCCGAGCCCCGGGCGGTCGCACCCTTCCGGCTGCGCCCGGCGACCCCCGAGCCGCCGGGGCCGCCCCGCCCCGCACCCTCGTCGACCGGTCCGACCTCCACCGACGCCGCACCCGTGTCGACCGGCGCCGTCCCGCCCTCCGTCCCGAGCGGGAGCGGACGCCGTGACCGGCCCTCACCCGCGTCCGCCCCTCCCTATGCGGCACGCCGCTCCGCCCCCGACCCGGCGTCGCCGGCCGAACCGGCCGACCCCGGCCGCCGAGCGGAGACGACGGCGGCGGTGCTGCCGCAGCGCGTCCCCGCCGAACCGGACGTGCCCGTCGTGCCGGAGCCGCCAGCCGTGGAGCCCCCCGCCGAAACCCCGGAACTCGCCCGTATCGCCACCCACCTGCGCCGTGACGACGAACCCGCGCCTCTGCGGGAGCGCCCCGAGGGGTTCGACGTCAACGCCATCCTGGACGCCGTTCGGGAGGTGGCCGGCGTACGCGACGCGGCGCTGCGGCGTACGCCGGCGGGCGCGCACAGCCTCCGACTCGACCTGGCCGACGGCGCCGACCCGGCCGAGGTGAGTCGACAGGTCGCCCGGCTGCTCCAGGAGCGGATGGGCCTCGCTGCCGCCCCGCAGAACCTGCCCGGCCTACCCACCACGCCAGCCCCGCCGGTTCGCCGCCGCAGCCCAGAGCCCCGTGGTGCCGAGCCCCGTAGCGCCGAGCCGCGTGCTGTCGAGCGGCGTGCCCCGGAGACCCGGGACGCCGGCGCCGGGGAGGTGCGTGCCGCCGAGCCCACCGTGAGCGGGCGGGTGGAGACCCCGCCGGTGGGGGACACGTCACGTCGCCGTCGGCAGAGCGCCCCGCACCGGGGTCGTGCCACGGTGGAGGAGCCGGGTTCGGTCTCGTCCGCGCCGGCTGGCGCGGCCACCGGCAGCCCGGCGACGGTGGGGACGTCGTACTCCGGTGGTCAGGTCACCACGACGGAGTCGGCGCCGTCCCGGCCGCTGGACACCGGCGGCACGCCGGGGCCCCGGGTGGTGATCGACCACGTGCAGGTCAGCACGTTCGGGCTGGACGCCAACGTGGAGGTGCGGTTGCTGGCCGGCGGCGAGAACGCCTCCGGGTACGCGACCGGGCCGGCGGTGGACGGGTACGTGCTGCGCCTCTGCGCGGTCGCCGCTGCCGCCGCCGTGGACGAGTTGCTGCGCGGCGCGGAGAACGCCGAGCGGGGGCGCTGCTTCGTCGAGCACGCGGCGGTGGTGCCGTTCGGCAACTGCGAGGTGGCGACCGTGGTGGTGCTGCTGGTGTGCGAGGGCTGGGTGGAGCAGCTCGCCGGGTCGGCGCTGGTCGCTGGTGACCCGCGGCAGGCGGTGGTCCGGGCGACGCTGGCGGCGGTGAACCGTCGGCTGGAGGCGCTGCTGTCCTGAGTGGTCCGGGGCAGACTGAAACGATGAAACGCGCCAACCTCTGGCCGGACGAGCTTCTGCCCGAGCACCGGGTTCCGCCGCCGTGGCCGGGGCGGGAGGTCCGCCTCGGCAGTTCGGTCACGTACGTGCGGGACACTCCGGCCACCGCCGCCGGGGCGGAACCGGCGTTGTACGTGCACGGGCTGGGCGGCTCGTCGCAGAACTGGACTGACCTGGCCGGGCTGCTCTCCGACCGGCTCGACGGTCAGGCCATCGACCTGCCCGGGTTCGGCCGCAGCGAGCCGGGTCGCCGCTACACGATCCCCGCCTTCGCGGACCTGGTCGTCCGTTGGATCGAGCACTCCGGCCGGGGGCCTGTGCACCTGTTCGGCAACTCGTTGGGTGGTGCGGTCTCGGTCCAGGTGGCCGCGCTCCGACCGGACCTGGTCCGTACGCTCACCCTGATCTCGCCGGCGCTGCCGTTCCTCGACTTCCGGCGCTCGTTGCAGGGCCGGATGCTGCCGGTGCTGGCCATCCCCAGGGGTGAACGGCTGGTCGCTCGGCACCTCACCCAGCTCGCGCCCGAGGTGATGGCCCAGCAGGTGCTGGAGGCGTGTGTGGCCGACCTCGACCGGATCTGCGACCAGCGCCGCGCCGAGGCGCTGGAGGAGATCCGGGTGCGGTACGAGGCGGAGCACTACGCGGCGGCGTACGTGCGGACGTTCCGGGGGTTGGTCTCCAGTTTCCTGCGGGCGTACCTGCCGGGGTCGGGGTCGCTGTGGCGGCTGGCCCGGTCGGTGCGGGCGCCGACGCTTGTGGTGGGCGGTCGGGAGGATCGGCTTGTCGATGTGCGGGTTGCGCCGCAGACCGCGCGGGAGATCCCGGACAGCCGTCTGTTGATGCTCGACGGCGTGGGTCATGTGGCGCAGTTGGAGGTGCCCCGGCTGGTCGCCCGGGCGGTGGTGGGTCTGCTCGCCGAAACGGAGGACGCGGCCGGGCGGTCTGATCTGGCAGGCTGAGCCGGATGCCCAGGTCAGCTCGCCGCCACCGACGCTTCGCCCTGTTCGCGCAACTGGTGGCGGTGGTGGTGGCCGTCGGTGCGGTCGTGACCGTGATCGCCGAGGGGCCGGGTGGCCGTCCCGAGGCGGACCGGCTGGCGGCGGATGAGATCAGCACCGTGCCGCCGCCGCTGGTGGCCGCGCCGTTGCCGCCGTCGGCGGACCCGTCGCCGTCGGCGTCGTCCAGTGCGCCTCCGGTGCTGCGGCTGCCGGGTTCGGTGCCGAGCGCGGGTGCCGGCCGGTTCGGTTACGACGACCGCTCCGGTCCGGTGCTGGGTCGCGCGGGTGGGCTGCGGCGCTACCGGGTGGCTGTGGAATCGGGCAGCGCCGAGGACGCCGCCGCGTTCGGGCGGGCGGTCGAGGCGGCGCTCGCCGGGCCGGGCAGCTGGGTCGACAGCGGGCGGCTGCGGTTGCAGCAGGTGCCCGGCAACGCGCCCCGCGATTTCACCGTCTATCTGGCCACGGCCCGTACGGCGGGTCGGATGTGCGCCGCCGGTGGGGTGGACATCCGGATCGGGGGTCGTCCGTACACGTCCTGCCGGGCGCCCGGCCAGGTGATCATCAACCTGGATCGGTGGCGGTTGTCCGTGCCGCACTACGTCTCGGCCGGCATGCCGCTGTCGGTCTACCGGACGTACGTGGTCAACCACGAGGTGGGTCACCAGCTCGGGCACCGGCACGAGCGCTGTCCGGGGGCGGGCCGGTTGGCGCCGGTGATGATGCAGCAGACGCTGTTCCTCGACGGGTGTCGGGTCAATCCGTGGCCGTACCTCGGCGGACGCCGTTACGCAGGCCCCGCACTCTGACGAAGCACCCCTACTGCGTGAATAGCGGTAAAAGCGGAGGAATGCCCGAATAATCTGGCACGCTGGACGTCATGACGCCGTCGTCCCCTTACGGCCCGCCCCAGCCGCCCGATCCGTCGGGTCGGTCGGCGTACCGGCACGGGCGTCCCACTCTCGTCCGGATGCGCCGGAGCCGCAGCCTGCTGATCGGCGCGCTGGTGCTCGCCACCGCCGTCGGCGTGACCGTCTCCCGGGGCGGCGAACCGCCGGCCGACGTGCCGGCCACCACCACCCAGGGCGGGATGGGACTGGGCGGCGGGGCCGCCCACCCGGCGCCCAGCAGCTACCCGTCCGTCGGTGCGGGACGCTTCACCGCCGCCGACGGCGGAACCACCGTGCACGGTGAGGACGGGCCGCTGCGCCGGTACCGGGTCGCGGTCGAACGCGGCACCGGCCAGGACATCGACGCCTTCGCCGCCAAGGTGGACGAGGTGCTGACCGACCCGCGCAGCTGGATCGCCTCCGGTGAGCTGCGCGTACAACGGGTCGCCGACGCGGGGGCCGCCGACTTCACCATCTACCTGGCCACCCCTGTCACCTCGGAGCGGATGTGCGCCGAGGGCGGGCTGAGCACCGAGCGCTACACGTCCTGTCGACTGCCCGGGCAGGTCATCATCAACCTGGCGCGCTGGCAGGAGGCCGTACCCGACTACGGCGCCCCGCTGGACACGTACCGCACCTACGTCGTCAACCACGAGGTGGGCCACGAGTTCGGCGAGCAGCACGAGGCCTGCCCCGGCCCGGGTGAGCCGGCGCCGGTCATGCAGCAGCAGACGTACGGCCTGCAGGGCTGCGTCGCCAACGCCTGGCCGTACGTCGACGGTCGCCGCTACACGGGTGACATCGTCCCCTGATCGGCCGGCCGTCGGTTATTCCCGCTCCCGCATCGCGGACCACGTGTCCTCCCTCATGGCCGAGGGGTGCCCTGGCGAGCAACAATGGCGCCGTTCACACCGCCGATCCCGGGGAGTCCACCGTGTCGTTGCCCCCGCTCGTCGAGCCCGCCGCCGAGCTGACCGTTGACGAGATCCGCCGCTACTCACGCCACCTGATCATCCCGGACGTCGGGGTGGCCGGGCAGAAGCGGCTGAAGAACGCCCGGGTGCTCTGTGTCGGGGCCGGTGGCCTCGGCTCGCCCGCCCTGTTGTACCTCGCCGCGGCGGGGGTCGGCACGCTCGGCATCATCGACTTCGACACCGTCGACGAGTCCAACCTCCAGCGCCAGGTCATCCACGGAGTGTCCGACATCGGCCGGTCCAAGGCCGAGTCCGCCGCCGCGTCGATCCGCGAGATCAACCCGCTCGTCAACGTGGAGATCCACAACACCGCCCTGGACCGGGAGAACGTCCGCGAGATCTTCGCCCAGTACGACCTGATCGTCGACGGCACCGACAACTTCGCCACCCGCTACATGGTCAACGACGCGGCGGTGCTGCTCGGCAAGCCGTACGTCTGGGGCTCGATCTACCGCTTCGACGGCCAGGCGTCGGTGTTCTGGGCCGAGCACGGCCCCTGCTACCGCTGCCTCTACCCGGAGCCGCCGCCGCCCGGCATGGTCCCGTCCTGCGCCGAGGGCGGTGTGCTCGGTGTGCTCTGCGCGTCGATCGGCTCGATCCAGGTGAACGAGGCGATCAAGCTGCTCACCGGCATCGGTGAGCCGCTGGTCGGCCGCCTGATGGTGTACGACGCCCTGGAGATGGAGTATCGCAAGATCAAGGTCCGGAAGGACCCGAACTGCGTGCTCTGCGGCGAGAACCCGACGGTCACCGACCTCCTCGAGGACTACGAGGACTTCTGCGGCGCGGTCTCGGTGGAGGCCCAGGAGGCGGTGGTCGACTCGACAATCACCGCCCTGGAGCTGAAGGAGTGGCAGGACGCCGGCAAGGACATCTACCTCGTCGACGTCCGGGAGCCGGCCGAGTACGAAATCGTCCGGATCCCCGGCGCCACCCTCATCCCCAAGGGCGACATCATCTCCGGTGACGCGCTCGCGCAACTGCCGCAGGACCGGCAGATCGTGCTGCACTGCAAGTCCGGCGTCCGCTCGGCGGAGGCGCTCGCCGCGCTCAAGGCCGCCGGGTTCCGCGACGCCGTGCACGTGCAGGGCGGAGTGCTCTCCTGGATCAAGCAGATCGACCCGTCGCTGCCCGCGTACTGACCGGTTGAGCCGGGGCGGCGCCACCGTCGCCCCGGCAAATCGACGCACGTGACGACAAGTGGCCGTCGGGCCGGAGCGACGCAGCCATTCCCGGCTGGCCGATTCCCCGAGGCGGTATCGCGTCTGCGCAGGTAGCGTTCCCGCCGTGGTCGACTTGGAAGCCGCGATCGGGTTCGTCGTGGCGCATGGGGACGCGGTGGAACGGGCCCGTCTCTCCTGGCTTCGCAACGGCACCCCGGTGCCCGCCGAGCTGTTGGAGACGGCCGAGGTCGGCCAGTCGTCCGACGGCGGTTGGCCGGCGACCTGGGGTGGCGAGGTCGCCTCGATCGACGCGACCTGTTTCCGGCTCGCCGAGCTGGACGACCTGGGCGCGCTCGCCCGTCCCGCCGCCCGCCGCGCACTGGACTGGCTGGCGTCGCGCCAGCAGGCCGACGGCGGCTGGGACGAGGACGCCTCGCTGGCCGCCTCGGCTCCGGAGTGGGCCCGCCCCGGCGACCCCGAGGCCAAACTCTTCGTCACCGCCAACGCGGGCTTCTGGCTCACCGTCGCCGGGCTTGACGCCCGCGCCTCGGGGCCCCTCGACCACCGGGTCGGCGGGGCGTACGCCGGCGTGGTCCAGGCGGCAGCCCACTCGATCGCCGGACGGATCCGCCCGGACGGCAGCTGGCCGTCGTTCCTCGCCGCCGGCTGGCTGAGCGCGGCGGTGCTGCACCGGCAGGACATGTTCCACGAGTCGGCGCGGATCCAGGTGGTGCTGGCCGAGCGGATGGCGACGATGTCCCCCGGTGACGTGGCCTGGTTGGCGGCCACGCTGCGCCGGGTCGGCATCGACGCACAGGACTGGGTCATGGTGCGGGCGCTCCGCCGGCTGGCCGAGACGCAGCGCAGCGACGGCGGCTGGGAGAGCGACGACGGCCACCAGTTCGACGTGCACACCACGCTCTCGGCGATCCGGGCCTGCCGCCCGGTGACTGTCGCCTAGCGGACGTGCCCGTTCCCGGTGACCACGTACTTGGTGCTGGTCAGCTCGGGCAGACCCATCGGGCCGCGGGCGTGCAGCTTCTGCGTGGAGATGCCGATCTCCGCGCCGAAGCCGAACTCGCCCCCGTCCGTGAAGCGGGTCGAGGCGTTCACCATCACCGCCGCCGCGTCCACCCGGGCGACGAACTCGCGGGCCGCGCTCGCCGAGTCGGTGAGGATCGCCTCGGTGTGCCCGGTGCCGTAGCGCCGGATGTGCGCGACCGCCGCGTCCAGCGAGTCGACCACCGCGACGGAGATGTCCGCCGACAGGTACTCGGTGGCGAAGTCCTCGTCGGTGGCCGGGACCACCGCGGCGGAGTACGCGGCCACCTCGGGGGTGCCGTGCACGGTCACCCCGGCCTCGGCGAACGCGGCCAGCGCGGCCGGCAGGAACGCGTCGGCGACGTCGGCGTGCACCAGCAGCGACTCGGCCGTGTTGCAGGTGGAGAGGCGCTGTGTCTTGGCGTTCAGGGTCACCGCGACGGCCTGTGCCACGTCGGCGGCGGCGTCCACGTACACGTGGCAGTTGCCCACTCCGGTCTCGATCACCGGCACGGTCGACTCCTCGACGACGGTGCGGATCAGCGACGCGCCGCCGCGCGGGATGAGCACGTCGACCAGCCCTCGGGCGCGCATCAGCTCCTTGACCGAGTCGCGGGAGCTGGCGTCGAGCAACTGCACCGCGTCGGCGGGCAGGTCGGCGCTGGTGATCGCGTCCCGCAGCACCGCGACAAGCGCGGCGTTGGAGTGCGCGGCCGACGACGACCCACGCAGCAGAGCCGCGTTGCCGGACTTGAGGCAGATCCCGGCGGCGTCCACTGTCACGTTCGGCCGCGCCTCGTAGATGATGCCGACCACCCCGAACGGCACCCGGATCTGGCGCAGCTCCAGGCCGTTGGGCAGGGTCGAACCGCGGACCACCTCGCCGACCGGGTCGGGCAGCGCGGCCATCTGGCGCAGCGCGTCGGCGATGCCGGCCACCCGGCCCGCGTCGAGGGCGAGCCGGTCCAGCACGGCCGCGCTCAGCCCGGCCTCCCGGCCGGCCGCCAGGTCCGTCTCGTTCGCTGCCAGGATCTCCGGGGTACGCGCCACAAGCGCGTCGGCCATCGCGACAAGCGCGGCGTCCTTCGCGGTACGGGTGGCCGTGGCCAGGTCGGCGGCGGCGTCCCGCGCTCGACGTGCCTGCTCGACGACGGTCATGCCAGCACTCCTCACAGCAGTACGAGGTCGTCGCGGTGGACGACCTCCCGTTCGTACGCCGGGCCGAGCGCCGCGGCGAGTTCGGAGGTGGAACGACCGAGCAGCCCGGGCAGCTCCACCGCGTCGTAGTTGACCAGGCCACGGGCGACCGGCGCGCCGGCGGTGTCCACCAGGTCCACCGGGTCGCCGGCGGTGAACGTGCCGTCCACGGCGGTGATGCCGGCGGGCAGCAGCGACTTGCGCCGCGCGACGACTGCGGCCACCGCGCCCGGGTCGAGGTGCAGCCGCCCCCGGGGTGAGGTGGCGTGGGCCAGCCAGAACAGCCGGGCGGTGGGGCGTTGCCGCTGCGGGTGGAACAGCGTGCCGACGGGCTCACCCGCCAGCGCCGGCGCGGCCAGGTCGGCGGCGGTGAGCACCACCGGGATGCCGAACCCGGTGGCGATCCGGGCGGCCTCCACCTTGGTGGCCATGCCGCCGGTGCCGACGCCGGAGCGGCCGGCCCCGCCGATGGTGATGCCGGCGAGGTCCGCCTCGTCGTGGACCTCCGTGATCCGGGTCGACTGCGGCCGGGTCGGGTCGCCGGTCCAGAGTGCGTCCACGTCCGAGAGGAGCACCAGCAGGTCGGCGTGCACGAGCGCGGCCACCAGGGCGGCCAGCCGGTCGTTGTCGCCGAACCGGATCTCCTCGGTGGCCACCGTGTCGTTCTCGTTGACGATCGGCACCGCCCGCAGGTCGAGCAGCTTGCGCAGCGTCCGGTACGCGTTGCGGTAGTGCGCGCGCCGGGTCACGTCGTCGACGGTGAGCAGCACCTGCCCGACGGTGCGGCCGTGCCGGGCGAAGCTGGCCGCGTACCGGCCGATCAGCAGGCCCTGCCCGACGCTGGCGGCGGCCTGCTGGGTGGCCAGGTCGCGCGGACGTCGGGTCAGGCCGAGCGGGGCCAGGCCGGCGGCGATCGCGCCGGAGGACACCAGCACCACCTCGCGCCCCTCGGCGGTGAGCCGCCCCAGGGTGTCGACAAGCGCGTCGACCCGCCCGTCGGCCAGGCCGCCAGTGGCGGTGGTCAACGAGGAGGATCCGATCTTGACGACGACCCGCCGGGCCGTCGTGACTGCGTCGCGCACCCGCCCATTCTGCGTGGTCACGGCGGCAGCGCCCGGCGACGTTCCCATATGGTGGCCGATTGTGACACCTGACGAGTACGTCGAGGCGGTGCTCGACCTGGTCGAGCGGATCCCGGAGGGTCGGGTGATGTCGTACGGGGCGGTCGCCGACGCGCTTGCCGAACGCTCCGGCCGTGCCTCCGCGCGACTGGTGGGCAACATCATGGCCCGGCACGGCGGATCGGTGCCCTGGCACCGGGTGGTCAGCTCGGCCGGCCGGTTGCCGCCGGGACACGAGCGGGAGGCGCGGGCCCGACTGCGTGCCGAGGGGGTGCCGCTGCGCGGTGAGGGGGTGGACATCCGGGTGGCGGCGTGGTCACCGCAGGAGGGGATGTGACCTCCGACATAACGTGAGTAACATTCGGCCCCATGAACCCGCCGCCGGGCGCCACCGGTACGCCGACCGCTGCCCCGCTGCCCCGGACGGTGCACGCCGGATACGCGCTCGGATCCCTCGCCACCGGCGCGTTCGGCACCGTGCCCGGTCTGCTGCTGCTGCCGTACCTGACCGACACGTTGGGCGTGGCCGCCGGGGTGGCCGCCCTGCTGGTGCTGCTGCCGAAGGCGTGGGACGTGCTGGTCAATCCGGTCGCCGGGCGGATCTCCGACCGCACCCGGTCCCGCTGGGGCGCGCGCCGTCCGTACCTGCTCGTCGCCGGTCTCGTGCTCGCCGCGCTCTTCGCGGCCATCTTCGCCGCGCCGTTCGGCAACGGTCCGGCCGCCGGGGCGTACGTGGCGCTCGCCTTCCTCGCCACCGCCACCGCGTTCGCCTTCTTCCAGGTGCCGTACGTGGCGATGCCGGCGGAGCTGACCGACGACTACACCGAACGCACCCGCCTGATGACCTGGCGGATCGCCGTGCTGGCGCTGGCCATCCTGGTCTCCGGCGCCCTCGCCCCGCTCGTGGTGACCGCCGGCGGCGACGGCCTGCCCGGGCACCGGTGGATGGGCCTGTTCGTGGCGACGCTCATCGCTCTCGGCGCCATCGGCGCGTTCGTCGGCACCCGCGCCGCGCCGACCGGCACGGTGGGCGGCAGCGAGCCGACCCTGCGCGCCCAGCTCGCCGTGGCGGCCGCGAACCGCCCGTTCCGGGCGCTGCTTGTCTGCTTCGTGGTGCAGTCCGCCGGGGTGGCGACCATCCTGGCCGGCGTCAACTACTTCGCCGGGCAGATCCTGCGCGACGAGCAGAGCGGCCCGACCCTGCTCTTCGCCTGCTTCGTCGGGCCGGCGCTGCTGGTGATGCCGGTGTGGAGCCGGGTCGGCGCCCGGCTCGGCAAGCGGGCCGGCCTGGTCGCCGCCGCCGTGATCCTCGCCGCCGGGGCGCTCGTGCTGGTCGCCGCGCCGGTGCTGCCGCCGGTCGCGGTGTACCTGGTGGTCGCGGTGATCGGCGTCGGGTACGCCGGGCAGCAGGTCTTCGCGTTGGCGATGCTGCCGGACTGCATCGCGTACGACACGGCGCGCACCGGTCGCCGCCAGGCGGGTGTCTTCACCGGCCTGTGGACCGCCGGGGAGACGCTCGGTCTGGCCCTCGGCCCGGGCATCTACGGCCTGGTGCTCCAGCTCTCCGGTTACGTGTCGTCCGACACCGGCACGGCGGCGGCCCAGTCGGATTCGGCCCGCCTCGGCGTGCTCCTGGGCTTCACGGTCATCCCCGCCGTCCTGATCGCGCCTCCGATCCTCCTGCTGCGCCGCTACACCCTGACCCCCGCTGTCCTGGCCGAAGCCGTGCGCCACCCGCGCGTCGGGCAGGAGGCCGTGGTGGGGGACCGTCACGAGAAGGGCACCATGACTCCATGATCGACAAGGACGGGGTGGCGGCGGACGTCGTGCTCGCCGAGATTCGCGCGATGCGGGACGGGGACCGGCCCACCCACGGTGGCCAGCTGTTCGCGTACGTCTACGACCCGGCGGTGCCCGGCCTCGACGAGCTGGCCGCCGCCGCGCACCGTGAGAGCGCCCACGTCAACGGGCTCGA
Organism: Micromonospora orduensis; assembly: GCF_006228125.1. GTDB lineage: Bacteria > Actinomycetota > Actinomycetes > Mycobacteriales > Micromonosporaceae > Micromonospora > Micromonospora orduensis. The sequence goes on along the minus strand of NZ_VDFY01000237.1, from coordinate 7,527 downwards.
CCCGACCGCGTTCCCGTCCCTGCTGGCGATGGAGAACGCGCTCGTCGGCGCCGCCGCCCGGATGCTCGGCGGCGGCCCCGGCACCACCGCCGAGGACGTGGTCGGCAGCGTCACAAGCGGCGGCACCGAGTCGCTGATCCTCGCCGTCAAGACGGCCCGGGACGCCCACCCGGAGATCGCCGCACCCCGGATCGTGGTGCCGTCGACCGCGCACGCCGCGTTCGCGAAGGCGGCGCACTACCTGCGGGTGGCACTGGACGTGGTGCCGGTGTCCCCGGACACGCTGCGCCCGGACCCGGCCGCGATGGCCGCCGCGATCGGGCCGGAGACGGTGCTTGTGGCCTGCTCCGCGCCGTCGTACGCGCACGGGGTGGTGGACCCGGTCGCACCGATCGCGGCGGCGGCGGCCGAGGCCGGGGTGCGCTGCCACGTGGACGCCTGCTTCGGCGGCTGGACCCTGCCGTACCTGCGCCGCCTCGGGGCGCCCGTGCCGGCGTTCGACTTCGCGGTCCCCGGCGTCACCTCGATCTCGGTGGACCTGCACAAGTACGCGTACGCCCCGAAGGGGGTGTCGGTGCTGCTGCACCGCGACGCCACGCTGCGCGCCCCGCAGTACTTCGCGTACGCGGACTGGCCCGGCTACACGATGATCAACCCGGTGATCGCGTCCACCCGCTCGGGCGGGCCGATCGCCGCCGCGTACGCCACCCTGCGGCACCTGGGCGACGACGGCTACCTGCGGCTGGCCACCGCCACCCGGGACGCGGTGGCCGGCCTCGCCGACGCGGTCCGTGCCGTCGACGGGCTGCGGCTGATGGCCGATCCGGAGTCGACAGTCGTCTGCTTCACCGCCACCGAGGGCGGGCCCGACCTGTTCGTCCTGGTCGACGAGCTGACCGCGCGCGGCTGGCACACCCAACCCCAGCTGTCGTACGCCGGTCTGCCGGCCAGCGTGCACCTCACGGTGACCGCCTCGGTCGCGCCCCGGGTCGCCGAATTCGCACCGGACCTGGCCGACGCGGTGGCCGCCGCCCGGGCGGCCGGTCCGGTCGCCCTCCCGCCCGAGCTGATGGTGCTGGCGTCGTCGCTGACCCCGGACGCCCTCACGCCCGAACTGGTCGCCGGGATCGCCGGCGGGCTCGGGCTCGGTGCCGGGAACGCGCCGACGCCGGACCGGATGGCGGTGGTGAACACCCTGCTCGACGCCGCACCGCCGGCGCTGCGGGAGCGGCTGCTCGTCGAGTTCGTGGGTCTGCTGCAACGCCCCTCCTGGTGACCGGAGCGCCGGGCCGCGTCGCACGCGCGAGCGGTGTGCGACGCGGGCCGGCGGGTGTCACCGGTAGGCCATGGCGACCCGGTTGTCGGCGTCCTTGAGGTCCAGCAGGAAGGTGAAGTCGCCGCTCATCGGCCGGGCCTCCACATCGGCGGTTCCCGTGCCCACCGGGGCGCCCTCGGCGGCCCGGAAGCTCAACGTCAGCGTCACCTCCGCGCCGGCCCCGATCCGACCAAGCCCACAGGTCACCGGCTGGCTGGTGTCCTGCGGCTCGTTGGTGCACGGTGCCCACCCGTCGACGTCCGGGCGGACGGTCGACGGGAGGTTCAGGCGCAGCTCCACGCGCGGGACCGCTGCGGCGCCCTTGTTGCGGATCCGCACCGTTGTCGTACCCGTTCGTGAGCCGTCATCCGCCGTGCCCAGCACCAGCGCGGTGGCGGTGACCGCGAGGTCCGCCGAGTGCGGGTTCGGACCGAAGCTCGTCGGCCCGGAGACCTGGGCGAAGGCCAAATCCTTCCACCGGTAGCCCCGCCACTGTCGCTGGGACCACTCGCCGGGCCAGCCACCGCCGGGGGCGATGTCGCCGACCTGCACCCGCACCGTGCCGTCGTCGACCACGTCGAGCGCGAACAGCCACTGCGGCTTGTCGATGGTGGTCGCGACCACGCGGCCGAGAGTGACCACCTTCCCCTCCTCGTCCCGGTCGAAGGCGACCACCTGCATCGGCCCCCGGGTGCCGAGCACGCACTGCACGAGCGCCACCGTCTCCACCGCCCCGTCCCCGTCGACGTCACCGTGCTCGAGGGCGATCAGCCAGTTGACGCCCTCGCGGTCGTCGCCGCTGATCCGCACGGCCGACGTCGGGCAGCCCGGCCCGGCCCGCCAGGCCGGCAGGGTGACCGTCGCACCGAGCAACTGCGCCCGGCTGAACCGGCCGTTGGGCGCGGTGGAGGCGGGGCCGCCGCTCGTCGCGGCCGGGCTGGGGGTCGGGCTCGCCGGGTCACTCGGGGTCGGAGCCACCGACACGCTGGGCGTGGGGTCGACCGGGCCCGGCCGGTGCTCCGGCCCGTTCATCGCCGCGTACCCCACGGCGGACCCGCCGAACAGCGCGAGCGCCGCCGCGGTGTTGGCCGCCAGCCGACGACGGCCGCGTCCCCGTACCGTCCGCCGGACGGCGGCGGGCCCGGGCACCTCGACCTCCTCCAGCACGGTACGGCGGTAGTGGGCGAACTCTTCGGCGAGGCCGAGGGTCTCCTGCTCAGACATCTCGCACCTCCTCGTTGGTGTCGCGCAGGTGCGTCGCGAGGGCCGCCCGGCCCCGGTGCAGCCAGGACTTGACGGTTCCCTCGGCGACGCGTTCCTGGGCGGCGATCTCGGCGACCGACAGGTCGGCGAGGTAGTGCAGGACGACGGCCCGCCGCTGCTTCGGCGGCAATTTCGCCAGCGCCGTGTCGAGGGCGACCCGGTCGGGGCTCGGCCCCGCGACGTGGGTCTCCCGCTGCCGCAGCAGCCACGCCTGCGCGGTCCGCAGCCGCCGCCAGCGGTTGTGGCCCAGGTTCCAGGCGACCCGGCGCACCCACGCCAGCGGGTCGTCGTACCGGGCCAGCCGGTCCCAGTGGGCGTACGCCCGGCAGAACGCCTCCTGGACCAGGTCCTGTGCCTGCCCACGGTCACCGGTGTACGCGGTGAGCTGGACGACCAGCCCACGGAAGTGGGCGTGGTAGAAGTCGTCGAAGACCAGTTCGGCCGCCTTGTGGGCGGAACCGCCCAACGGGTCGGGGGGCCGTCCGCCCACCCGTACTTCTCTCGTCACAAGCACTCGTCCTCCCCGTGGTGGCCGCGGACAGCGTGTCCCGCCGGCACCCGTCACACAGCCGGACACTCCGAGCGGTTGCGCACCTTTGGGGGGGCCTTTCTGTCGCGTCCAGGACATCGCCCCGTCATGCACAGTGCCGCCAATCAATCAACGGGCATAAGTATAGATAATCATCACTAAAAGGGGGTTTTATGGCATTCGTCGGTTCCGTACGGTCAATTCATCAGCCCACAACGACACGGGGAGAACGATGATGATGCGGAAGATCCTGCTCAGCGGAGTGACTGCGGCGGCGGGCCTCGCCCTCGGCCTGGGTGGCGCGGCGGCAGCCGTCACGGCGATCGGCCCCGGCCCGGGCGCGCCTGGGGAGATCGGCCCCGGCCCGGGTGTGTCCCTCGCCATCGGCCCCGGCCCGAGCGTCGCTCAGCCGATCGGCCCCGGCCCGGGCGTCGCCGAGCTGATCGGCCCCGGCCCGAGCGTCGCGCAGCCGATCGGCCCCGGCCCCTCGGTCGCGACGGCCTGAGTGCGGCACACCCGCGGGTGAGCGTGCCCGCGATCGGGCCCGGCCGGAAGCGCCGGCCGGGCCCGATCGCCGGGTCAGCGACCACCCGCCCGGTGACCAGGCCGCTGAGCCGCCCTCGGGGTTCCAGCCGGACGCTGTGGTTGACTGTCTGGTGGAGGACGGAGGGGGGCAGGCGTGCAGCTACCGGCAGTGCTCGGTGAGCCGATCCGGTTCGTGCTGAACTGGGGGCGCCGCTACTCGCTCTGGGTGTTCAACTTCGGTCTGGCCTGCTGTGCCATCGAGTTCATCGCGACAAGCATGGGCCGGCACGACTTCATCCGACTCGGCGTGATCCCGTTCGCCCACGGCCCCCGGCAGGCCGACCTCATGGTGGTCTCCGGCACGGTGACCGACAAGATGGCCCCGGCCATCAAGCGGCTCTACGACCAGATGCCAGAGCCGAAGTACGTCATCTCGTTCGGCGCCTGCTCCAACTGCGGCGGCCCCTACTGGGACTCGTACTCGGTCACCAAGGGCGTGGACCAGCTCATCCCGGTCGACGTGTACGTGCCGGGCTGCCCACCTCGACCGGAGGCGTTGCTGCACGGCATCCTGCGCCTGCAGGAGAAGATCGCCGCCGAACAGTCCGGCGTCGGCGGTGTGTCCCGTCCGGATCTACTCGCCGCGCCACTGGACTCCGCGCCCCGCGAAGCCGCCGCCCCGCGCTCGGTCGACTCGCTCACCGCCCCACCGGTACGCCCACCCGCCGCGGGTTGACACCGGGGGTGGCCGGGGCGGGCTAGCCTGCGGGCCATGAGCAGCTCCGTGGACCAGCGGTCCGCCCACATCGCCGCCGTGCTCACCGAGGAGTTCGGCGCGTCGATGGCGCTCGACCCGGCGGCCTTCCGCCGCAAGTTCCGCAAGATGGCCGCGTCGCCGTTCGCCTTCTACCGGGGCAGCGCCGCGCTGTTCTACGCCGACCAGCTCGGCGACTTCGCCGACGACCGGTTCCTCGACGACCGGACCAGCCGGGTCTGGATCCACGGCGACCTGCACGCGGAGAACTTCGGCACGTACATGAACGCCTCCGGGCACCTGGTGTTCAACGTCAACGACTTCGACGAGGCGTACGTCGGGCCGTTCACCTGGGACCTGCGGCGGTTCGCCGCCAGCGTCGCGCTGCTGGGCTACGGCAAGGCGCTCTCCGACACGGTGATCGGCGAGCTGGTGGCGGGCTACGCCCGGTCGTACCTGACCGAGCTGCGGGCCATCGCCGCAGGCGGGGACGACGCGATCGGCTCGATCACGCTGGACAACGCCGACGGGGTGCTGCGCCGGGTGCTCCAGCAGGCCCGGCTCAGCACCCGGGTCGACCTGCTCGCCGCGCAGACCACAGTCGACAACTACGAGCGGCGGTTCTCGGTCGGCGACGGGGTCTTCGAGATCGACGGCGCCACCCGGGACAGGGTTCGCGCCGCCTTCGAGGAGTACCTGGGCACCCTGCCCGCCGCCTCGGCGCGGCTGCGCCCGGTGGCGACCCGGATCAAGGACGTGGTGCTGCGCAAGGGGGTGGGCATCGGCTCGGCCGGGCTGCCGTCGTACAACCTGCTGCTGGAGGGGCACACCGAGGCCCTGGAGAACGACGTCGTCATCTACATGAAGCAGGCGCAGGTGCCGGCGGTGGCGCGGTACGTCACCGACGAGACGGTCCGCGGCTACTTCCAGCACCAGGGGCACCGGACCGCCGAGTCGCAGCGGGCGTTGCAGGCGCACGCCGACCCCTGGCTGGGCTTCACCGAGCTGGACGGGGCCGGTCAGCTGGTCGCCGAGGTCTCCCCGTACGCCGCCGACCTGGACTGGTCGGACGTGAACGAGCCGGAGGAGCTGAGCGGGGTGCTCGTCGACCTGGGTCGGGCGGTGGCCCGGATGCACTCGGTCGCCGACGACGAGTCCAGTCACGACCTGGTGGACTACTCCACCGAGGAGGCGATCGTCGCGGTGGTGGACACCGACGAGTCGGGATTCGTCACACACCTTGTGGACTTCGCGCACGCGTACGGGGTGCGCGCCCGACAGGACCACCAGCTCTTCGTCGACCTGTTCCGCAACGGCCGGCTGCCGGGTCTCTGAGCGCGCGGGGCGTCGCTCAGGAGGCGAACTCCAGCACCACCTTGATGTCGTCCGGGTCGGGTGTGTACGCGTCGGCGTACCTGTTCACCGGCACCCGACGGGTGATCAGCGACTCCAGCCAGACCTGGTCGGCGCGGGCGAGCGCCTGCGCCGCCATGGTCCAGTGCCGCCGGTTGGCGTTCACCGAGCCGAACACCACGTTGTTCTCCAGCACCAGCGCCCGGTTGAGCGCCCCGGCGTCGAAGTCGATGCTCCGGCCGCCGCTGGACACCCCGGCCAGGCAGACGATCCCGGTCGGGGCCGCCTTGCACATGACGTCGAGGACCACAGTGGGAGCGCCGGTGCACTCGATCACCACGTCCGGCTCGAAGGGCAGGTCGTTGACCGGCACCGCGTGGTAGGTGGCGCCGAGCCCGGCGACCAGCTCCGGTTTGGGCCCGTCGGTGGCCCGGTCCAACACGTGGACGGTGAGCCCGCGCTGGGTGCCGAGCAGCGCGGCCAGCAGTCCGATCGGCCCGGCACCGGTCACCAGGACGGTCTGCGGCTGCCATTCGGCCCGGTGCCCGATCCGCTCGATGTGGTCCCAGGCCTTCGCCACCACACTTGTCGGCTCCAGCAGCACCCCGACCTGGGCCAGCGCCGGGTCGAGGCGGACCGCGAACTGGGGCTCGATCCGCCAGCGGTCGCGGGCGAACCCGGGCAGCGCCTTGATGCCGTGTTCGGTGTACTGACCGTTGCGGCACATGTCCCACTCGCCGACCGCGCAGTTCGGACAGGGGACCGGGTCGGGATGCCTGACGATGCCGGCCACCAGGTCACCGGGTTGCAGGGTGCCGGTCGGATCCTCGACCACCCGACCCAGCGACTCGTGCCCGATGATCAGGCGGTCCGCGCCCGGTGGGGCCTCGCCGTACTTTCCGGCGATGATCTCGTGGTCGGTGCCGCAGATCCCGACCGCCAGCGCCTCGACGAGGATCGCGCCCTCCTCTGCCGGGGGCTCCGGTTGATCCTCGACGAGGCGTAGCGAGTCGGCGACCCCGGGTTTCACAGTCACAGCGCGCACGCCCCTCATCTTTCCCCGCCGGGAGTCGCCCCGCCCGGCAAAGCCGGCAGATCGGTGTCCATGACAGGTCGACCGGCGGGCATCGGCGGCGGACCGGCGCGGGCCGGGGCCGGCACTAGGATCAGCGGCATGACTCCCGAAGAGGTCGGCGCTCGGCTGGTCGCGCTGCTCGCGCCGGTCGCGGCGACCCCGTCGGTCTCCGGCGGGCAGCGGTTCGCCCGCGCCACCGTCGACGTGCCCCCGGCGAACTGGTCGGACGCGCTGCGTACCGCCCGCGACGACGCCGAGCTGGCCTGCGACTTCTTCGACTGGCTCTCCGCCGTGGACGAGCTGGCTGAGGGTTTCGACGTGGTGGCGCACCTCTGGTCGACGCGGCTGCGGCACGGGGTGCTGCTGCGCACCCGGGTGCCCCGCGACGCGCCCGACGTGCCGTCCGTGGTGGACGTCTACCCGGGTGCGGCCTGGCACGAGCGGGAGACGCACGAGATGTTCGGCATCGGCTTCACCGGTCACGGTGAGCTGCGACCGCTGCTGCTGCCACCGGAGTTCGAGGGTCATCCCCTGCGCAAGGAGTTCGTGCTGGCCTCGCGGGTGGCCAAGCCGTGGCCGGGCGCGAAGGAGCCGGGCGAGTCCGAGGCCGGCGGTGGACGTCGGCCGATCCGCCCGCCGGGGGTGCCCGCTCCGGGCGAGTGGGGGACCACACCCACCCCCGGGGGCGCGGGCGGCGTGGGGGAGGGCCCGCG
>NZ_VDFY01000131.1 GCF_006228125.1 Micromonospora orduensis | reverse complement strand
GTGGGAGGGCGTCAGGCGGCTTCGACGATCATGGCGGCGCCTACCGTGCGGTTGGTGGTCTCGTCGATGATGACGAAGCCTCCGGTGGTGCGGTTGCGCCGGTACTCGTCGGCCAGCAGCGGCACCGTCGTCCGCAGCCGCACCCGACCGATCTCGTTGAGCCGCAGCTCGTCCGCCGACTCGTCCCGGTGCAGCGAGTTGATGTCCAGCCGGTAGTGCAGCCCGCGCACGATCGCCCGCGCCGAACGGGTGGTGTGCTTGATCGCGTACCGGCCGCCGACCCGCAACGGGGTGATCTCGTCCATCCAGCAGACCATCGCCTCGATGTCCTGGGCCACCGCCGGAGCGTTGTTCGGACGGCAGATCAGGTCACCCCGGGAGATGTCGATCTCGTCGGCCAGTCGTACCGTCACCGACATCGGCGGGAACGCCTCCGCAACCGGCCCGTCGGCGGTCTCCACCGCGGCGATCCGGCTGGTGAAGCCGGACGGCAGCACCATCACCTCGTCACCCGGCTTGAGCACTCCGGAGGCGACCTGGCCGGCGTAGCCGCGGTAGTCGGTGACAGTCGTGGACTGCGGACGGATCACGTACTGCACCGGGAACCGGACGTCGACCAGGTTGCGGTCGCTCGCGATGTGCACCCGCTCCAGGTGGTGCAGCAGCGACGGACCCTCGTACCACTGCATGTTCTCCGACCGGGTGACGATGTTGTCGCCGCGCAGCGCCGAGATCGGCACCACTGTCAGGTCCGGTACGTCGAGCTTCGCGGCGAACGCGGTGAACTCGTCGGCGATGCGTTCGTAGACCTCCTGCGACCAGTCGACCAGGTCCATCTTGTTGACGCAGAGGACCAGGTGCGGCACCCGCAGCAGGGAGCACAGGAACGCGTGCCGGCGGGACTGCTCGACCAGGCCCTTGCGCGCGTCCACCAGGATCAACGCCAGGTCGGCGGTGGACGCCCCGGTGACCATGTTGCGGGTGTACTGGATGTGGCCCGGAGTGTCGGCGATGATGAACTTGCGCCGGGGCGTGGCGAAGTACCGGTACGCCACGTCGATGGTGATGCCCTGCTCCCGCTCGGCGCGCAGGCCGTCGGTGAGCAGCGCCAGGTTGGTGTACTCGTCACCGCGGGCCGCGCTGACCGCCTCCACCGCGGCCAACTGGTCGGTGAAGAGCGACTTGGTGTCGTAGAGCAGGCGGCCGATCAGGGTCGACTTGCCGTCGTCCACGCTGCCGGCGGTGGCGAACCGCAGCAGGTCCATCGCCCGCGCCTCGGGGGCCGGGGCCACCGTCTCGGTGCTCATCAGAAGTAGCCCTCCCGCTTGCGGTCCTCCATGGCGGCCTCGCTGACCCGGTCGTCACCACGGGTCGCGCCCCGCTCGGTGATCCGGGTGGCCGCGACCTCCTCGATGACCTTCTCCACGGTGTCCGCGTCGGAGCGGACCGCCGCGGTGCAGGAGGCGTCGCCGACGGTGCGGTAGCGCACCTGCGCCTTGAACCGTTCCTCGCCCGCGCGGGGGCGGAAGAACTCGTTCACCGCGTAGTACATCCCGTCCCGTTCGATCACCTCGCGCTCGTGCGCGTAGTAGATCGACGGCAGCGGGATGCGCTCCCGGGCGATGTAGTGCCACACGTCCAGCTCGGTCCAGTTGGACAGCGGGAAGACCCGGATCGACTCGCCCGGGTGGTGCCGGCCGTTGTAGAGCGACCACAGCTCCGGCCGCTGGTTCTTCGGATCCCACTGACCGAACTCGTCGCGGAAGCTGAACACCCGTTCCTTGGCGCGGGCCTTCTCCTCGTCCCGGCGGGCGCCGCCGAACAACGCGTCGAAGCGGTGCTTCTCCACCGCGTCCAGCAGCACCGGCGTCTGGATCCGGTTGCGCATCCCGTCGCCGGACTCCCGGACCATGCCGCTGGCCAGGGCCTCCGGCACGCTCGCCACCACGAGCTGCAACCCCAGCTCGGCGACCCGCTGGTCGCGGTATTCGAGCACCTCGGGGAAGTTGTGCCCGGTGTCGACGTGCATGACCGGGAAGGGGATGTTGGCCGGGGCGAACGCCTTCTGCGCCAGGCGCAGCATGACGATCGAGTCCTTGCCGCCGGAGAAGAGCAGCACCGGGCGTTCCATCTCGGCGACCACCTCGCGCATCACGAAGATGCTCTCCGCCTCCAGGGCGTCCAGGTGGGAGACCCGGTAGGCGGCGGGGGTGGTCATGACACCGGCTCGATTCGCTTGCTCATCCGATTTCCAGACCTTTCCGGTCGGGCATGTCAAGAAAGTCCGCTCAGGCTACCCGGAATGTCTCTGCAGCGCTGCAAGCAACCGGGTGGCGAGATCCTTGCGACAGACCAACAGGTCCGGCAGGCGTGGATCCGCCTCGTTGTATTTCAGCGCAGAACCATCGATCCGGGAAGCGTGCAGTCCGGTGGCCGTCGCCACAGCCACCGGCGCCGCCGAGTCCCACTCGTACTGACCGCCGGCGTGGATGTACGCGTCCACCTCACCGGTGACCACCGCGGCGATCTTGGCTCCGGCCGAACCCATCGGCACCAGCTTCGCCCCCACGTCCTCGGCGAGGTCGGTGAGGAACACCGGCGGCCGGCTCCGGCTCGCCGCCAACCGGATCACCCGCGTACCCGCCGTCGCCGCCTCCACCGTCATCGGCGGGTACGCCGGCGGGTAGTCCGTGCCCAGCACCCGGTGCTGCGCCGGCAGACCCACCGCCCCGGCGACCAGTCCGTGCGGACTCGGCGCGTTGCGTGCCCAGAGCGCCACGTGCACAGCCCAGTCCGAGCGGCCCTCCTCGGCGAACTCCCGCGTGCCGTCCAACGGGTCGACGATCCACACCCGGTCGGCGGCCAGTCGCGACACCGCCTCGGTGTTGACCTCCGCCGCCCAGGCCAGCCGCGACCCCTCGTCCTCCTCGGAGAGCACCGCGTCGCCCGGCCGCCACTTCGCCAGCTCCGTACGGATCAGGTCGTGCGACACCTTGTCCCCGGCCGACTTGAGCGCGCCGGCGTCCGTGAAACCCAACTCCGCACGCAGGTCGAGCAACGCCTGACCGGCCCGGGACGCCAGCCACCGGGCGAACGCGCCGTCGATCATCGGAGGACTGCCCATCTGTGTCCGCTCCCGTCACCTCGCCGCGGCCCGTGCCCGCCCGGACACCCACCGCGAGGCACTCGCCGGTCGCGGCCCGCCAAAAGGCGCAGACTACCGGCCCAGTGCCGCGGATCCGGTACGCCCCGCCCGGCTCAGGCGCCGTGGTAGAGGTTCTGGGTGGGCTCCACGCCCTTGAGGATCACCGACTCCACGACGTCGGCAGCACGGTCCACCAGGAAATCCAGCTCCTTGCGCTCCGCCGTGCTGAAATCCGACAGCACATAATCCGCCGGGTCCTGCCGCCCCGGTGGCCGGCCGACCCCGAACCGCACCCGGACGTAGTCCTTCGTACCCAACGACTTCGACATCGAGCGCAGGCCGTTGTGCCCGCCCTCGCCGCCGCCGCACTTCACCCGCACCTGGCCGAAGCCGATGTCCAACTCGTCGTGCACCGCGATCACCCGTGCCGGCGGCACCTTGTAGAACTGCGACAGCGCCGCCACCGGCCCACCGGAGAGGTTCATGTACGTCAGTGGCTTGGCCAGCACCAGCTTCGGCCCACCGAAGCCCAGTCGCCCCTCGGCCACCTCGGCGACCGCCCGCTTGTGCCGACCGAACCGCGCGCCCACCCGAGCGGCCAGCAGGTCAGCCACCATGAAGCCGACGTTGTGCCGGTTCCCGGCGTACTCCCGGCCCGGATTGCCCAGGCCGACGACCAGCCACGGCCCCGCCTCGTCCGTCACGACCCGCCCCTCCCACCGACTCCCGATACGCCGACAGGCGCCCCCGCTCGGGGACGCCTGCCAGCAGAGTACGAAACCGATCAGGCCTCGGTGCGCGCCTCGTCGCCCTCGGCGGTGTCCGCGCCCTCGGAGTCCTCGGTGCCCTCGCCGACCTCGGCCTCGGCCTCCTCGGTGGCCGCCTCGACCTCGGGCAGCGTCGCCTCGAGCTGCTCGGCGGTCGGCGCGGCGGTCACCGACGCGACCGTCTGCTCCGAGTCGCCCACCAGCTCCACACCGGCAGGCAGCTGCACGTCGCCGGCGGTCACCTGGGAACCGGCCTCCAGGCCCTCGATCGACGCCTCGAGGTGGTCCGGCACCTTGGTGGCGTCGGCGGTCACCGAGAGGGTGTCGTGGTCGTGCACGATCAGGGTGTCCCGTGCGGCCTCGCCGGTCAGCTGGACCGGAACCTCGACGGTGACCTTCTCGCCGCGACGGACCAGGAGCAGGTCGACGTGCTCGAAGGTGTCCTTGATCGGGTCACGCTGGATCGCCTTCGGCAGCGCCAGCACCTGGGTGCCGTCGGTGATGTCGATCGCGAAGAGCTGGTTGGCGCCACCCTTGCGGATCGCCGCGGCGAACTCCCGCGACGGCAGCGCGATGTGCTTGGGCTTCTCGCCGTGGCCGTACAGCACGGCGGGCACCTTGCCGGCCCGGCGGGTACGGCGGGCACCACCCTTGCCGAACTCGGTACGGGGCTCGGCGCTGATCTTTACCTCGGACACGGGGAAACTCCTGATGCTTTTCGCTGCGGCGGCTTGTCGTCTGGCGGTGCTGGGGCGAGGGGCTCGCTGGGGCTCATGCGTCATGAACGACTGCCCGGAGCACCGCGTCGATGACGGTGCCTCCGTGCGGCGCTTATTCAGCGGCCCGCCGGGCACCCTCGCCGTGGCAACCGCACCAGTCTACCCGAGCTGATTTGAAGGTTTCCGGCAGTCCCCGGTCACGGCTCCGGGCCGGCGCGCCGGCGGTGTTCCCGCCAGCGTGTCGGCCCCGTTCGACCATTCTGTCAGCTCGGCCCGCGCCGGCGCGCCGACTGGCGGAAACGGGGCCTCCAGGCCTCGCCCAGCTCAGGCCCCGCTCAGCTCAGGCCACCGAAGAGGGTGGTCACCGAGCCGTCGTCGAACACCTCCCGGATCGCCCGCGCCAGCAGCGGCGCGATCGACAGCACGGTCAGCTTGTCCAGTTGCTTCTCCGGAGGCAACGGCAGCGTGTTGGTCACCACGATCTCGCTGATCGAGCTGTTCTTCAGCCGCTCGATCGCCGGATCGGACAGCAGCGCGTGGGTGGAGGCGACCACGATCTCCGCCGCGCCCGACTCCTTGAGGATGTCCGCCGCCTTGGCGATCGTGCCACCGGTGTCGATCATGTCGTCCACGATCAGGCAGACCCGGCCCTCCACCTCGCCGACCACCCGGTTCGCCACCACCTGGTTCGGCTTCATCGGGTCGCGGGTCTTGTGGATGAACGCCAGCGGGCAGCCGCCCAGCCGGTCGGTCCACCGCTCGGCCACCCGCACCCGCCCCGAATCCGGTGCCACCACCGTCATCGGCCGGCCTGCGTACCGGTGCTCCACGTACTCCGCCAGGATGTCCATCGCGAAGAGGTGGTCCACCGGGCCGTCGAAGAAGCCCTGGATCTGTGCGGTGTGCAGGTCGACGGTGAGGATCCGGTTCGCGCCGGCCGTCTTCAGCAGATCCGCCACGAGCCGGGCCGAGATCGGCTCCCGACCACGGTGCTTCTTGTCCTGGCGGGCGTACGGGTAGAACGGCAACACCACGGTGATCCGCTTGGCGGACCCCCGCTTCAGCGCGTCCACCATGATCAGGGTCTCCATGACCCAGGTGTTCACCCCGTGCGTCACGGACTGCACCACGAAGGCGTCCGATCCACGCACCGAGTCCTTGAAGCGTACGAAGATCTCGCCGTTGGCGAACTCGTATGCGTCGGCCGGCGTCGGCGCAACGCCGAGCACCTCGCCGATCTCCTTTGCCAGCTCCGGAAAGCCCCGTCCGGAGAAGAGCATCAGGCTTTTGCGGTTTTCGGCGACGATGCTGCCCATGGGCCCGTCTGCTCCCGTTTGTCGGCGGTACCCGGCCCGGTGGTGGTGGGTCGGGGACTAGTCGGTTGCAGTATCTCCCGCGCCGGACGCACCGCCCACCGTCTCGGCCTGCCCGTGCATTGCCTCACTGTCGCTTGCGGCGCCGGCCACATCCGACGCACCCTTCGCGTCACCGGCGCGCTGTGCGGCCTCGGCCGCCGCCGTACCGGCCCGCCGCTTCACCACCCAGCCCTCGATGTTGCGCTGACGCGCCCGGGCCACACCCATCGCGCCCGCCGGCACGTCGTCCACGATCACCGAGCCGGCCGCCGTGTACGCGCCGTCGCCCACCTCGACCGGGGCCACGAACATGTTGTCCGCGCCCGTGCGGGCGTGACTGCCGATCACCGTGCGGTGCTTGTTGACCCCGTCGTAGTTGACGAAGACCGAGGCAGCCCCGATGTTGGTCTGCTCACCGATCGTCGCGTCGCCGACGTACGTCAGGTGCGGCACCTTCGACCCCGCGCCGATCTGCGAGTTCTTCACCTCGACGAACGTGCCGACCTTCGCCTTGTCGGCCAGTCGCGCCGCCGGCCGCAGGTACGCGTACGGCCCCACGCTGGCGCCCTCGCCGACCTCGGCGCCGACCGCGTGGCTGCGGACCACCGACGCCCCCGGACCGACGATCGTGTCGACGAGCGTGACGTCCGGGCCGATCAGCGCGCCGGAGCCGACCACGGTGGCGCCACGCAGCTGGGTGTTCTGGTCGACCACCGCGTCGCGGTCGAGCGCGACGGTCACGTCGATCCAGGTGGTCGCCGGGTCGAGCAGGCTCACACCGGTGCGCATCCACGCCTCGTTGACCCGGTCGCGCAGCAGACGCCGCAGCGACGCCAGCTCCACCCGGTCGTTGCAGCCCAACGTCTCGACGTGGTCGGCGGCCACGTGCACCGCGACCGGCTCCCCGGCCGCGCGCAGCAGGCCGAAGACGTCCGTCAGGTACTCCTCGCCCTGGTCGTTGTCGGTGGAGAGCTTGCCGAGCGCGTCGCGCAACCGCACCGCGTCGAACGCGTAGATCCCGGCGTTGATCTCCCGGATCGCTCGCTGCGTCGGGTCGGCGTCGCGCTCCTCGACGATCTGCTCCAACCGCCCGTCGGCGTCCCGGACGATCCGCCCGAGGCCGGTCGGGTCGGGAACCTCGGCGGCGAGCACGGTGGCCGCAGCGGCGGCCTCCTCGTGCGCGGTCACCAGCGCGCCCACCGTCTCCGGGCGCAGCAACGGCACGTCCCCGTTGATCACCACGACGGTGCCGGCGCCCTCCGGGACGGCCTCCAGTGCGATCCGCACGGCGTGACCGGTGCCGAGCTGCTCGGCCTGGAGCACGGGCGTGGCGTCGGGGGCGATCTCGGTCAGGTGGGCCCGGACCTGGTCGGCGCCGTGGCCCACCACGACGACGGTACGGTCGGCGGCCAGCGGCGCGGCCGCGCTCAGCACGTGGCCGAGCAGCGTACGGCCGAGCAGGGGGTGCAGCACCTTGGGCAGTGTGGACTTCATCCGCTTGCCCTCACCGGCGGCGAGCACGACGACGGTACGGAGCTGGGGCTGGGGCACGGTGTGGCTCCCGTCGGGACGGCGGACACTCTCGCGGCCATGCTAACCGCGAGGCCCGGCACGGTTCCCTCTTACCCCCAGTGGAGCCTAAAACGGACTTAGGGGGCAGCTCGGCCGCCAGGGTTCGAACCTGAAATACGGGTACCAAAGACCCGGGTGTTGCCAATTACACCACGGCCGATCAGCGACGTGAGCGCGTCGCATCAGGGGATGGGCATCCCGGGCTACACCTTAGCGCCCCGAGCGCCGGACGCCACCGCTCCTTTCGCCTCTCCCGGTCGACCGGTGGTGGCGGTGCCCGGGCGAACAGCTCGCACAGCGCTGCGCCGCCGCCGGGGCGGTCGCCGGCCACCCCGTACAAAAGGCATTTGACCTGCTGTTTTGAACGGTTCGCCGAAGCCGGTTGGAAACTTCCTCGTGCGATCTACGGTGCCGTAAGTTACGGTGACGTAGGCGTAGCTTCGTGATCGCTTCCGTTCCCCTCTGCGAGGTGCCATGACCACCGTGCTCGAACCCAACACCGCCGCCCCCGGCCCGAAACCGCTCACCGACGGCAGCCAGTCCTCCGGGATCCTGGCCGCCCTCTGGGCGTTCGTGGTGATCCCTTTCGTGGCCCTGCTGGTCGCCGTCCCGATGGCCTGGGGTGGCTGGCTGGGCTGGACCGACGTCATCATCGGCCTGGTCTGGTACGTGGTCTCCGGGCTCGGCATCACGGTCGGCTTCCACCGCTACTTCACCCACGGGTCGTTCAAGGCCAAGCGGTGGCTGCGCGTCACGCTGGCGGTCGCGGGTTCGCTCGCGGTGCAGGGCGAGATCATCCAGTGGGTGGCCGACCACCGTCGGCACCACGCCTTCTCCGACCTGGAGGGTGACCCGCACTCGCCGTGGCGCTTCGGCACCAGCTTCTGGGCGCTGACCCGGGGCCTGTTCCACGCCCACGTGGGCTGGCTGTTCCGCCGGGAGCTGTCCAACCGCCAGCGGTTCGCGCCGGACCTGATCGCCGACCGTGACATCAGCCGGGTGGACCGGCTCTTCCCGGCGCTGGTGGCCATCTCGCTGCTCGGCCCCGCGCTGATGGGCGGCCTGATCACCTGGTCGTGGCAGGGCGCGCTCACCGCGTTCTTCTGGGCCGGGCTGGTCCGGATCGGCCTGCTGCACCACGTCACCTGGGCGATCAACTCGGTCTGCCACGTCTACGGCGAGCGGCCGTTCGCGATGCGTCAGGGTGACCGCGCCTCGAACTTCTGGCCGCTGGCGATCCTGTCCTTCGGTGAGAGCTGGCACAACCTGCACCACGCGGACCCGACCAGCGCCCGGCACGGCGTGCTGCGCGGCCAGGTGGACATCTCCGCCCGGGTGATCTGGCTGTTCGAGAAGTTCGGTGCGGCGTCGCAGGTGCGCTGGCCGAAGCAGGAGCGTCTCGCGGCCAAGCTGGTGAAGCCGGTCGCACCCCGGTAAACCGGGCGGTGCACCGGGAGGTCGCCTGGCAGGATGGCCGGATGACCGAGCGACGCGGACGACTCGGCAGGCGGGGAGCCGGGCCCGATCCGGGTACGGTCGGACGGCGTGGCAGGGCGGCTGGACCGCCCGCCGGTGAGGCGACGACGTGAACGGGCACGACGGAGGCACCATCCCACGGCAGGGCGTCACCAAGCGCCAGCGAGGCGGCGACATGTCCGAGGCCAGCGACGGTGTCGGCGGCCGGGCGACTCCGGCACCGAAGCCCAAGCCCCCTTCTCGGGTCCGCATGTCGGCGGCCCAGCGGCGGGAGCAGTTGATCGCGACCGGTCGGCAGCTCTTCGCCGAGCGTGGTTTCGACGCCACCTCCATCGAGGAGGTGGCGGCCCGCGCCAAGGTCTCCAAGCCGGTGGTGTACGAGCACTTCGGCGGCAAGGAGGGGCTCTACGCGGTGGTGGTGGACCGGGAGGTCCGGGCCCTGTTGGACCGGATCACCACGGCGTTGACCGCCGGGCACCCGCGGGAGCTGTTGGAGCAGGCGGCGCTGGCCCTGCTGGGCTACATCGAGGAGGAGACCAGCGGGTTCCGGGTGCTGGTCCGCGAGTCGCCGTTGATGTCCGGCACGGCCAACTTCAGCAGCGTGATGAACGACGTGGCGCACCAGGTCGAGCACATCCTGGGCGCCGAGTTCAAGAGCCGCGGGTACGACCCGAAGCTCGCCGAGCTGTATTCGCAGGCGCTTGTGGGCATGGTGGCGTTGACCGGCCGCTGGTGGCTGGAGGTCCGCAAGCCGCGCAAGGAGACGGTGGCGGCGCATCTGGTCAACCTGGCGTGGAACGGGTTGTCGCACCTGGAGGCGAAGCCGACGTTGATCACCAGTCGGCGCGGCTGACTTTCGTTCAGCGACGGTGGGAGTCGGCCACCGGGTGTTTGCGGAGTTCCAGTTCCGCCTCGGCGTGTTCCGGCGGGCCCACCTTGTCGTAGAGGCCGGTGCCGAGCAGGACCAACCCGAACAGCATCGACACGACAACTGTCGACATCGAGAAGTTGAGGAAGTTCGCCTCCGTCTGGAGCACCGACATCATCAGGATGCTGGTCGCCAGGAAGACCACACCTGCGGTGAGGTTGATGTAGTGGCCGAGGTTGGTGCGCCGGGACGCCCCGATGATCAGGACGACCCCGAAGATCACCGAGGCGAGTGAGAAGGCCAGGTTGGTGCGCAGCCCGAGCGCCCAGTGGCTGCCCCGGTCGAAGAGCGGGTCGCCTATCGTCTCGGCGACACCCCAGACTCCGAAGACCAGGATGTAGACGCCGATCAGACCGGTGAGGACCCGGTAGATCGGCCGAGCCGGATGGTTCACCGGAAAGTGCGGCATACCCAGACCCCCTGAATTGACCGATTCAGGAGGATTGTCCCCCGAGGCAGCGCCAACTGTCCGAAGAACAACAAAGCCGAAAGGGTCCGCCGAAGGCCGGACCAAGGTCAGGTTTTCGCCGGAGCCCGAGCTGCGCAGGGATCAAGCCTGACCGCCCGGAGCAGCTCGGGCTCCGGCGAAAACCACAACAGCGACCAAGAAACAACCTCAGAGAACGAGACGGGCCTTCTGGAAGGCCTCCGCCTCCTCGTCCGACCCGACCTTGCCGTACATGCCGACCATGAGCAGCACCAGGGCGGCCGAGAGCACCACGACCACTGTGGTGATGCTGAAGTTGAAGATGTTCGCGTCGGTCCGGATGAACGCGAGACCAGCCAGGCCGACAACCATGAGGGCGTACGCCAGCCACTGGTTGATCGCCACGTCGATGTTGCGGCCGAGACCGGTGCCGACCAGCACGATGACCCCGAGCAGCACGCTGAGCAGCGAGAAGCCGAGGTTGGTGCCCTGGCCGAGGACCTTCGTGTCGTCCTGCGCGAGGACCTCGTTGCCGGCGCTCGCGATGATGCCGAGCACACCGAAGACCACCAGGTACAGACCGGTCAGCCCGCCGATCGCCCGGTAGATCGGCCGCGCGGGGTGGTTGACGGGGGTGTGGGCCATGTCTGAGTCTCCAACGCCGTGGGGTGAGGTGTCGCCGACGATTGTCCCGCATGTGGCGGTGTGACGCCGCACACGGCCCCCGGCCCGGCGCGCCCGGCCGAATCAGCTCTCGGGAAGCTCCTCGGCGAGGGTCATCCAGGTCTCCTCGATCCGCTCCCGCTCGGCCCGCAGGTCCTTGAGCTGGGTGTCCAGCTCGGCGACCCGGGCGTAGTCGGTGGCGTCGGCGGCGAGCTGGTCGAGCAGGGTGGCCTCACGCTGGTCGAGCTTGCCGAGCTGGCGTTCCAGGCGGGTCAGCTCCTTGCGGGCCTGACGCACCTCGGCGGCGGACATGCCGGTCGCGGTGGGTTCACCGGACGCGGCGGTCGGCGCGGGACCGGCGCGGCCAGGACCGGCCCGTTCCGCGGTCCGGGCCAGGTACTCGTCGACGCCGCCCGGCAGGTGCACGAGCCGGCCGTCGCCGAACATCCCGTACGCCGTGTCGGTGACCCGCTCGATCAGGTAGCGGTCGTGGCTCGCCACGATGATCGTGCCGGGCCACGAGTCGAGCAGGTCCTCCAGCGCGGCGAGGGTGTCGGTGTCCAGGTCGTTGGTGGGCTCGTCGAAGAGCAGCACGTTGGGTTCGCCGGCGAGCAGCCGCAGCATCTGCAACCGGCGACGTTCGCCGCCGGAGAGGTCACTGACCGGGGTCCAGAGGCGGCGGTCGTCGAAGCCGAAGACCTCGGCGAGCTGGGCGGCGGAGACCTCCCGGTCGCCGAGCTGCACCCGGCGGGCGACCTCCTCGACGGCCTCCAGCACCCGCAGGTGCCCGGGCAGCTCGGCGAGCTCCTGGGAGAGGAACGCCGGCCGCACGGTGGAGCCGGTGTTGAGTCGGCCGCCGTCCGGGCGGGTGATGCCGGCGAGCATCCGCAGCAGGGTCGTCTTGCCGGCGCCGTTGGCGCCGAGGATGGCGATCCGGTCGCCCGGGCCGACCAGCCACGTGACGTCGCGCAGGATCTCCTTCGGCCCGGCGTGCAGCTCGACGTTCTCCAGCTCGTACACCTGCTTGCCGAGGCGCGAGACCGCCATCCGCTGCAACGACATGGTGTCGCGGGCCGGCGGCACGTCGGCGATCAGCGCGTTCGCGGCGTCGATGCGGAACTGCGGCTTGGAGGTACGGGCCGGCGGGCCGCGGCGCAGCCAGGCGATCTCCTTGCGGAGCAGGTTCTGGCGGCGGGCCTCGGTGGCGGCGGCGACGCGCTCACGCTCGGCGCGGGCGAGGGTCCAGGCGGCGAAGCCGCCCTCGTACGCGCGGACGGTCTGGTCGGCGACCTCCCAGGTGTTGGTGCAGACCGCGTCCAGGAACCACCTGTCGTGGGTGACCACGACCAGGGCGCCCCGGCGGCCGACCAGGTGGCGGGCCAGCCAGTCGACACCGCCGACATCGAGGTGGTTGGTGGGCTCGTCGAGGATGAGCAGGTCGGATTCGCGCACGAGCAGCGCGGCGAGCGCCACCCGCCGCCGTTCGCCACCGGACATCGGGCCGACCGGCTGGTCGAGGCCGAGGTGCGGCATGCCGAGGCCGTCGAGGATGTTGCGGACGCCCGCGTCGCCGGCCCACTCGTGCTCGGCGCCCATGCCCTCGCCGAGCCAGGCGGTGCCGAGCACGACGTCCCGGACTGTGGCGTCGGGGGCGAGGGTGAGCTGCTGGGGCAGCCAGAGCACGCGCAGGTCACGACGGTGGGTGACCCGGCCGTCGTCGGGATCCTCCTGCTTGGTGAGCAGGCGCAGCAGGGTGGACTTGCCGGCACCGTTGAGGCCGACCACACCGATCCGGTCGGCGTCGTCCAGGCCGAGCGAGACGTCCGTGAGCAGCCGCCCGGCGGCGCCGTACCCCTTGGACACCCGGTCCAGATTGACGATGTTGGCCACGTTCCACCCTTCAAGATCAAGGCGTCCGGGTGCCGGCGGGCACCTCGGGACGCCTGACCCAAGGGTACGCGGGCGTCCCGGTCACCCGCGCCGCGCGCCCGCGGCCCGCGTCGGGCTGGCGGGACGCGACGTCAGCCGACCCGGGCGCCGGCGACCGGACCATGCGCGACCCGGGCCTCCCGGCACACGCCGGCGCTTGTCAGCTCGGCGGCGATCCGTTCGGCGCTTGCCGCGTCGGCGGCGAGGAAGACGCACGTCGGGCCGGAGCCGGAGACGAGACCCGCGAGCGCGCCCGCAGCCTCGCCGGCCTTGAGGGTGTCGGCCAGCGCCGGGCGCATGGCCAGCGCGGCGTCCTGAAGGTCGTTGCCGAGCGTACGGGCGAGCACCCGGGGATCCCGCTGGCGGAGCGCGCCCAGCAGGGCGTCGGTGCTGCCCAGCGGCGCACCGGCGGTGCCGGCGTCGCGCAGCCGGTCCAGCTCCCGGTAGGCGGCCGGGGTGGACAGGCCAACGTCGGCGATGGCCACCACCCAGTGCCAGGACGTCGGGCGCACCAGCACCGGGCTGACCGCCTCGCCCCGGCCGGTGCCCAGCGCGGTGCCCCCGTAGATCAGGAACGGCACGTCGGAGCCGAGGTCGGCGGCGATCCCGGCCAGCTCGTCCCGGGACAGGCCGGTCCCCCACAGCGCGTCGCAGGCCACCAGCGCGGCGGCCGCGTCGGCGCTGCCGCCGGCCAGGCCACCGGCGAGGGGGATCTGCTTGCGCAGGTGCAGGCGGGCGTGCGGCAGCACCCCCGCGTACCCGGCGAGGGCGTGCGCGGCACGGATGATCAGGTTGGAGTCGTCCAGCGCCAGCTCGCCGGCGCCCTCCCCCTCCATGGTCAACGCCAACGTGTCGCCCCGCCGGGCGGTCAGCTCGTCGTAGATGGAGATGGCGTGGTAGACGGTGTTCAGCTCGTGGTAACCGTCGCGGCGCAGTGGACCAACCCCGAGGTGCAGGTTGACCTTCGCGGGCACCCGCACCCGCACCGGCCCGAAGGCGCCGCGCCGCTCATCCTCGTCGTCCGGTCGCCAGGCCTCGGTCACGGGGTGACACCCCGCACGGGCAGGCGGATGTCGAACGGCTTGACCACGATCTGCTCCTCGGCGTCCTCGGCGGGCACGGCGTCAGCCTACTTCGCGGCCGGCGTACCGACCGGAGCCGACGCGGCGATGGCGGCGAACTGCGCGACGGTCAGCGACTCCCCCCGGGCGCCGGGGTCGACGCCGGCCGCGGTGAGCGCGGCGGCGGCCCGGTCCGCGCCGCCGGCCCAGCCGGCCAGCGCCGCGCGCAGGGTCTTGCGGCGCTGCGCGAACGCCGCGTCCACCACGGCGAAGACCCGCTCCCGGGGTACGTCGGCGCGGGGCGGTTCGTGACAGGTGAAGGCGACCAGGCCGGAGTCGACGTTCGGCACCGGCCAGAACACGTTCGGCGGTACCCGGCCGGCGCTGCGGGCCTGGGCGTACCAGGCGAGCTTGACTGACGGAATGCCGTACACCTTGGAGCCGGGACCGGCGACCAGCCGGTCGGCGACCTCCTTCTGCACCATCACCAGGCCGTGCCGCAGGCTGGGCAGCGCGGCGAGCAGGTGCAGCACCACAGGCACGGCGACGTTGTACGGCAGGTTCGCGACCAGCGCGGTCGGCGCCGGGTCGGCCAGCTCGGCGGCGTCGACACGCAACGCGTCGGCGCGGTGCACGGTGAGCCGGCCGGCGTCCGCGCCGGCGTGCCGGGCGACGGTCTCCGGCAGCGCCCCGGCGAGCACCGGGTCGATCTCCACGGCGTGCACGTGCCCGGCGACCGGCAGCAGTCCCAGGGTCAGCGAGCCGAGGCCCGGGCCGACCTCCAGGGCGACGTCGTCGGGGGTCAGGCCGGCGGCCGTGACGATCCGGCGCACGGTGTTCGGGTCGTGCACGAAGTTCTGGCCCAGCTTCTTGGTGGGCGCGACGCCCAGGCGGGCGGCGAGTTCCCGGATCTCCGCCGGGCCGAGGAGACCGGTCATGGCTGGCAGCGTAGCGGCGTCGTCGGGGCCGACCGCCGGGCCGGGCTCACCACGGGCCGAAGACCCGGTCGCCGGTCGCGGAGATCGCCGCGCACAGCTCGTCGAGGTCGGTGCCCGTGGTCTCGGCGAGCGACCTGACGGTCAGCGGGATCAGGTACGAGGCGTTCGGCCGGCCCCGGTGCGGCGTCGGCGTGAGGTAGGGGGCGTCGGTCTCCACCAGGAGCTGGTCCACCGGGGTGAGCGCGGCGGCCTCCCGCAGCGCGGTGGCGCTGGCGAACGTGACGGTGCCGGCGAAGCTGAGCAGGTAGCCACGGCGGACGCACTCGCGGGCGAACTCGGCGTCACCGGAGAAGCAGTGCAGCACCACCGTCTCCGGGGCGCCCTCGTCGTCGAGGATCCGCAGCACGTCCGCGTGCGCGTCCCGGTCGTGGATGACCAGGGCCTTGTCGTACCGCTTGGCGATGGCGATGTGCGCCCGGAAGCTGGCCTCCTGCGCGGCGCGCCCCTCGTCACCGGTGCGGAAGAAGTCCATCCCGGTCTCGCCGATCCCCCGGACCCGGTCGCGGGCGGCCAGCGACTCGATCTCCCGCAGCGCCTCGTCGAGGTCGGCCAGCCGGGGCGCCTCGTTGGGGTGCAGCGCCACGGTCGCCAGCACCGCCGGGTACGCGTCGGCGGTGTCCGCGCCCCATCGGGAGGAGGCGACGTCCACGCCCACCTGGACCAGCCGGTCCACGCCGACCCTGGTAGCCACCGCGACCGCCGCGGCGACCGGGTCGTCGGCCGGCCCGCCGCCGGGCACACCGGCCTCGCTGACGGTGATGTCCAGGTGGGTGTGGCTGTCCAGCACCGGCCGGGGCAGCGGCTCGGGGGCGGACGGGAACTCTCCGGCCCGCCGGGCGGCACGCTCGCGGCGGGTTTCAGTCGGCTCGCTCATCAGCGACAGCATCACACACCGGGCCTGTCCATCCGCCCGCCACCCGGCGTTCACCTCGACTACGCCGCGCGACTCTAGCGTCGCCGCGTGAGCGAGCTCAGCAGTCCCGCCAGTGAGCGCACCGGGCTGCGCGTGGCGTTCGACGGCGGCGTGTACCCGGCCGAGGAGATCGCTCGGGGCGCCGCGTACGAGGTGTTCAGCGCGGACGAGGTGACCGGCTTCGAGTGGGCGCCCCGGCCGGGCAGCGCCCTGCCGTGGCGCCGGTTCGTGCACGTCACCGAGGTGACCGCCGTGCACGGGGCGTCACAGCCGGCCGAGGAGCCGGACACGCCGCTGATGATGCCGGCGCACCGGGAGCACGGGTGGGCGCACCTGCACCAGCTCAGCCAGCAGCCGTCCGCCGCCGGAGACCCGCTGCTGGTGGCGGCGCGCGCGTCCGCGGTCGTACGGCGGGGCACCCGGATGGTGAAGGTGCTCTCCGCCCGTCAGCTCGCCGGCTACGTACGGGGCTGGCTGCCGCACGGCTTCTGCTACCGGGAACACGACGTGGCGCATCTGCGTACGCCGTCGGCGACCACGGTGCTGCGCACCGACGGCGAGGTCGGTCGGGACGGCTCCGACGTGGCGTACGCGCTGCGGTGGCGGGCCGCCGACCCGGGCGACTACGACGTGCCGGTCGGCGAGGCGCACCGTGGCCTGACCGCGTTGGCATCCCGGGACCGGCTGGGCCCCCCGGTGCTGGGTACGGGTTTCGTGCCGAGCAACGGTCAGCTCATCCCGGAGTTCATCACCCGGGACTTCGCGGACCTGCCGATGCCGGCGAACGCCTCCCTGATCGCCTACCCGGCGCAGGGGGTGGAGGTGGTGCTGTACACCTACCAGGCCGAGCAGCGCGGCTGGCTGCGCATGGTGGGCCCGCAGTGGCGGCACCTGCTGGCCGCGGTGCCCGGCCTCTCACCGGACCAGGAGTATGTGCCGACCGGGGACGCGCCGCGTTCCACGCAGCTCGTCGGCGTGCACGGCGACACCGAGTACGAGGCGGTGGCGGATCTGCCCGGCGGGTTCCGGGTGCTGGCGATGACCCGGGCGGCCCGCTACCCGGTGGACGCGGTGGCCCGCCGGCTCCGGTTCGCGCGGTGGCGGGGTGCGCCGTGCCTGGTGCTGCGCGAGGAGGCCGGCTGGCTGCGGCTGCGGCTGCGCTTCCCGGACCCGGACGCGGTGGTCGCCACCGGCGCGCAGTGCCACGACCGTGGCGTCTACGAGACCTGGGCGCCGGGCGCCGAGGTGACCGACGACCAGGTGATGGACGCCCGGTACGCGATGTGACGCCGCGCGGCGGTGCGGTGTGCTCCCGCCGCGCGGCGTCGTACGCTCAGCCGGCCAGCCGGGCCAGCTCCT
This sequence comes from Micromonospora orduensis, assembly GCF_006228125.1. Classification (GTDB taxonomy): domain Bacteria; phylum Actinomycetota; class Actinomycetes; order Mycobacteriales; family Micromonosporaceae; genus Micromonospora; species Micromonospora orduensis. The sequence continues at coordinate 2,146 of NZ_VDFY01000131.1, read as the reverse complement.
CGTCGACGATCGACGGGTCGAGCTTGCGGAACACCGGCTTCGGCGCGGCCAGCGGCCGGCCCGCCTCCACCGGCACCGACTCCCAGCGCGCGCCGACGGTGTAGTCCCCGGTCAGCACCGGGTACGCCGGCCCGCCGTCCAGGTCGTCGACCTGCTCGATGACCGGCATCGGCGCGTGCACGCCGGTGCCGCCGAGCAGCTCGTGCACCTGCTGCGCGGAGTGCGGCAGGAACGGGGTGAGCAGCGTGTTGGCGTCGCTGACCACCTGGAGGGCGACGTGCAGGATGGTGCCCTGGCGGGGCTTGTCGGCCTCGTCCTTGAGCTTCCACGGCGCCTGCTCGGAGAGGTACCTGTTGGCCTCGGCGACCACCTTCATGGCCTCGCCGATCGCCTGCTTCTGCCGGTGCCGGCCGATGAGGTCGCCGACCGTGCCGAAACCGGCGCGGGCAACCGCGAGCAGCGCCTCGTCGGCCTCGGTGAGCCCGGCCGGGTCGATCGGCGGGATCGCCCCGAAGTTCTTCGCCGCCATCGAGATCGACCGGTTGACCAGGTTGCCCCAGCCGGCGACCAGCTCGTCGTTGTTGCGGCGCAGGAACTCGGCCCAGGTGAAGTCCGTGTCGTTGCTCTCCGGGCCGGCGGCGGCGATGAAGTACCGCAGCGCGTCGGCGTCGTAGCGCTCCAGGAAGTCGCGGACGTAGATGACCACCTTGCGGGACGAGGAGAACTTCCGCCCCTCCATGGTCAGGTATTCGCTCGAGACCACCTCGGTGGGCAGGTTGAGCCGGCCCAGCTGGCCCGGCTCACCGTCGCGGGAGCCCTCGCCGGAGTAGCCCGACAGCAGCGCCGGCCAGATCACCGAGTGGAAGACGATGTTGTCCTTGCCCATGAAGTAGTAGGACCGGGCGTCCTTGCCCTCCCCGTCGGCGGACCACCACTTCCGCCACGCCTCGGGGTCGCCCGAGCGGCGGGCCCACTCGATCGAGGCGGACAGGTAGCCGATCACCGCGTCGAACCAGACGTAGATCCGCTTGTCGGGCCGGTCCCGCCAGCCGTCCAGCGGGATCGGCACGCCCCACTCCAGGTCCCGGGTGATCGCGCGGGGCTGGAGGTCGTCGAGCAGGTTGCGGGAGAACCGCAGCACGTTGGGCCGCCACCCGTCGCGGGTGTCCAGCCACTGGCGCAGCACGTCGGCCAGGGCGGGCAGGTCCAGGAAGAAGTGCTCGGTCTCGACGAACTTCGGGGTCTCCCCGTTGATCCGCGACTTCGGGTTGATCAGGTCGATCGGGTCGAGCTGGTTGCCGCAGTTGTCGCACTGGTCGCCGCGCGCGCTGTCGTACCCGCAGATCGGGCAGGTGCCCTCGATGTACCGGTCGGGCAGGGTGCGCCCGGTGGACGGCGAGATCGCGCCCATGGTGGTCTTCGGCACGATGTAGCCGTTGCGGTACATCCCCTCGAACAGCTCCTGCACCACCGCGTAGTGGTTGCGGGTGGTGGTGCGGGTGAACAGGTCGTAGGAGAGACCGAGGCCGTGCAGGTCCTCGACGATCACCCTGTTGTACCGGTCGGCCAGCTCGCGCGGGGTGACCCCGTCGGCGTCGGCCTGCACCTGGATGGGGGTGCCGTGCTCGTCGGTGCCGGAGACCATGAGCACGTCGTGGCCGGCCATCCGCATGTACCGGGCGAAGACGTCGGAGGGAACGCCGAAACCGGAGACGTGGCCGATGTGGCGGGGGCCGTTGGCGTACGGCCAGGCCACTGCCGCGAGAACGTGACTCATGAGCAGCAAGCCTAGTGACCCGTCCGGGGAACCCGCGAACCAATGGGGGGTGCCGGCCCGGCGGACCGGCCCGACCACCCCGACCATTGGTCCGATTTGTCGCCGACACGCTGTCGAGCTGCCCGTTCCGCCTCCCCCTCCGGTGTGCAATGAACGTCGTGACTGGCAGACGAGCGGCCCGGGACCAGGACGACCGGCACACCGGGTCGACGGTCGACGACGACGCCGGCTCCGAGGTCGGTGGGTCCCGGGCCGCCGGGGTCCCGCCCCAGCCGCGGTTGGTGCCCGGCGCCGACCCGGGCGCCGGCGCACGTCGGGGCCCCGCCGGGGAACAACGCCCGACACCGGCGGGGCGGGCGGCGGCGGGGC
>NZ_VDFY01000236.1 GCF_006228125.1 Micromonospora orduensis | reverse complement strand
AGGGGTTGCGCATCGGGCAGTTGGAGGCGAAGGCCGCCGAGGACTTCGGGCTGGACGTGGAGAGCCTGGTCGCCGAGTACGGCCCCACCCAGCCGGTCCCGCCCACCCAGGCCGACGTGGCGATCGCCGAACGGGACGGGCTGCCGGTGCCCGAGCCGGTCCGCTACGAGCGGCCGGTGCAGGAGAAGCGGGCCGCCAAGGCGGAACGCGAACTGGCCCTGCTCGGCAAGGTCAACCCGCTCGCGCTTGAGGAGTTCGCCGCGCTGGAGGAGCGCTTCAAGTTCCTCTCGGAGCAGTTGGAGGACCTCAAGGCCACCCGGCGGGACCTGCTCACCGTGGTCAAGGACGTCGACGAGCGGATCCTGGAGGTCTTCGCCAGCGCGTTCGAGGACACCGCCCGGGAGTTCGAGCAGGTGTTCACCGTGCTCTTCCCCGGCGGCGAGGGCCGGCTGATCCTCACCGACCCCGAGGACCTGCTCACCACAGGCGTCGAGGTGGAGGCCCGCCCGCCGGGCAAGAAGATCAAACGCCTGTCGCTGCTCTCCGGTGGCGAGCGGTCGCTGACCGCGGTGGCCATGCTGGTGGCGATCTTCCGCGCCCGGCCGAGCCCGTTCTACATCATGGACGAGGTGGAGGCGGCCCTGGACGACGTGAACCTGGGCCGGCTGATCACGTTGCTGGCACAGTTGCGGGAGAAGAGTCAGCTGATCGTCATCACCCACCAGAAGCGGACGATGGAGATCGCCGACGCGCTCTACGGCGTGACCATGCGCAGCGGGGTCACGCAGGTGATCAGCCAACGGCTCAACCGGGCCGACGAGGACGACCAGCGGCACAGCCGCGGCGAGGAGAACGGGTAGTGGCTCGGGAACGCGCAACGGCGCTCCTGCTGGATCTGGACGGCGTCCTGCGCCGGTTCGACCCGGCGGTCGCCGCCGGCGTGGAGCGGGAGCACGGCCTCGCCGACGGGGTGCTCACCGAGATCGCCATGCAGTGGGGCCGGCTTCAGCCGGTGCTCACCGGGCAGGTCACCCACGCCGACTGGGTCACCAGCGTGGCCGACGCCCTGGCCGAGCCGGCCGGAGGCCCGGACCGGGCCCGTGCGGCGGTGGAGCAGTGGCAGCGTTACCGGGGCGAGGTGGACACCGAGGTGCTCGACTTCGTCCGGGAGGTACGCGCCGCCGGGATCAGGGTCGGCCTGGCCACCAACGCCACCGACCTGCTCGACGCCGACCTGGCCGCGCTCGGGCTGGTCGGCGAGCTGGACGTGGTGGTCAACTCCTCCACGCTCGGCGTGCACAAGCCTGCCCCGGAGTACTTCCAGGCCGCCTGCCAGGCGCTGGCCACCCCGCCGGCCCGGGTGCTCTTCGTCGACGACGAGGACTGGGCCGTACGGGGCGCCCGCGCGGCCGGGCTGTCGGCGCACCGCTGGGGCGGCCACGCCGACCTGCGCTACCTGCGGGCGGCCCTGGACTACTGAACGCCTGTCACTCGCCGGTGACGCCGTCGATGCGTTCCCGGATCAGGTCGGCGTGACCGTTGTGCCGGGCGTACTCCTCGATCATGTGCACGTACACCCAGCGCAGGTTGAAGGTGCGCTTCTTCGGACTGACCTCGGTGAAGGTCTCGTCGAGGGAGTGGCCGGCGGCGGCCTCGCGGGCCAGCGCCACCTCCCGGTGGAAGATGGCGAAGTCGGCCTCGGCGTCGGCGGCGCTGACATCGTGGTCGGCGTCCGGGGTCTCCGGGGTGAAGTACGGGTAGTCGACGGCCTGCCCGGCGAAGTTCTCCCGGAACCACCAGGCCTCCACCTCGGCCAGGTGCCGGACGAGGCCGAGCAGCGTCAGCCCGGACGGCTCCACGCTCGGGGTGCGCAACTGCTCCTCGGTCAGGCCGGAACACTTGAGCAGCAGTGTCTGCCGGTGGTAGTCGAGCCAGCCGTCGAGCATGGTGCGCTCGTCGCCGACGTACGGTTCGGGGGTCCGGGTGGTCTCCGGTGCGGTCCAGGTCATGCCGCGCATCCTGCCCGCCACCCCCGACACCCCGCGACGGGTTATCAGGGTACCACGACGACAGGCCAGCGCCCGGTGCGGACCAGACGGGTGGCGACAGAGCCGACCAGCCGGTGACCGGCCTGCTCGGAGGCCCCCACGACCACCATGTCGGCTTGGAACTCGTCCGCGGCCGCGCACAGTTCGGCGTACGCGTCGCCGCGCCGGCACAGGAACGTCAGCGGCACACCCAGCTCCTCGGCCCCACGTCGGCATTCCCGGCGCAGCTCGTCGGCCAACTCGTCGTGGGTTCGCTGCACCGCGCCGGCGTCCATCCCGGGCACCAGGGCGCTCAGCCCGCTCGTCGAGCTGACGAAGACCACCACCAGCGCGGCGCCCTGCCGGCGGGCCAGGCCGGCGGCGTACCAGCCGGCCCGCTCCGAGGTGCGGGTGCCGTCGACGCCGACCAGGACCACCCGGGGCCCGTCCGTGCCGCGTTCGAAGGGCAGCGGACGGGTCCTGGGGCCGTACTCCTCGCGGTCCGGTGCTCCCACGCTCATGGCTGCTTTCTCACCTCTGCTCGCCGGTACGGACCATGGCGGCACCAGCGCCGCCCGGGATGGTCGATTCCCGCTCGGCCTCCGCGCCGATCGGAGAGCTGTTGTGTTGGCGCAGCGGCACCTCCTTGATGAAGATCACCGCGATCAGCGCGATAAGCGCGAAGGGCGCGGCGGCCAGGAAGATGTCACCGGCGCCGTGGCCGTACGCGCTCTCCACCACTGCCCGGATCGGGCCGGGCAGGGTGTGCACGTCGGGCAGGACGCCACCGCTGCCCGAGCCGGATGCGGAGATGCCGAGCCGTCCCAGGCCCTCCGCGGTGTAGCCCGTGACCCTGTGGGCGAGCACCGCGCCGAGCACGGAGACGCCGATCGCGCCGCCCAGGCTGCGGAAGAACGCCACAGTCGAGCTGGCCACGCCGAGCTCGTGCGTGCCGACGGTGTTCTGCACCGCGAGGACCAGGTTCTGCATGGTCATGCCCAGGCCGATGCCGACCAGCGCCATGTAGACGCTGAGCAGGGTGAAGCTGGTGTCGGCCCGGAGCGTGCCCATCAGCGCGAAGCCGGCGGTGAGCAGTGCCGTACCGATCACCAGGAACCGCTTCCAGCGGCCGGTACGGGTGATGATCCGGCCGCTCAGCGTCGAGGACACCAGCAGGCCGAGGATCATCGGGAGGGTCATCAGGCCGGACATGGTCGGGCTCTGGCCGCGGCTGATCTGGAAGTACTGGCCGAGGAAGACCGACGCGCCGAACATGCCCACGCCGACCGCGATGCTGGCGACGACAGCCAGGGTGATGGTGCGGTTGCGGAACAGCCGTGGCGGGATCATCGGCTCGGCGGCCCGGGTCTCCACCCGGATCGCCAGTGCGGCGAGCACCAGGGCGCCGACCACCATGACGACGCTCTGCCAGGAGGCCCAGGCGAACTGGCCGCCGGCGAGCGAGACCCAGATCAGCAGCACCGAGACGGCCGCGGTGATCAGGGTGGCGCCCCACCAGTCGATCTGCGCCTTCCGCTTCACGACCGGCAGGTGCAGGGTCTTCTGGAGCACGACAAGCGCGGCGATGGCGAACGGCACGCCGACGTAGAAGCACCAGCGCCAGCCGAGCCATGAGGTGTCGACGATCACACCGCCGATCAGGGGGCCGCCGATGGTGCCGACGGCCATCACGGCGCCGAGGTAGCCGCTGTAGCGGCCCCGCTCGCGCGGCGCGATCATGGTCGCCATGATCACCTGGGCCAGTGCGGTGAGGCCCCCGGCGCCGATGCCCTGGAGGACCCGGCAGGCGATCAACTCGCTGGTGCCCTGTGCGGCGCCGGCCAGCACCGAACCCAGCACGTAGATCCCCAGGGAGATCTGGACCAGGAGTTTCTTGCTTGTCAGATCAGCGAGCTTGCCCCAGATGGGGGTGGTCGCGGTGGTCGCGAGCAGGGCCGAGGTGACGACCCAGGTGTACGCGGACTGACCGCCGCGCAGCTCGGTGATGATCCGCGGCAGCGCGTTAGAGACGACCGTGGAGGAGAGGATCGCGACGAACATGCCGAGCAGTAGGCCGGAGAGTGCCTGCAGGATCTGCCGGTGGGTCATGTCGACGCCGGTCGCCCGGGTGGGCGCTGTCGCCTGGCTCATCGTTGCTGCCTCCGAGAGGAGTTGAGTGAAAGCGGTGGGCCGCCGGAGTATTGCCTGAGGCAACCATTGGAACTAGTTGCCCGAAGCAACAACCTGTGGGGTTGGAAGTTCATTCCCACCCCGCGGCGTCACTGCCAGGAGTCGTTGAACCGGCCGAGCAGACGGGCGAACTCCTCGACGTCCCGGTCCGGCCAGCCGTCCAGGGCGCGCAGGAACTCCCCCAACCGGGCGGCCCGGGCCACGTCGAACCGGTGCTGCCCCTCCTCGGTGAGGCTGATCTGCGCGGCCCGCCGGTCACTCGGGTCCGGGTCGCGGTGGACCAGGCCGAGGACCTCCAACGCGTTGATCTGCCGGCTCAGCGTCCCCTTGCCCACACCGAGCCGCGCCGCCAACTCGGTCAACCGGATCGACCCGCTGCGCCGCAGCCAGAGCAGCAGCCCGTAGGTGTTCGGTTCGAGGTTCGGATGCACCTCCCGGGCGATCTCCCACGAAACCGCCCGACCACGACGCAACAGGGCGGTCAACTCGTGCTCGACCGCCCGGATCGGCTCCGGCAGGTGCTCATCCACCGCTAGAGACTACGACGCGGTCCGCTCGCCGGCTGCCGACAGTCGGCGCCGCATCACCGGCCGTAGGTGCCCGTCCTTCGTGGTGCCCTCGATCGTCACGTCCGCCCCACGCCCCTCATGCGTCAGCGTGGCCACCGCGTTGCCGAAGTAGGGACCGGCCAGCTTGCGCCAGCGCACCCCCGGCCGGCGGACACCCGCCGAACGGGCCAGCGCCCGGGTCGCTCCGGCCGGACCCGGCGACCAGCCCAGTCGCATCAACGGACGGATGCCGGTCGGCACCTGGTTGTGGATCGGCGAGCAGGTGAGCTGGTGCACCGGTGTGACCACCGCCGGGTCGGCGAACCGGGCCCGGGCCACGTACGAGTGGTGCACATCCCCGGAGAGCACGCTTATCGACGCCGGCGGGGCGTACGCCGGACCGGCGCCCACCCGCGCGCCGGACTCCCTCGGGGTGCCGGTGCCGATCCGGGAGAACGTCTCCGCCAGCGCCTCGAAGGAGCGCCGGAACGCCGCCCAGTGCTCCAGGTCCAGAGCGCGGCGCAGCTTCTCCGCCCCGCGCGCCACCCACGGCCGGCGCGAGTCCGCCAACTTCTCGTTCCACGCCTCGATGTGGTGGATGCCCTGCGGCAGCAGCCAGGGCAGCGAGGCGCCGACCACCAGGTGGTCGTAGACGCCATGCGCCTGGTCGAGGAACCAGGACCACTCGCCCGGCGGCAGCATCGCCCGGCTGCCCGGCTCGAGCACCCGGCTGCACCGGTTGTCCAGCATGACCAGCCTGGTCCGGCCCAGGTCCAGGGCGTAACTCCACTGGTACTGCACCGCGCGCCAGCGCTCGGTGTCGTGCGCGAGGTCGGACTCCTGGTCCACCCGGTGCCCGAACTCGCGCAGCACACCCGTGGCGTCCTCGGCGGCGGCGACCTTCGCGAAGACCGGGTCGGCGGCGATCTCGTCCGGGGAGAGGTTGCCCAGGTGCTGGTAGACCCAGTACGAGGCGAGCCCGCTGCCGATCCGCTCCTGCCACCACGGCTGCTCGCGCATCTCGGCCCGCCACGCCGCCGAGGTGTTCCAGTCGTCGATGATCTCGTGATCGTCGAAGATCATCACGCTCGGCACGGTGGAGAGCAGCCAGCGGATCTCCGGATCGCGCCAGGACTCCAGGTACAGCTTGGTGTACTCGTCGAAGCTCACCACCTGGTCGGCCGGGGCGCCCTTGGGCCGCCGCCGGCGCCGACGCAGCAGCCGCCGCACCGTCGGGGAGGTGACGTCGGCGTAGACCTGGTCGCCGAGCAGCACCAGCAGGTCCGGCAGCGCGTTGGACTCCGGGTCGGCCATCAACCGCCGGGCGTACGCGTCCAGGGCGTCCGGCGGCAGCTTGCGGGTGGTGGAGTGCTGGGTGGTCTCCCGGCACGAGCCGAAGATCAGGTTGACCGGCTGGTCCCGGTCGTCGACCGCCCGGGTGCGGATCACGCTCGGCGGAAAGCCGCTGCTCGGGACCGGCCAGACCAGCTCGTCGTCGACAAGCACCTCGTAGGTGGTCGCGCTGTCCGGGGTGAGCCCCTGCACCACGACGAGGGCGTAGTGGTGGTCGTACGCCGAGAAGGTGGGCGCGGTGCCGGTGGCGCCACTGGCGGTGCGGACCGTGACCACGGCGGGCGCCGCCGTCTCCACCCAGATGGTCGCCCTGGTGTCGACGACTCGCCGCAGGAGTGGGCCGATGAGGAGGTGTGCGGCGGGCATGTCGCCGAGCCTACCGCCGGTTCCCGGCACCAGCCGGGTGCGGTGGCTGGGACGCCGTCGCCGCCATCTGACAGGATTCCGGCATGGCCGAATATCTCGTCCTCGCTCTGGTCCTGCTCGGTGTGCTGATCGCCGGCACAGTCGGGCTGGTCGTGCCGCGGTTGCGGCGGCGGCCCGAGCCCCCGCTGCCGCGCACCGAGGTCGACACCCGGGCCGAAGAGGATCTCGCCGGCCCGCCGGTCGAGGCACCCGAGTCCGATCTGTCCACAGGTGTCCTGGTCGAGCCGCCACCGGTCATCGAGGCGCCCCCCGTCGAGGTGCCCGAGCCGACCGCCGGGCGGCTGGTCCGGCTCCGCTCGCGGCTGTCCCGCTCACAGAACGTGTTCGGCAAGGGTCTGCTCGGCCTGCTCGCCCGCGACCACCTCGACGAGGACGTCTGGGAGGAGATCGAGGACAGCCTGATCAGCGCCGACGTCGGCGTCGACGCCACCCGGGAGATCGTCGACCGGCTCCGCGAGCGGACCCGGGTGCTCGGCACCCGCTCGGCGTCCGAGCTGCGCGCGCTGCTCGCCGCCGAGCTGGTGAACGCCCTCGACCCGGGCATGGACCGCTCGTTGCGGACCGCCCCGAAGGAGGGCGTGCCGGCCGTCGTGCTGGTGGTCGGCGTCAACGGCGCCGGCAAGACCACCACCTGCGGCAAGATCGCCCGGGTGCTGGTGGCCGACGGCCGCAGCGTGCTGCTCGGCGCCGCGGACACCTTCCGGGCCGCGGCCGCCGACCAGCTGGAGACCTGGGGGTCCCGCGTCGGCGCCGAGACCGTCCGGGGGCCCGAGGCCGCCGACCCGGCCAGCGTCGCCTTCGACGCCGTCAAACGCGGCATCGACACCGGCGTGGACACCGTGCTCATCGACACCGCCGGCCGGCTGCAGAACAAGGTCGGCCTGATGGACGAGCTGGGCAAGGTCAAGCGCGTGGTCGAGAAGCAGGGGCCGATCGACGAGACACTGCTCATCCTCGACGCCACCACCGGGCAGAACGGCCTGGAACAGGCCCGGGTCTTCACCGAGGTGGTAAACGTGACAGGCGTGGTGCTGACCAAGCTCGACGGCACCGCCAAGGGTGGCATCGTGATCGCCGTGCAGCGCAAGCTCGGCATCCCGGTGAAGCTCGTCGGGCTCGGCGAAGGCAAGGACGATCTGGCCCCGTTCGACCCCGCGCAGTTCGTCGACGCGCTGCTGGGGACCGAGGCCACCGGACGGGACGCGTAGTCTCTGGTGACCACCGACGATCGCGCGTACGCGGGCTGGCGCGACCCCGGCCACCCCTCGCAGCGCCTCGGGAGACCGTACGTGACTTCGCAGGAGATCCCGCTGCACGGCGGCAACGTGAGCACCGTTGTCCGGGTCGGGGACACGGTCCGTCGCAACGCCGGACCGTGGACCCCGTCCGTGCACGCCCTGCTGCGGCACCTGGAGTACGTGGGGTTCACCGGCGCGCCCAAGGCGCTCGGCATGGACGAACGCAACCGCGAGGTGCTGTCGTACCTGGAGGGGGAGTGCGGGGAGTATCCGCTCGCCGCCCACTGGGTGACCGACGAGGCGCTGGTCACCGTCGCCACGATGCTGCGGATGTTCCACGACGCGCAGTACGGCTTCACCCCGCCGCCGGGCGCGGTCTGGCGTTCGTTCGGGCCGCCGCCGCCGGACACCGAGGTGATCTGCCACCACGACGCCGCGCCGCACAACGTGATCTGGCGTCCCGACGGCACGCTGGGGCTTATCGACTTCGACCTCGCGTCGCCCGGCGCCCGCATCTACGACGTGGCGTACGCGGCCTGGACGTGGGTGCCGATCTTCGCGGACCGGGACTCGATCACCCTGGGCTGGAAGCGTCCGGACCGGCCGCGCCGGTTGCGCCTCTTCGCCGACGCGTACGGGCTGATCCCCAGGGACCGGCACCGGCTGATCCGCACCATCCGCAAGCGGATCGTGGACCACGTCGAGGGGATCCGTCGGATGGCGGCCGCCGGTGAGCCGGCGTTCGTCCGGATCGTGCACAAGGGGCACCTGCGCCGGCCGATGCGCGACCTGCGGCTGCTCGACTACGAGCGGCACGCCCTGGAGAACGCCCTCCGCTGAGCCGTTCGAACGATCCACCATCGTCCATGCCGCCGACTGTGCGGACTTCGTGACACGTACGAAACAACCCGTCACGAAACGGAAACCGGCACGGGACACTGGGTGAAACAGCCGGCCGCGAAGCTTCCGCGCAACCGGCCTACGGGCGACGCTGCCCCGGAAAGCCGCGAAGGAGGACTTCACCTTTTAGGAGGCCAGCGTGCCTGAAGCACCGACGATCGACGGCGCCAATACCACGTGGCTGCTGGTTTCGACCGCGCTCGTGCTGCTCATGACCCCCGGACTGGCGCTGTTCTACGGCGGCCTCAACCGGGCCAAGGGCGTACTCAACATGATGATGATGAGCTTCTCCGCCATCGGGCTCATCTCTATTCTGTGGTGGTTCTACGGTTTCAGCGTCGCCTTCGGGACCGACGTGAACGGCTTCTGGGGTGACCCGGGCGCGTACCTCGGCACCAAGACCTTCCTCGCCGAGACCGACCTGTGGGGTGCCACGGCGGAGAACCCCAGCGGCATCGGCGTCCCGCTCTACGTGTTCATGGCCTTCCAGATGGTCTTCGCGGTGATCACCGTCGCGCTGATCAGCGGTGCCATCGCCGACCGGGCCAAGTTCGCCGGCTGGCTGCTGTTCGCCTTCGGCTGGGCCACCCTCGTCTACTTCCCGGTCGCGCACTGGGTGTGGGGCGGCGGCATCATCGGCGGCGACATCCACGCACTGGACTTCGCCGGTGGCACGGCGGTGCACATCAACGCCGGTGCGGCGGCCCTGGCCGTGGCCCTGGTACTCGGTAAGCGGCTCGGTTGGCCGCGTGAGGGCATGAAGCCGCACAACATCCCGCTGGTCGCGCTCGGCGCCGGTCTGCTGTGGTTCGGCTGGTTCGGGTTCAACGCCGGCTCGGAGCTGACCGTCGACTCGGTCGCCGGCCTCGCCTTCATCAACACCCAGCTTGCCACGGCGGCGGCGGTGCTCGGCTGGATCGCTGTCGAGTGGGTCAAGGACCGGAAGCCGACGATGGTCGGTGCCTCGTCCGGCGCCGTCGCCGGCCTGGTCGCCATCACCCCGGCCTGTGGCTTCATCGCACCGTGGGCGTCCGTCCTGCTCGGCATCATCGCCGGCGTGGTGTGCGCGCTCGCCGTCAGCCTCAAGTACCGGCTCGGCTACGACGACTCGCTCGACGTGGTCGGTGTGCACTTCGTCGGTGGTTGGATCGGCTCGCTCTGGCTCGGCCTCTTCGCCACCAACTCGGTAAACGCCGCGATCAGCGACGTGGTGGGCGCCTCCGACGGCCTCTTCTACGGCGGCGGCGCGACCCAGCTCGGGCGGCAGGCCCTGGCCGGCCTGATCGTCACCGTCTGGTCGTTCGGCATCGCCTGGGTGCTGGCCTTCGTCATCGAGAAGACGATCGGCTTCCGCGTCCGGGGCGAGGCCGAGGTCGAGGGCATCGACATCGCCGAGCACGCCGAGAGCAGCTACGACCTGTCCCCGGCGGGCGGCGGCACCGGCAGCGCGTTCGCGATGGCAGGCATCGGCACCCCCGGTGGCGGCACCACGAGTGGCGCCCGGCCGGAGGCCGAGCCCGCCGAGCCCGTCAGCGAAAAGGTCGCCGGTTAACGTTCCTGGGATGGAGGGGTTGGACATGAAGCTGGTGACCGCGGTCATCAAGCCGTACCAGCTGGACGCGGTGAAGGAGGCCCTGCACGCCCTCGGCGTGGCCGGGTTGACCGTCAGCGAGGTCCAGGGGTACGGGCGGCAGAAGGGGCACACCGAGGTCTACCGGGGTGCCGAGTACACGGTCGAGTTCCTGCCCAAGATCCGGGTAGAGGTGCTCACCGACGAGATCGACGTGGACAAGGTGGTGGACGCCATCGTCGGCGCCGCCCGTACCGGCAAGATCGGTGACGGGAAGGTCTGGGTCACCGGTGTCGAAGAGGTCGTCCGGGTACGCACCGGCGAGCGCGGCCTCGACGCCCTCTGACCTCGACCACGACTGACATGACCTCGTTGATCGGGAAGAACGCGTCAGGCTACGCCGATGAGGGCGACGCGAACCTCCTGATCAACGAGGTCGTCGGCGTACGCGGGGGGATCGGGGAGGCCGCCCGGGTGGGGCGGGCGGCCGCGTACGACGCGTTCCTGCGCGGGCTGCTGCCGGCACGGGACGGGGTGGCGCTGCTCGCCGTCGGTGGATTGGGCCGGCGGCAGTGCGCGCCGTACGGCGACCTCGACCTGGTCCTCCTGCACGCGGGGGTGCCCGGCACCGACGAGCTGGCCGCCTCGGTGTGGTATCCGATCTGGGACGCCGGCCTGCGCCTCGACCACTCGGTGCGCACCGTCTCCGAGGCGCTGTCGGTGGCCCAGGACGACGTCAAGGTGGCCCTCGGGTTGCTCGACGCGCGGCTGGTGGTCGGCGATCGGGCGCTGGCCGACTCGCTGATCCGTACCGCCGCCGACCACTGGCGGCGCACCGCCGTGCGGCACCTGCCCGGTCTGCGGGAGGTCACCGAAGCCCGCTGGCAGGCCCACGGCGAGCTGGCCTTCCTGCTGGAGGGTGATCTCAAGGAGGCCGCCGGCGGCCTGCGCGACGTGGGGCTGCTGCGGGCGATCTCGGCCGCCGGCATCACCGACGCGCTGCGCCCCGCCGTACGCGCCGCCCACCTGCGTCTGCTGGACACCCGTGACGCCCTGCACCAGCAGGTCGGCCGGCGGGTCGACCGGCTGGTCGCCCAGGAACGCGACGGCGTGGCCGCGCTGCTGGGGCTGGAGGGCGGCGACGCTCTCCTGCGCCGTGTCGCCGGGGACGCCCGGACGGTCAGCCACGCCCTGGACGACGCCTTCCGGGCCGCCGACCGGCTGCGTTCCGGCCGGTCCCGGGGCGGAAACGGTCGTCCCGTTCGCCGCCCAGTGGCCCGTGACGTCGTCGAACACGACGGCGAGCTGGTGCTCGCGCGGACCGCGATCGGGGCACGCCCCGACCCGAGCCTGTCCCTGCGGATCGCCGCCGCGGCGGCCGCCACCCGGCTGCCGATCGCCCGAGCCACCTGCGAGTGGCTGGCGGCGTACTGCCCACCGTTGCCCGCACCCTGGCCGGCCGAGGCGAGGGCCGCGCTCACCACGCTGCTCGGCGCCGGTCCCGGTCTGGTGCCGGCCTGGGAGACGTGTGACAGGTACGGGCTGGTCGACGGCTGGCTGCCCGAGTGGACCCGCCTGCGCAGCCTGCCCCAGCACAACCCGGTGCACCGCTACACCCTCGACCGGCACCTGGTGCAGACCGCCCACGAGGCCAGCCGGCACACCCGCGAGGTGGAACGCCCCGACCTGCTGCTTCTCGGCGCCCTGCTGCACGACATCGGCAAGGGCCTCCCCGGCGACCACAGCACGGTCGGGGTGCCGCTCGCCGAGGCGGTGGCGACCCGGATCGGTCTGCCAGCCGCCGAGGCCGAGCTGATCGGCAGGCTGGTGCGGCTGCACCTGCTGCTACCCGACGTGGCCACCCGCCGGGACCTGGCGGACCCGGTCACCATCGCCTCGGTGGCCGAGGCGGTCGGGGACACCGGCACGCTCGACCTACTCCACGCGCTGGTGCGCGCGGACGCGGCGGCGACCGGGCCGGCGGCCTGGTCGGACTGGAAGGGCCGGCTCGTCGCCGAGCTGGTCGCCCGGGTCCGTACCGCTCTGGACACCGGCGTACTGCCCGAGCCGCCGGCTCCCGACCCGGCACTGCTGGCCGGGCCGCTGCCGGTCGTCCACCTCGCCGAGGACCGGGTGGCGGTGGCCGCCGCCGACCGGCGTGGGCTGCTCGCCACGGTGGCCGGCTGCCTGGCGCTGCACCGGCTGGAAGTGATCTCGGCGGACGCCTCGGCGGTCGACGGCCGGGCCCTGGTCGAGTGCCGGGTGCAACCCCGCTACGGGCTGCCACCGGACCCGGTCCCACTCCGGGCCGACCTGCGCCGGGCCGTCGCCGGGGACGTGTCGGTCACCCAGCGGCTGCGCGGGCGTGCGCTCGCCGGTCGTGGCGGGGGCGCGGCGCCCCGCGTGGTGTGGCACCGCGAGGCGGCCACCGACGCCGTGCTCCTGGAACTGCGCGCCGCCGACGCCGCCGGGCTGCTCTACCGGGTCGCCTGCGCGCTCGACGAGGCCGGCGCCCTGGTCCGCGCGGCCCGGATCTCCACCCTCGGCGGCGACGTGGTGGACGCCTTCTACCTGGTGGGCGGCTGGCCGGACGACGCCACCCGGGCCCGCCTGGAGGCCGCCGTCCTCGCCGCCGTCTGACCGGCGGTCCTGGCCGTCGCCGGTCACGCCGGGCCACGCGTCGGGCGGTCCGGTCGGCGGCGTGTCGCGTCGACCGCCGGCGCGACCGCTCCCGCGAGCCGGCCACCTCGATGAGCGATATACCTCAGAGTCATATTCATACCTGAGAGTCATATTGCTCACCGGAGTGTCGCTGCGCGGCTCGCCGTCCCGGCCCGGCGGATACGTCGGCGGACGTAGCGGCGGAGCCGCCGCCGGACGCACGACGGGTGCCCTCGGCGCGGGCAGAATGACGGCCATGTGGCGCAGCGGGTGGCAGACGAGAGTGGCGGACGCCCTGCTCGCCCTGGTGCTGCTCGGGTTCGGGCTGCTCGCCACCGGCCTGGCCGGCGACAACCAGCCGGGGTCGCGACAGGTGGACACCGTCTGTCGGCTGCTGATCGCCGTCGCCGCGCTCGCCCTGTGCGTCCGGCGGCGCGTTCCGGTCGTCACCCTCGCCGTGGTCACCGTGGCCACGTCGACGTACCTGCTGATCGGCTACCCGTACGGCCCCGTCCTGCTCGCGTTCCTGGTGGCGGTGTACAGCGTGGCGGTGCGGCTGCCGGTACGCCCGGCCGCGCTCGCCGCCGGTGCCGCGTTCGTCCTGCTGCTGGCCCACGTCTTCTTCTCCCGTGGCCCGGCGCCGGGTTGGACGGGAGTGCTGCCCGCCTCGGCCTGGGTGGTCGTACCGTTCGCGGTGGGGGTGGTGGTGCGCGTGACCCGGGAGGCCGCCGCACGCACCCGGGTGGAGCAGGCCCGCGACCGCGCCGAACAGGCCCGGCGGCAGGCCGACGAGGAGCGGCTGCGCATCGCGCAGGAGGTGCACGACGTGGTGGGGCACGGGCTGGCCGCGATCAGCATGCAGGCGGACATCGCCCTGCATCTGCTGCCGAAGCGACCGGAGCAGGCCGAGGTCGCTCTGACCGCGATCAGCCGGACCAGCCGTGAGGCGCTCGATGAGCTGCGGGTCACCCTCGGCGCGGTCCGACGGGGTGCGGAGCGTGGGCCGGTACCCGGTCTGGCCCGGCTCCCGGCGTTGCGCGACCGGCTCGCCGGAGCGGGGCTCACCGTCGAGGTGCGCGTGGTCGGTGATCCCCGGGAGCTGCCGGCGGCGGTGGACCTGGCCGCGTACCGGGTGGTGCAGGAGGCGTTGACAAACGTGCTGCGCCACGCGGGGGTGGCCCGCGCGGAGGTGACCGTGGGGTACCGCCCCGACGAGGTGACCGTCGAGGTCACCGACCGGGGCGCGGGCGCCACCCGAGCCGGCCTGGATCCGGCCGACGACGAGAGCGGGCACGGCCTCGCCGGGATGCGGGAACGGGTCACCGCGCTGGGCGGGCGGCTCACCGCCGGGCCGCCCCCGGACGGCGGCTTCCGGGTGTACGCGTGCCTGCCGGTGGGGTCGGCCCCGTGATCCGGGTGCTGATCGCCGACGACCAGGACCTGGTCCGGCTCGGTCTGCGCGCGCTTGTGGAGAGCGAGGACGGCCTGGTGCTGGCCGGCGAGGCGGCCGACGGGCTGCGGGCGGTGGAACTGGCCCGCCGGGAACGGCCCGACGTGGTGCTGATGGACATCCGGATGCCCGGCATCGACGGCATCGAGGCGACCCGCCGCATCGTCGCCGACCCCGACCTGACCGGCACGCGGGTGGTGGTGCTCACGACCTTCGAGCTGGACGAATACGTCTTCGATGCGCTGCGGCACGGCGCGAGCGGGTTCCTCACCAAGGACAGCCGGCCGGCGGAGCTGCTGCGCGCGATCCGACTGGTGGCCGAGGGTGAGGCGCTGCTGTCCCCGTCGGTGACCCGTCGGGTGGTGCGGGAGTTCGCCACCAGGCCGTCGCGGGCGCCCCGGCCGCACCCCCGGCTCGACACGCTCACCGACCGGGAGCGCCAGGTGGTCGGCCTGGTCGGCGAAGGGCTGAACAACGAGGAGATCGGGGCCCGGTTGGTGGTCAGCCCGGCGACCGCGAGGACCCACGTCAGCCGGGCGATGGGCAAGCTGGGAGCCCGGGACCGGGCCCAGCTCGTCGTCTTCGCGTACCAGTCGGGGCTGGTGTCCGGTTGACGGCGCCGGCGGCCCCGCGCGGGCGGCCCCGGTGTACGGCCGGGGCGTCCGGGACGCTGGCCGGGCCGGGCGACAGCGGCCGTGCGGTGGGCCGGTTACCCTTGCGGTGGCCGGACTCCGCACTGCCGGCCGCGTTATGCCCGCCGGAACACTGACAAACGGGATGTTCGCGTGTTTGACACCTTGAGTGACCGCCTGTCCGGGATCTTCACCAAGCTCCGCGGCAAGGGGCGGCTCACCGACGCCGACATCGACGCCACCGCGCGCGAGATCCGCCTCGCGCTGCTGGAGGCGGACGTCGCGCTGCCGGTGGTCAAGGGCTTCATCGCGGCCGTCAAGGAGCGTGCCCGCAGCGCCGAGGTCTCCCAGGCGCTGAACCCGGCCCAGCAGATCATCAAGATCGTTAACGAAGAGCTGATCAAGGTGCTCGGCGGCGAGGGCCGGCGGCTCCAGTTCGCCAAGCAGCCGCCCACGGTGATCATGCTGGCCGGCCTCCAGGGCTCCGGTAAGACCACGCTGGCCGGCAAGCTGGCCCGCTGGCTCAAGGCCCAGGGGCACCAGCCGCTGCTGGTCGCCGCCGACCTCCAGCGCCCCAACGCTGTCGGGCAGCTCCAGGTGCTCGGTGGCCGGGCCGGCGTCGAGGTGTACGCCCCGGAGCCCGGCAACGGCACCGGCGACCCGGTGCAGGTGGCCCGCGCCTCGATCGAGCACGCCAAGCGCGCCGCCCGCGACATCGTCATCGTCGACACCGCCGGCCGACTCGGCATCGACGCCGAGATGATGCAGCAGGCCGCCGACATCCGCGACGCCGTCTCGCCGGACGAGGTCATCTTCGTCATCGACGCGATGGTCGGTCAGGACGCCGTGCGCACCGCCGAAGCGTTCCGCGACGGCGTCGGCATCACCGGCGTGGTGCTCTCCAAGCTCGACGGCGACGCCCGCGGTGGTGCCGCCCTGTCCGTGCGCGAGGTGACCGGGCAGCCGATCCTGTTCGCCTCCACCGGCGAGAAGCTGGAGGACTTCGACGTCTTCCACCCCGACCGGATGGCCAGCCGGATCCTCGGCATGGGCGACGTCCTCACTCTGATCGAGCAGGCCGAGCAGGCCTTCGACTCCGATCAGAAGGAGAAGATGACCGCCAAGCTGATGGGCGGCGAGCAGTTCACCCTTGACGACTTCCTCGACCAGCTCATCGCGGTCCGGCGGATGGGCCCGATCGCCAACGTGCTGGCCATGATGCCCGGCATGGGGCAGATGAAGGACCAGCTCGCCGAGCTGGACGACAGCCACTTCGACCGGGTCACCGCGATCATCAGGTCGATGACCCCGGGCGAGCGGACCAACCCGAAGATCATCAACGGTTCTCGCCGGGCCCGCATCGCCAACGGCTCCGGGGTCACCGTGATGGACGTCAACCAGCTGCTCAACCGCTTCGCCGACGCGCAGAAGATGATGAAGCAGATGGGCGGCATGATGGGCCTACCCGGCGGTGGCCGGCGCAAGGCGACCAAGTCGCCGAAGAACAAGCGCAAGGGCACCAAGGGCGGCGGTCGTCCGCGTACCGGTGCTGGTGCCGGGCTCCCGGGCGGTTTCCCGGGTGGCATGCCGCAGCTCCCGCCGGGCATGGACCCGAACGACCTCGCCGCGGGCCAGGGTCTGCCGCCCGGCTTCAAGCTCCCGAAGATCGACTTCAACAAGCTCGGCAAGGGCGACAACCGCCCGCGCTGACGCGTGTCGGTGGCGGTGGGCGACGGACCAGCACCTACGGTTATGTCGCCCGCTGGAAGGAGGGTCATGACCCTGGCGCCAATCCTGCCCGAGCGATCGGAGTGGACGGTCGACGACCTCGGCGACCTGCCGACGGACCTTCCGTATGAGTTGATCAACGGAAGGTTGATCTTTCCGTCCCCCACCGCCCTGCACCAGGACCTCTGTGTCGAGATCCTGCTTGCACTCCGTATCAACTGTCCGCCCGAGTACCTGGTGAGCATCGACCTCTCCATGCGGGTCGACCGGCGCAACGAGCCCAGGCCGGACGTGGTCGCGATCCGCCGGGAGCACGCCGACCGCAGCACCGTGCCGGTGGAGGACGCCCTGCTCGCGGTCGAGGTGATCTCCCCGACCTCGGTCCTCCGCGACATGTACGACAAGGCGCGGGTCTACGCCCACGCCGGCGTGCAGACCTACTGGGTGGTCGACCCACTGCGCGAGCGGATGACGCTGACCGAGTTCGTCCTCGGCCCCAAGGGCGAGTACGAGGCGGCCGCGCACACCGACGACGTCTTCGTCACGGAGCGACCGTGGAAGGTTGCGGTGGACCTCCCGGCGCTGACCGCGCGGCGCGCGGCGCTCCTGGCGGGCCAGGGGGAGTAGCTCCTGGCCCCACCTCCGCCGGGTGGCGGTGGGTGCCGCCACCCGGCACCGGTCACCGGCTCCGCGACCGCTTCGGTGGACGCTGACCAAGGAGGCTCTCCCGCCGTGTCTCCTTGTGCTCGGCGCGGCGCCGCTGCCGCGGCGTCAGCTCAGGCCGGCCAGTCTGTCGCAGGTAGTTGGGCACCCGTCGGTCGTTCGGAATCGGCATGCTCATCGCGCGACCTCCTCGTCGGGGTGGACGGCGAGGGGGATGTCCCGTAGCGCGGGCACCTCCTGCCGTTGCGGCTCCCGGGTCAGGGTCGCGGTGAGCCGCTCCGAACTGATTTCCAGGTACGGCGGCGCGTCGCCCCCGGCGCGCTCGGCCACGGCGATCGCGACCGGCCGGCGGCACTGTCGGTCCGGGCGCACCTCGATGGTCTGCCCCGGCTGGACCAGGTACGACGGCCGGTTGACCTTGCCACCGTCGACGGTGAAGGTGTTGTGGGCGACGAGATCCCGCGCCGCGTCGACCGAGGGCGCGAAGCCGGCCCGGTGCACCAGCGCGTCGATCCGCTGTTCCAACTGACCGACTAGGTTCTCCGTCGCGTCGCCCGGCTGCCGGCCGGCCGTCACCACGGCACGGGCCAACTGCCGCATGCGCAGCTCGTACGTCGCCCGGACCTGCCGCTGGTCGGTGTCGCTCAGCGCGAACCCGCGCGGGGCGCGCCGCGGCCCGCCGCGGACGCCGATCGGGTGCCGCTGGCGACGCATCAGGGTGCCGTACGCCGGGTGCAGCGGGAACTCGTCCGTGGGCGAGGGACGTACCTTCGTCCGGACAGCCATCTTTCCTCCCTGACCTCTCGGGGTCCGACCACCGTCCACCGGGACCGGGTGAGGCCGCCCCACCCCATCCGGGTGAGCCTGCCGGGGTGACCGCCGGGGCGGGTCCGGCCCGGCGCGGCCCGGCGGCGGGTGATCCGGTAGGACTGTGCACATGGCTCTGCATGTGCGCGGTGTGCTCCTGCCGGACGACGAGGTCCGGGATCTCTGGCTGGTCGGCGACCGGGTGACCTTCACCCCGGTGCCCGGGGCGGAGACGGTCGTCGACGGCGGGTTCGTCCTCCCGGGGCTGGTCGACGCGCACTGCCACATCGGCATCGCCCGCGGTGGTGCCCCGATCACCTCCCTCGACCAGGCCCGCGAACTGGCCCGCGTGGACCGGGACGCCGGTGTGCTGACGATCCGCGACGCGGGTTCGCCGTACCCGTACCCCGAACTCGACGACGAACCGGACCTCCCGCGACTGGCCCGCGCGGGCCAGCATGTCGCCCCGCCGAAGCGCTACCTGCGCGACATCGGCGTGGAGGTCGACGCGACCGAGGTGGTCGCCACGGTGGCCGCGCAGGCGCGGGCCGGCAACGGCTGGGTGAAGCTGGTCGGTGACTGGATCGACCGGGGCGTGGGCGACCTCGCGCCCGCCTGGGACGCCGACACCCTCACCGCCGCCGTGCGGGCGGCGCACGACGCCGGGGTACGCGCCGCGGTGCACACCTTCTCCGAATCGGCTGTCGAGATCATGGTGCGGGCCGGCGTGGACTCGGTGGAACACGGCACCGGGCTCAGCCTCGACCTGATCGACGAGATGGCTCGGCGGGGCACCGCGCTGATCCCCACAATGATCAACATCGCCACGTTCGGGGGGATCGCGGAACAGGCGCGGGCCAAGTTCCCCGGGTACGCCGACCACATGCTCGCGCTGCGCGACGGCTTCCCCGAGGTCGTGCGCGCCGCCCACGAGGCGGGC
The DNA here is from genome assembly GCF_006228125.1 of Micromonospora orduensis. Lineage (GTDB taxonomy): Bacteria > Actinomycetota > Actinomycetes > Mycobacteriales > Micromonosporaceae > Micromonospora > Micromonospora orduensis. Next base: position 396 of record NZ_VDFY01000236.1, on the reverse strand, counting down.
GTACCCATCTACGTCGGCACCGACGCCGGCGGCGGCATCGACCACGGGCTCGCCGCCGAGGAGATGATGCTGCTGCACGAACGGGCCGGCATGCCCGCGACCGACGTACTCGCCGCCGCCTCCTGGGGCGCCCGGCAGTGGCTCGGCTTCCCCGGCCTGGTTGAAGGCGGCCTCGCCGACCTGACCGTCTACCCCGAGGACCCCCGCCGCGACCTGCGCGTCGTCCGTGCCCCGTCCCGCACGATCCTGCGCGGCCGCGTCCTCCGCTAACCGCCGCGCCCCCGCGCGTGCCCGCCCCGCGCGTGCCGCCCCGCTCGTCGCCGCCGGCGGGCGCGCCGCAAGATCGCGCTTGATCCTGGATGTAGTGGCATCCCACGACGCCGGAGGCAACTACTC
>NZ_VDFY01000115.1 GCF_006228125.1 Micromonospora orduensis | reverse complement strand
CCTACCACCGCCGTCGACGCCAACGATCCCTGTCCCGGTTGACCCCTATCGAGTACGAGACCATCATGACCCCACCGGCCAGTCAGGCCGCGTGACTGAAACTGTCACCTATCGGTGCAGCAGACCCCACCGGCGTCGTCGGACTTGGCATGCCCGGCATCCGGCCGCCCAAGCGATAGCCGAAATCACCGACGAACTGGCCGGAGGTTTGATCGCCTCCGGCCAGGCCACAAGGTGATGAGTTGCTGTTGCTTTGCCCGGACGGCGACATGGTGCTGCTGATAGGAGGCGTGGTGACACGACGATGGTGAGGCGTGGCCGCGCTGACCACCATCAGTCTCGCGATCTACCTCATCACTCCTGGCATCATGCCCGCCTGGTTGTGGCGGCGTTCGTCGGCTCCACCAAGACGGTCATAACCGGCCCCACCACAGGCTGGTCACTACTACCCGCCGGTCACCGAACGTAGCCGCAACCCACGCCTGTCACGCGGAGATTGGCGGTTAACCGCGCGTTGTCTGCGGCAGAAGCGGATGCCGCAGCGGCCCTCCGGTTGGCGTGGCCCGGCGTCGGGACAAGCGAACCGGAATGGCGCTGAGAAACTGGTGGCATGACGAGCCGAATCCACGGGGATCTGCAGTTCGTTCGTGCGACGGCCGCGGACGTGGCGGACGTCCTAGCGGTGCTCGACCACGCCGCGGCCTGGCTCACCGCCGCCGGCATCCAGCAATGGCCGGACCGGTTTGTCACCGAATGGATAACACCGGCCGTTGAGCGCGGGGAAACCTGGCTGGTACGTGCCAACGGTCGCACCGCGGGCACGGTGACGCTCGACTGGTCCGATCCCGTATGGAGCGACTGCTTGGGTCGAGCCGGCTACCTGCACCGGATGGCGGTGGAAAGGTGGGCTGTCGGTACCGGCAGCGCCATCCTGACCTGGGCCGCGGATCGGGCACGCGCCCACGACGCCGCCGGCTTTCACCACCGCGGTGACGTCGAAGTCGGCGGCGCTCCCGGTCAGCGCTCCGGCGGCGGCACCCGAACGCTGGTCAGCCGCTACGAGCTACTTCTCTGACGAGAACGGCGGCCGCTCTCGATCGCGTACACCCAGTTACGATGACGCCACCAGCGTGCACGGTCGGCGGCAAATTAGGACGTCTGACCTGGGCGCCTCGACTGGCAACTGCGGCGACGTCATGCGGATCCGAGGAGGTCCCACCGGTTGCCGGCGATGTCGAGGAAGACCGCGACCCGGCCATAGGGCTCTGCCCGTGGCTCCCGGACGAAGGTGACACCGGCCTCGGCCATCCGTCGGTAAGCGGCGTCGAAGTCGTCGACTCGGAGGAAGAACCCGACCCGGCCGGCTACCTGGTTACCGGTTGCGGCACGTTGGTGTTCTCCGTCGGCGCGAGCGAGGAGAATCCCGGTCTGGGCACCCGGCGGCCGGACGACGACCCACCGCTTGGGCCGCCCGTCAGTGGTCAGCGAGGGGGAATCCTCGACGAGATCGAAGCCGAGTACGTCGGTGAAGAACGCGATCGCGGGGTCGTACTCGTCAACGATCAGGGCAACCAAGTCGATCTGCACCACGGCAGCGTACGCAGGGTCCGTCGTGCTCGCCGCCCGCGCGCCGACAGCGGCAGAAGAGTCTGTCGACGGCTCCACACTCTCGCGGCCGCTTGTGATCAGTGTGCAACGACGACGGTGCGTACGACGCCATCAGCAGGTCTCGGATGCTCGGTCGAAAGCCTAACCAGATCACACCCGGTAGTACTGCACGACGCAGAACTCGTTGTCCTCCGGGTCGGTCATGACGAGGACTGCGCCCTCTTGGTAGTCATGCCGTTCACCTGTCCACCGCCCGCCCAACATCCCGATCCGATCGACCGCTTCGTCAACGTCGGTAACGGCGATGTCGAGGTGTAGGCGCGTCTTGCCGGCCTTGGGCTCCGGGACCGGCTGGAATGTCAGCACCGGGCCGCCGCCGGCGACAGTGACGCGCCGCCAGCCGGGAAGAGACTCCGTCACGCGTCCTCCAAGCACCACGGACCAGAAGTCAGCCAGTCGCTGCGGATCCCGGCAGTCGACCGTGACTCCGGCAAGTCGGCCCAGTGTCTCCACGACACCGACCATAGCGACGATGTGCAGCCCGCTCCCACTGGGCGCACTCATCTCGGCATGACCGGACGTTGCGGCACCGGGTATCCGGTCACGGTCCGTAGGCCCGGACGCGGCAGATCCGGATGTAGGCGGAGGTGCAAGCAGGCCACGGAGTTTCGAGCTCGGGGCTCGTGATCGCGTCCGAACGGAGCAAGTGCGTAGGTCGTTTCCCGCGCAACACCGGCAGCGACATATGAATGACCGTCGCGACAGCCGTAGCCATCACCTCCCACCGAGGTCCCCGATCAGATGCCGCCAAGATGCGTTGACGCGATGGAGAAGGCCTGCCCGTTGGAGCAACATTGCGCCGCCAGCGACAGTGGTGATGCTGCCGGGTCTGGGCATGGTCACCTCCCGGTCGGTCGACGTAGTCAGCGGCCGCTCCGGTCGTTCGGCTGCTGCTGGGCCAATTCGTGGTTCAGCGTGGCGGCGCCTTCACCTCGTACAGGTATCCGTGCTTGTCGCGCAGCCAGTGCCGCCCTGCCGCGTCGCGAAAGGTCAGCCTCGCGGCGACCTTGATCTTGCCCGGTCCCTCATGGGCGCCCACGCCGTAGAGTTGCCCCAACATCTGCTCGCCGCGTCCCGGGGGAACAACCTGATGGATGGGAATCTTGAACCCGCCGCCGAACTCGATCACCGGTGCGTGGAGCTCCGCGGATACGTCGTAGATGGGTGAGCCGGGATGCGTTGAGCACCCATGTGCCCCACAGATGAAGCCTTTCGGGGGTGGTGGGGTCCGGTTCGGCGCTCGGTCCATACCAGTAGGAAACCAGGGACGCTTGGCAGCGCCGATCCTCGGCCGCCCGCTCGCGCCGCTCGCGTTCGGCTCGTGCGTCGCGTCCGGATTCGACCTTGTACACGTGGTGAGCGGGTGATCTGGGGCCCCAGAGTGCGGGATGCCGGCGGGCCGGACGGGTATTGTGCACGGGCAGGCATCGCCCAACGCACCGGCAGGTCGAGGTGCAGGTGACGGTCCACGCGGCCCGGGGTCCGGTGGTGGGGGCGACCAGCTGGCGGCAGGCGCAGCGGGGGCAGCGGTGTGCCGTCGGGGTCGAGGCGGAGGGTGTCGCGGATCCGCTGGTCGGCTTCGTCGAGCCACAGCGTCAGCTCCCGTGCGGTCGACGGCCGGAGGGTGGGTGCCGCGCGTGGGCGAGTTGCTGGCCTGGGTCGCCGGCGGGGAGCCGCAGAGCGTCGACGAGCCAGGCGAGGGTGGCCGTGGTCGACGTGGCGAGGCGGGTGAGGTGGCCGTCGCGGTATTTGGGTTCGAGGGTGGACACGGCGGTGCGACCGACGAGGTCGCCACGGGTGCACGACGTGATGGCGCTGATGGGCCACGAGGATCTGCGGTCGGCGCAGCGGTATCTGCACTCGCGAGAAGAGCGGTCAGAGCTGGCGCGGGCGGCGCTCAAGCGAGCCCGGGCGTCCGGCTCGTGAGTCGCTGGTGAGTCACGATCTTGATATGGCATGTTGAAAGCGCCTATACGCGCCTACAACTTTCGGGCCTACCACCTCAGGTCACGCCCTGTTACCGCAGGTCAGGGCCATCGGCCGGCATTCATTCACACCGAAGAGGTCGAACGTAGCTGCTAGTGCTCCAACTCGGATACGCGAGCCGCGCACCGTGGGCATCCGGTGGCTTCCGAACGGGGCAACCGATTAGGTGAGGTGGTAGGGGCAGCAGCGGTGTGGTCTCGGTCCAGGATCGTCCGAGAGGTCCACCGCGGCTGCTCGCCCCCCTTACATTCAGGCAGAACGATCCTCAAGCCCACCGGATCCGCCCAACATCATTATCTCAGGAGTTCCTATCGGCGGTGCGGTAGCGCTCGACCTCCGACCATACGGAGGACATGCGGGCGAGACAGCGGTCGAACACCTGGGAGTGCTCAAGGTACGCGGCCCGGTCGGGCCCCGGGTGCACGCACAGGTCGTCCTCATCGTTGACGGTCCACGGCGGCACGTCGTGGGCGAGGGCGCCGGGCAGCAGGGAGGCGACTCCGCGGGCTCCCAGCTCGCTGGTGAGCTGGCGCCGGACGGGTCGTCCCAGTACATCGGCGAAGATCTGCGCCCAGACGGTTGATCGGGCGCCTCCGCCGGCCAGCCGCCAGGGGTGGTCCCCGACATCCGCGCCGCTGGCCAGCACCCGGTCGAGCTGCACCCGGTGGTACTGGGCGACCCCCTCGATGACGGCTCGGGTGAGGTGCCCGCGGCGGTGATTGCTGGAGATGCCGAGGAAGGTGCCGGACGCCGACGGGTGCTCGGGCGACCCGTTGACGAACGGCAGGAACAGCAGGCCGTCGGCGCCGGGTGGCACGGTGGCCGCTTCCTGCAGGAGCTCCGCTGCGGCGACGCCGCCGACCTGGTCGTGCGCGACCCCGGCGCAGGCGAGCCATTCCAGGTTCGCCGCCGAGGTCGGCGCTACCTCCATTGCCAGCATCGTGGCAGGGTCGGGCATAAACGCGCTGAGGGTGACCTCGGGGGCGGGAGCGCGCGCGGGGACGACGACACCGTTGATTGCCCAGGTGCCGACGATGATCGTCCCATCCCCGACCTCCCGACCCCCGGCGCCGAGGGTCGCCGCCACGCAGTCCATGCAGCCTGCGATGACCGGCAGACCCTCGGGGAGTCCGGTGCGGGCCGCGGCCACGGCGCTCAGCCCGGCGACCACCTCGTCGGAGCGCCGCAGCGGCGGAAACCGGTCGAGGTCGGTGGCCGGCAGCCCGACCAGTTCGAGCGCGGTGGCGGTGTAGGCGCGGGTGCCGAGGGCGACCATTCCGAAGGCGCTGGCGTCGCTGTAGTCGGCGCTGGCCACGCCGGTGAGCTGCGAGGTGACCCAGTCCTTGCAGGAGAGGGCCCACCGGGTGGCCGCGTAGGCGTCCGGTTCGTTGTCCCGGAGCCAGCGCAGCAGGACGCTCGGCTGGGCGGCCCAGGGAATCGATCCGGTCTCCTCGGCCAGCCGGCGTGCCCCCTCCGGCGGGAGTGCCTGGACGATCCGCTGGGCGCGGCTGTCCGACGAGGCGATGGCCGGCCCCACCGGACGCAGCGCCTCGTCGACCGGGTAGAGGCCGTTGCCGTGGGCGGCCACCCCGATGCCGGCCGGGGCGTACCCCTCGGCGGCCAGCTTGCCGGTGACCTCGCCGAGCAGTGACATCACCGTGTCGGCCAGCGCGAGCATGTCCACGTCGTGGCGGTGGGCGGTCACGCTGGTGCGCGGCGTGCGGGCGTGCACGACGGCCAGCTCGCGGCCCTCGACGTCGAAGGCGGCCGCCTTGGTGGCGGTGAGCCCGACGTCGACCCCGAGGTAGCAGGTGTGCGGTGTCGTCACGACGTCCTCCTCTCGCTGTTCGGGGTTGCCGCCGAGAGGTTCAGCGTGCGCGGGCGGAAGCGTCGCAGCTCGGCGTGGTAGGCGGCCACCTCGGCGCGGGCCCGTTCGTCGTCCCAGCCGAGATGCCGTACAGCGACGTCCGCGCAGTTCACGGCCGTCGACACCGCCATGTCCGGGCCGAGGCCGATTAGGGTACGACGCAGCAGGACGTCTGCCAACGTCACGGCCCTCTCCTCGCGGAACGCTATGACGATCTCGGCGGCTACCGCGCCGGTCTGCTCGTCGACGACCTCGGCGAGTGACGGATCGGCGACGACGAGTTCGCGCACGCGGCGCGCCCGCACTCCGTACAGGTCGAGCAGTCGGGCCCGCTGTTCGGCGGTGAACGGGGTCGCCGAGCGCTGGAACTCCGCGCGGAAGGTACGCCAGTCGGCGGTATCGGCGCCGGGCAGCGGCCGCGTACGGGTGGTGCACCGTCCACGGGGCCGGCCGAGCACCTTCAGCGCCGCGTCGGTGGCGTCCTCACCGAGCGCCCGGTGGGTGGTCAGCTTACCGCCGATGATCGACAGCAGTCCGGCGTACGCCGGCGCGTGGTCGAGCACGGTGTGCCCACGGCTGATCTTGGCGTTGTCCGAGACGCCGGCCGTGTGCGGCAGCGGGCGGATCCCGGCGACGCTGTAGAGCACGTCGGCCGGGGTGAGCCTGGCCTGCGGAATGATCCGGTTGGTCTCGTTGAGCAGGTACTCGATCTCGGCGTCGCTGGCGACGACCTCGTCGAGGTCCCCGTCGTACGTGAGGTCGGTGCTGCCCAGGATGTACCGACCCTCCCACGGGAAGATGAAGATCGGCCGCTGGTCGGCGGCGGCCTCGAAGAAGATGCAGGTGTCCGGGGCGCCGGGGAACGGATCGAGGATGATGTGGCTGCCCTTGGTGCCGCCGTTCAGCCGCCGGCTCTCGACCTGCCCGCGCAGGATGTCATCGATCCACGGCCCGGCGGCGTTCACGGTGAGCCGGGCCCGGATCCGCCCCTCGTGCCCGGACCGATTGTCCCTGGTCCGGACCCCGAGCACGCTGCCGTCGGAGACGATGAGCCCGGTCACCGTGGTGTACGTCAGTACCCGCGCGCCCAGCCGTTCTGCGTCGAGCAGCAGCTCGACGCAGAGCCGCTCGGCCCAGGGCACCTGCGCGTCGCGGAAGAGCACCCCACCGCGCAGCCCGTCGCGCGACAGCTGCGGCCAGCGCTGCCCGATCCTCCGGGCGGACAGGCCCCGGCTGATCCCGCGTCCGCGGCGGGCGGCCAGCACGTCGAAGGCCGCCAGGCCGAGCCGGACCAGCGGTCCCGGCCGGCTGTCGCCAGCGTAGGACGGGATGAGCATCGGGTAGTCGTGCACCAGGTGCGGTGCGGTGCGAAACAGCAGGTGGCGTTCGCGGATGGACTCGTTGACCAGGGTGAAGTCGTAGCGTTCGAGGTACTTCAGGCCACCGTGGATGAGCCGGCTCGATGTGCTCGTCGTACCGGCGCCGATGTCGCCCCGGTCCACGACGACGACACTCAGGCCGCGGTCGGCGGCGTCTCTGGCGATGGCAAGGCCGTTGATGCCGGCGCCGACGATGACGAGGTCGACGACGTCATCGGGTCCGGTCTGCGGATACGACATGAGGGCTCCCGGAGGTGTGGGGGCGCGGGTCCGTAGTTGCGTGCTGGGAACCCGCGCCCCTGGGGGTGGTCAGGATGCGGCGGAACCGGCCGACCGCTCGCGGAAGAGCTCGTGGGCTTCCTCCGGCTTGGCGTCGTCGTGCACCACGGCACGGACCGCGGCGAGCATCGCCGCCGGGTGATCGCTCTGGAAGATGTTGCGGCCCATGTCGACGCCCGCGGCACCTTCCTGCATCGACCGGTACGCCATCGTCAGCGCGTCGATCTCGGGGAGCTTCTTGCCGCCGGCGACGATGATCGGCACCGGGCAGCTGGCGGTCACGGTCTCGAAGCCCTCGTTGACGTAGTACGTCTTGACGATGTGCGCGCCCATCTCGGCGCTGATCCGGGTGGCGAGTCGGAAGTAGCGGGCGTCGCGGACCATGTCCTTGCCGACCGCGGTCACGCCGAGGACGGCGACGCCGTGCCGCTGCCCGGCGTCGACCAGCTTGGCCAGGTTGGCCACGGAGCGCGACTCGTGCTCGCCGCCGATGAACACCTGGATCGCCAGGGCCGCCGCGTTGAGCCGTACCGCGTCCTCGATGTCGATCGCGATGTGCTCGTCGGAGAGGTCCCGCAGCACGCTCGGGCCGCCGCTGGCGCGCAGCACCACGCCCGCCGTGCTATGCGACGGGATGCTGGTGCGTAGCGCGCCCCGGGTCATCATGATCGCGTCGGCCTGCGGTACGAGCGGGGCGATGTTGGTGTCGATCCGCTCCAGGCCGGCCATCGGGCCGAGGAAGTAGCCGTGATCGAAGGCCAGCATCACGGTACGGCCGTTGTCGGGCCGGAAGATCCGGGCGAGCCGGTTCTGTAGCCCCCAGTCCTGCGCGTGGGCGCCCTTGACGTGGAAGCCGGTGGCCGGCCGTTCGCCGCCGGTGAAGGTGCGGGCGTCGAGCAGACCGTCGGTGTCAGCCATGGGTGTTGTCTCCTGTGGTTGTTGCGGCGGTGGCGGCGGTCGCGGGGCGCGGCCGTCGCCGGGGTCGGGAGGTGGTGGCGTCGCGGCGCGTTCCGCCACCGGCAAGGAAAAGGACGAAGAGCACCAGACCACCCTTGAGCAGGTTCTGCGCTGCGGTGCTCCAGCCGACCAGGTTCACCAGGCCGTCGAGCAGGATGAAGAAGAGAGCGCTGCCCCAGATGCCCACCGGCACGGCGCGACCGCCCGAGATGAGCGTCCCGCCGATGACGACGACGGCGACCGAGTCGAGCAGGTACCGGGTGCCCAGGTCGGGCGAGGGCGCGATGTACGCCGCCAGCAGGGCGCCGGCCAGTCCGGCGAGGGCGCCGCTGGCCAAGTACGTGGCGGCGAGGACCCGGGCCACCGGGATGCCGGCCCGTTCTGCGGCCGGCCGGCTCTGGCCGACGGCGAGCAGCGACCGCCCGTACGTCGTACGGCTGAGCAGGGCGACGACCAGCGCGGTGAGCACGGCCACGGCGACCGCCAGCACCGGCACCCCCGCGGGGCGCAGGTTGAGCAGCTGGCGCAGCCCCTCGTCGGGCACGGCGGTGAAGCCGTCGGCCAGCGACAGGGTCAGCGACGAGGCGATTAGCCCGGCCGCCAGGGTGGCGATGATCGGGGGGATGGACAGGCCGAGGATGGCCAGCACGCTGATCGCGGCGACGGCCAGGCCGGTCCCGATTCCCGCCAGGACGCCGACCGCCACCGAGCCGGTCGCCGCGGTCGCCGCGACCGCGACGAACCCGGCCAGCGAGATGACCGGCGCCACCGAAACGTCGATGTTGCCCGGGCCGGCGGTGATCACGAGCATCTGGCCTAGGCCGACGATGACCAGGTACGGCGCCAGGGACAGCGCCAGGGAGACGGTCTGCCCGCCACCCTGGCTGGACAGCGCCAGAATGGTGGCCCAGACGAGCGCGGAGGCGACGAAGCCCCAGATCCAGGGGCGGGCGAGCGTACGGAGAGTCATCGGAGCACCTTTCCGACCACGACGCGGCCGGCGAGCACGGCCAGCACGATCGCGCCCTGGACGGCCGACTGCATGTTGGACGGCACGTCGAGCAGGCTGAGGACGACGCTGACCAGGCCGAGCGTCACGCCACCGATGGCGACGCCCCACGGCACGGCGTTGCCGCCCCGGAAGGAGCCACCGCCGAGGATCACCGCGGCGACCGTGATCAGGGTGTAGCTGGAGGCGGACGAGACGTCCCCACCGCCGGTCTGCGAGGCCAGCAGGAGACCGGCGAGCACGCCGAGCGCGCCGGCCACGCCGTACGCGACGACCCGCGCGGCCAACGGGCTCAAGCCGGCGCGTTGCAGCGCGACCGGGTTGCTGCCGAAGGCGCGGACCCGCACCCCGACGGAGCCGCGGGAGGCGAGCAGCCAGACCAGCGCCGACGCCACCAGGATCGGCAGCAGCGGCGCCGGGAACCCGGCCGGCGCCCAAGACCCGAAGGTGGCCAGCCATGTCGGCGTGCTGCCGCCGGGGGTGGGCAGGACGAACAGGCCCAGCCCCAGCCAGACGAACGAGGCGCCGAGGGTGGCGATCAGCGAGGGCACCCGGCGTAGGTGGATCAGCGCGCCCAGCAGGGCGTACGCGGCGACGAGGCCGACCAGGAACAGCATGCCGGTGCCGGGGGAGGACACCAGCTTGGTGGCGGTGATGACGGTGACCAGGCCGACGAAGTTGCCGATACCGAGGTCGATGTCGCCGACCGACATCAGCATCATCTGGGCCTGGGCCGCGATGACCAGCGGGACGGTCGCCGAGAGGATCAGGGTGAGGCCGGTGACGGTCAGCACGTCCGACTGCAGTGACGCGCAGACGGCGACCATCGCGAACATGGCGATGGTGCTGACCATGGCCGGCGCGAGGCGGCGCAGTTGGGCCCGTGGCGGCACGGCCGCCACGACGAGGTTGGTCATTGCGGTGCCTCCGTGGACTCGGCGAAGGAGACGGCGATGATCCGTTCCTCCGAGATCTCCTCGCCGGCCAGTTCGGCGACGACCCGGCCGGCGCGCAGCACGTAGACCCGGTCGCAGTGCGCCATCTCGGCGTTCTCGCTCGAGTGCCAGACGACGCTGCGGCCGTTGGCCGCCTCCTCGCGGATGAGCGAGTAGAGGTCGGTCTTGGTGTGCACGTCGACCCCGCGGAACGGGTCGTCGAGCAGGACGAGGTCGGCCGTCGAGGCGAACGCCCGGGCGACGATGACCTTCTGCTGGTTGCCGCCGCTGAGCTCGGTCATGCCCGCGTCGGCGCCGCCGCGGATGGCCAGCCGGTCGACCCAACTCCGCACGGCCGCAGCTTCCTCGGCCCGGCGGCGGACGCCGTACCGGGCCAGGCCGCGCATCGCGGTGACGATGAGGTTCTCCGCGACGGACCACAGCGGGAGTACGCCGGAGCGCTGCCGGTCGCCCGGCACGTACGCGCGGCTGCCGAGCACCGTGGTGTCCTTCCGGACCGGGCGCCACAGCCGTTCGAGCACCTCCTGCTGGCCCTGTCCGGCGAGTCCGGCCAGGCCCACGACCTCGCCGGCACCGACCCGGACCGACACGTCGTGCAGGCCGTGGCCGCTGGCGGCGCGCAGTTCGGCGATGACCGGCCGGTCGCCGGCCGGTACGGCCGCCGGCGCCGGGCCGGGATCGGCCGGGGCGGCCACCTCGGCCCCCATCAGCACGAGGACGTCGTCCTCGCTGAGGCCGGCCGCCGGCTTGTCCGCCACCACCGCCCCGTCGCGCATCACGGCGACCCGGTCGGCCACCGACAGCACCTCGCGGATGCGGTGCGAGATGAGCAGCACGGCCGTGCCCCGCGCGGTGAGGGTGCGGACGTGGTCGTACAGGGAGCGGGCGGCGTCCGGGCCGAGGGACTCGGTCGGCTCGTCCAGGATCAGCAGGTCGAGGCGGTCGACCAGGCTCGCCCGGGCGATCTCCACCATCTGCCGGCGGGCCAGGGTGAGGGCCTCCACGCGGTCCCGGGGCACCACCCCGTGACCCGGGAACATCTCGTCCAGCCGGCGTTGGACCGCCGCGCTGGCCGCCCGCCGCCACCGCAGCCGGGGCAGGCAGCGCCGCGAGGAGATCCAGATGTTCTCCGCGACGGTGAGGTCGGGGCAGAGCGACGTTTCCTGGTAGGCCATCCGTACGGCGCGGAACTCCGCAGCCCCCGGCCGGACGTCGCGCGGCACCTCCTGCCCGCGCACGGTGACCACACCCTCGTCGCACGCTTCGAGGCCGGCGAGGACGCGCATCAGCGTGCTCTTGCCGGCGCCGTTGTGACCGACCAGGCCGAGCACCTCCCCGGCGCGGACCTCAAGGTCCACGCCGGTGAGGGCCCGGGTACGTCCGTACGTCCGGGTCACCTGCCGTGCGGTGACGACCGGCTGGGCCCCGGTGGGCTCCCGGTCGCCCGACGGCGGGGCCGCGAGCGGCCCCACCGGCAGGTTGTCGACGTGCATGATCCGCTCCTTCGGGATGTCCCGGTCAGTTGGCGGCCGACGGGATCGGCGGCTGGACCGGCGCGCCGCCGGTCTTCACGGCCTCGACCTGCTTGCGGAAGAGGTCCTGGGTCCACGGCCAGGCGGCGTACTCGTCGGGCTTGAGCGCGCTGGCCCAGGCGCCGAGGTCCTTCTGCTCCACCAGCACGATCGGGAAGGTCAGCTGCTTGGGGATGTCCTTGCCGTCGAGCAGGTCGATCGCCTCCCAGAGGGCGGCAACCGACTGGCCCGGGTCGGACATGACCGCGACCGAGCCGTTGTCGAGCTTGCTGTCGTTCCAGTAGTTCAGCGCGCGGCCGTTGGTCTCGAAGGTGAGCGCCGGGATCGGCTTGCCGGCCGTGGAGAAGGCCTGGGCGACGCCGTAGCCGTCGCCGCAGCCGATGACGCCGTCCACCTTCGGCACGCTGGAGAGCACGCCAAGCACGGCCTTCTGCGCCTTGGCGCCGTCGCACATCCCGTTGACAGTCGCGGCGACCTTGACCTCCGGGTTGGCGGCCAGGATCTCCTGCGTGGTCTTGTACATCTCCTCCTCGGGCTGGGAGCCGACCACGCCCCGGCTGACGATGACGGTGCCCTTGCCGCCGATGCCCTTGACCAGCGGCTCGGCCGCGGCCGTCGCCCAGTCCTTGAAGCTATTGAGCAGCACGTGGGCGCAGGGGGCGTCGATCGCCGAGTCGAAGACGACCACCTTGATGCCGGCGTCGCAGGCCTGCTGGATGACCGGCTTGAGCGCGGTCGGCGAGGCCGGGTCGATGAGCAGCGCGTCCGGCTTCTGCAGCAGCAGGCTCTTGATCTGGGCGACCTGCTCGGTGGCTGAGTTCTCGCCGGGCGCGTTGACGACCTTGAACTTGCCGAGCAGCCCGTCGCTCTGCGCCTGGGTGGCGGCGGCCTCGAACTTGGCGATCATCGTCTGCCGCCAGCCGTTGCCGATGAAGCCGTTGCTGAGGGCGATGAACGGCTTGTCGCCGCTTCCGCTCCCGCCGCCGTCGTTCGAGCGGGAGCCGCAACCGGACCCCGCTACCGCGATCGCGGCCACGAGCGAGGCTGCGGCTGCGGCGCGCCAGCGCCGGGATGTGTGGTGGATGCGCATGGTGGGGGCCTCCAGGAAGAGCGGGCCCGCCGGAGCGGGACGCGGTGTGCGCAGATTGCCTGGCCGCCACGGGGGTGGGGCGAGGTGCAGTTATTACAGACCTGTAGTGACAGGTACGCCAGACTTGCGTCAAGAACGTGTTGCACGTCACAGTGTTTTTGGTGACAGAGGCATAACGGCCAGGAGGACTGTCCGACAGGACACTGACCAGCCAACATCCGGTATCAGGACACCCAAGGATCCTGTAGTGACAGCCCTGGCGGCATGGCATGCTGTACGCGATCGGTGAGAAGGGGATCCATGACGATGACCTACCGGCGGTTGACCCGTGACGGGGGCGAACCGCTGTGGATGCAGCTGATGCGAGCGCTGCGCAGTCAGATCGAGACAGGTGAGATCGGCCCGGACCAGCCGCTGCCGTCCGAGGCGGAGTTGACCGACATCTTCGGCGTCTCGCGAACCGTGGTGCGGGAAGCGCTGCGTGAACTCGTCCAGCAGCGGATGATCTACAAGGTCAAAGGGCGGGGTGCATTCGTCGCTCCACGTAAGACGGAGCTGCACTTCGTCGGCTCGGTGTCCGGATCAGCCCACGATCTGCGAGAGTCCGGCCGCAGGGTGGCCACCCACACGATCAGTCAGAGCCTCGGCGAGGCGGACAAGCGCGAAGCCGAGCTGCTGCAGATCCCGCACGGCGAGCAGGTCGTACGGATGCGCAGACTCCGACGGGTCGACGGACAGCCGTGGCTGCTCGTCGACACCGCCCTACCGGCCCGCCTGGTGCCCGGCCTGGAGCGCGCCGTGCTCGAGAACCAGTCCCTGTACGACGTCCTGCGCCGCCGATACGGGCTGGAGGCTTCCGCGGCCGACCGTTGGATCGAAGCGGTCTTCCCCGAGCCTGAGGACGCCGCGTTGCTCGAAGTCACCACCTCAACGCCCCTGCTCGGCATCGAATCCGTAGCCTGGTTGCCCGACGGCACCCGTTTCGAGGCCTACTACGCGTTGCACCGCAGTGACCAGACCCGGTTCTTCGTGGGCATCCGCTGAGCCCCCTGGGGCGTAACTCGGAATGCCTGACCACCGAGCCGGCCCATGGGTGCCGACATAAGACGTGCTCGTCTGTCGATAACGTCCGTCGTCCCGTCCCTGCCTGGGGACACGGCCCTGGGAAGCCTCGGCGTGACGGCGTGGTGGGCCGCGCCCAGTCGCGCGGCCCGCTGCGTCAACACGACCTCCGAGATTCGCGGTGCAAACAAGCATGACCCTGACACCGTGCGGGAGCATAGATGCAAAGTGACGTCGGCGGCTGCCGGACTCCCGCTGCGCTGTCAACGCGACCGGCACCCGTTCGACGATCTGCTGCCCACCACGGTCGTGACCCGGATCTGTCGCCTACCTCAGCCAAGATCACGTGCCCTGATTTGCCGCGGACCGGGCGCGCGGTGTCTCAGCGCACCGGTCACGCTGAGTAAGTGTCGGCTTGGTGCTGTTCCTTGGGCGGGCCGAAGTGAAGCCTCAAGGCGCCGCGCGAACCGCGGTCGCCCGCCGGGGCTCGGGGAGCACGTGGGGAGCAGTCGGGTGCAGTGAACGGCGTTGAACTGCATCCAACAGCACGTAACGGTGCTCAACTGCACCCGCCCCCACCTGCGGCTTCTCCTTTCTGCAGGTCAGAGTCGGTGCGGCGTCCTGCTTCACGCCGAAGAGGTCACTGGTTCGATCCCAGTATCGCCCACCGTAAATATTCGCAGTTAAATAGCCTGTCGCCGGAGTTGCCGGTAACGGGCTTCTCCGCTTGTGCCCCCTTATTTTGGGAGCAGTTTGGGAGCACGGGGCCGGGCCGTCGCCGTTGAGCGATGTTCGGGGCCGGCCGGTGATAGCCCCTGGGGACGTGATCTTGCAGCCCTGTGCTGCGGCCATCGAGGCCGGGGCGCAGGCGAGCCCGTCCGTCAAAGAACTGCGAGACGGTCACGATGCAGCCGAACTGGCGATGGACCTCGGAGACGGTCTCGGGGGCCGTTTCAGCGGCGGCGTCGTGTGGCACGTAGGGCCGCTCGCTGACCATCTCCACGTATTCGTACGCGGTCAGGATGGCCTGGCAAAGCGGCATGCGGCAGATTGGGCATCGACCGGCCCGAGCCCAGTGGTCGGTGATGATGATCCTGGTGGCCAGCACGAGTCGGTTGCGGACCTGGGCAGGTGGGAGACTCACTGGTCCGGCCGGCTGGGGCTGTGCCCGGTCAGGGTGTCAGCGCGATACCGAGCCACCGGCTTCGCCCGGTCGCCGCATCGACGACGGTGGGCGTGCGGTCGACATGGTACACATCGCTCCCTCGGACTGCATGATCGTCAGCTCGCCTCGGCCCGCCAGCTCATCCGGCGCGCGACGAGCATCCCGGCCACGCTCCACGCAGCCAGGACGGCCAAGTCGCCCCACGCGAAGCCGGCACCGGTCGATGCTGCCGAGAGCGATTCGGCCAGTGCGTGCACGGCGTGCTTGAGCGGGAAGATGTCGCCGAGAACGTCGAGGGCTTTCGGGAGATCGGCGCCGATCACGAAGACATCGGAGAAGAAGCTGAGCGGCAGGAGCGTGCCGAGGGTCAGGGCGGTGATTGCCTGCGACCGGCGGACCAGCGCCAATACGGCGAATCCCAAGGCGGCGAAGCAGCCGACCGACACGGCGATCGCGACGAGCGCCGCCGGCAGCCGGCCGGCCTCGATCCGCACGCCGTAGCCGACCACGGCCACCGCGGCCGCGCCGAGGACGGTCGCGGCGGCGACGAGCAGCGCCGCGGCTACCCGCCCGGCGAGATACGCCCAGGGTGGCATCGGGGTGCCTCGCAGGCGGCGCAACGCACCGCGCTCGCGAGCCTCTGCCACGCCGCTCGGCAGGGTGACGTACGCGGCGACGGCGATGCCGTAAGCACTCATCGCCGGCAGCATCAGTCGCGCGACCTCGGTTCGCTGGTCGGCGCCGCCGGCGGTCAGCACGGGCATGAGCGCGACGAGCAGCATCGGGAAGATGACGGTGAAGAAAACCGCAGTCGCATCCCGGATCAGCCCGGTCAGGGCGTAGCCGGCTTGGATGCGCACGGACGTCCATGGTGAGGGGCGGCGAACACGCACCGCACGCAGCGGCTTGACTCTGCCTCGTTCGGGGGCAGCGACCCCGCCGGCGACCGCGCCGCCAGAGCCGCGCGGTTCCCAGGCGAGCCAGCGCCAGGCGATCAGGGTGGCACCGATGCCCCACCCCGCGAGTACGGCGAGGTGGTCCGCGGGGAGGCCGGCCCCGGACGCGGACGGGTCTATCGAGTGGGCGAACGCGGTGGCGAAGTGTTTCAGGGGCAGCGCCGACCCGAGGCGTTCCAGCCAGACCGGCATGGAGGTGCTCATCGCGAATATGTCGGAGATGAATGCCAGCGGGATGAGGACGCCATTGGTGAACGCCTGGGCCGCGACCGACGTGCGCACGACCGTCACTACGGCCAGCCCGAGCGCCGCGAAGCAGGCGACGCCCAGCAGCAGGGTCGCAAACGCGGCGGGGAGCGAACGCCAGTTGACCCGCACGCCGTACAGGGCGACCCCGGCGGTGACCACGACGGCGGCCGAGACCATTGCAACGACAGCGGCCGCCCCGATCCGCCCGACGAGGATTGCCCATGGCGGCGCGGGCGTGCCGCGCATCCGGAGGAGAATCCCGCGCTCGCGCAGGAGTGCGGTGTCCACCGCCAGCACGCAGAACGCCGCCTCCACCGCCCCGAACACCGCCATCGCCGGGGCGAAGAACTGTGCCAGCCGGACGTCGCCGCCCGGGCCGACCCGCACGTCACCGAACAACGCACCGATGATCGCCAAGAAGAACAGCGGCATGGCCAACGTGAAGAACACGGCGGTCGGGTTGCGCGAGAAGGATCGCAGGCCCTGGCCCGTGAGCGTGGCCACCAGGCCCGGTGCTCCCAGGCGTTGGCCAGCGCGCGCCGCGGGCAGTTGCATGGTGTCAGTCGCCATCTCCGGCCTCCTCGATCAACCGGAGGTACACGTCCTCAAGCGTCGGGTGGCCGACGGTGAGCCCCACCAGCTCGACGTCACGCTCCAACGCCCAACCCGTCAAGGTATGCACGTCCTTGGTTGCCCAGGCTGTGGTGGCTTCGACGAGACCGTCCGTCGTGGCGACCTTTCCGGCGAGGGCGGGCAGGTCGCCGGCGGAGATCCCGGCGGGCAGCCGGAACCGCAAGGTGCTCATCGGTCGACCGCCGTCGCCCAGCTCATCCGGGCGGCCGACCGCCACGAGCCGGCCAGCGCGCAGCACTGCAACCCGGTCGGCGAGCTGCTGCGCCTCCTCCATGTAGTGGGTGGTGAGCAGGATGGTGGTACCCAAGTCACGCAATCGGTGGATCAGGTCCCAGGCGCGGTGCCGGGCCGACGGGTCGAAGCCGGTGGTGGGCTCGTCGAGGAAAAGCAGCTCGGGCGCCCCCACCAGGCCCAGAGCGAGATCGAGCCGACGGCGTTGCCCGCCGGAGAGGGTCTTGACGCGGGCATCGCGCTTGGCGGACAACCCGACCAGGTCGATCACCTCGTCCGGCTGATATCTGCGGGGATACAAGGACGCGTGCAGCCGGGTCAGCTCGCGCACCGTGAACTCCTCCTCGAACCCGGCGCTCTGCAGGACGATGCCGATCCGTTCGCGATAGGCCCGTCCGCCGGTCGCCGGGTCCACACCCAGGACGCTGACCCGGCCCGCGGTGCGGTCGCGGAAACCCTCCAGGATCTCCATGGTGGTCGTCTTGCCGGCCCCGTTCGGTCCGAGCAGGGCGAAGACTTCGCCTTCGGCGACGGTGAAGCTCAATCCCTCGACGGCGCGTAGCCGCCCGTACTCTTTGGACAGATCTTCGACAACGACCGCAGGCATGGCTTCACCCTGCCCCCTGGCGCGTCCGGGCGACAGTGCGACAAGACCCGTTGCGGGCGGTCTGAAGTCCCGGCCGCCGACGCGCCGTGACTGACGTGTGCGCCGTTTGGCTTCGGCGGCCGGGCCGAACGACCCGCCGCGGCCTGCCGCATGCCCCTCGGCAACGGACGGCCGCGGACTTAGCGTGGGAAGGAGAGGCAAGGAGGCGGCGATGACACAATGGCTGGTTCGGGATGTCATGACCCGGGACGTGCTGTCGGTAACCCTCGGCACCTCGTATCGGGAGATCGTGGATGCGCTCGTAAACCGCAAGGTGAGCGCGGCGCCCGTGGTGGACGATGATGGCCGCGTAGTCGGCGTCGTCTCCGAGGCGGATCTGCTGCACAAGGTCGAATTCGTCGGCGACGAGCAACATCGGCGGATCTTCGAGCGACCCTCGCGCCGCTTCGCGCGGGACAAGGCGCACGCCGTCGTGGCCGAGGACCTGATGACCAGCCCGGCGATCACCGTACGCCCGGAGATGTCCGTGGTGGCCGCGGCCCGGCGGCTGGAGGCCGAGCGGGTCAAGCGGCTGCCGGTTGTCGACGCCGACGGCCGACTGGTGGGCCTGGTTTCCCGGCGTGACCTGCTCCGCATGCACCTGCGTCCAGATTCCGAAATTCGCGACGACATCGTCGACAACGTGCTGCGGCGCGCGCTCTGGATCGATCCGGTGGCCGTGCAGGTGGACGTCGCCAACGGAGTGGTCACCGTCGCCGGACGGGTCGAGCGGAGAAGCACCGCCGGCCTGGTCGTCCGGCTGACCGCCAGCGTCCCCGGCGTCGTCGACGTGGTCGACCAGCTGGGTTGGGACTACGACGACTCGGAGCTCGCCCACTCGAAGGGCTATCCGTTCGGCAGCGCCGAACGCCTTCTGCGGCCCTCGAAGGACTAGGTTCTGTCCTGTCGATCATGGAAGCCAGATGATGGCGGCAATGAGGACGAGGCTGGCCTGGTAGAGGGATGCCCGTTTGGCGTAGCGGGTGGCCAGGTCGCGCCACTGCTTGAGCCTGTTGAAGCAGCGTTCCACGACGTTGCGTTTGCGGTAGACCTGTTTGTCGAAGGCCGGGGGTCGCCCACCGGCGCTGCCTTTGGCAGCACGGCGGGCGACCTGGTCGCTGCGTTCGGGGATGACGTGCCGGATGCCTCGCTGTCGCAGGGCTCGGCGGGTCGAGTCATGCGCGTAGCCCTTGTCGGCGATCAGCACATCGGGGCGTTTGCGAGGCCGGCCGGCCCGGGCTCGTTGACCCAGATCGCGTCGAGCAACGCCAGGAGCTGGGGGTTGTCGCCGGCCTGACCCGGGGTGAGCAGGATCGACAACAGCCGGCCACGACCATCGACGGCGAGGTGGATCTTCGTGCTCAGCCCACCACGGGATCGTCCGATGGCCTCGCCATCCTGCGCACCAGGCGTCGCCGCACTTGTCGGGGAGCCCTCGCTTTGCGGGGGCCAGCGGAATGCTGATGCGCCCGCACGATCGACGACTCGATGCTGATCGTCCACTGCACCGGTGTGCCGTCGTCATGCACCTGCGCCGCCGCGAGAATCCGATCCCACGTGCCATCCGCGGTCCACCGGCGCAGCCGCTCATGGCAGGTCTTCCACGGCCCGAAACGTTCCGGCAGGTCACGCCACGGCGCACCCGTACGCAGCTTCCACAAGATCCCATTGATCACCTGGCGATGATCCCGCCACCGCCCCCGCGCACCGCCAGGCTCTGGTAGCAGCGGCAAGATCACCGCCCACGCCTCGTTAATCAGCTCGCCACGACGCACCACCAACACATCGTCAACGATCAACCACTACATGATCGACAGGACACGCCCTAGGTGTTCTGTGCATAGACGTTGGTGACGGGTCGGATCTTGAACGGGTGAGGACCTCCGGGGTAGGTGTGGAGCTACCAGACAGCCGCACCTGACCCGTGGAGGTCCTCATGGTCCACCGTAACGCCCCC
>NZ_VDFY01000234.1 GCF_006228125.1 Micromonospora orduensis | reverse complement strand
GTCCGGCTGGGGCTGTCCAGCGTGCGTACCCTCGGATCCGAGGTGGCCGAGCGGATCGAGGCCGAGCGGGCGGCGGGCGGGCCGTACCGGGACATGCCGGATCTGGCCCGGCGGGTCGGCCTCACCGCCGCGCAGCTGGAGGCGCTGGCCACCGCGGACGCCTTCGCCTGTTTCGGGCTGACCCGGCGGGAGGCGCTGTGGGCCGCCGGTGCGGCGGCCCAGGACCGGCCGGGTCGACTACCCGGCACGGTGAGCGGCGCGGCGGCGCCGATGCTGCCCGGGATGGAGGCGGTGGACCGGCTGGTCGCCGACGTGTGGGCCACCGGGTTGTCGCCGGAGAGCCATCCGGCCCGGTTCATCCGGGGGCAGCTCGACGTGCTCGGCGCGGTGCCGATCGCCCGGCTGGGCCGGGTGGAGCCGGGGCAGCGGATCCGGGTCGGCGGCATCGTCACCCACCGGCAGCGCCCGGCGACCGCGGGCGGGGTGACCTTCCTCAACCTGGAGGACGAGACGGGGATGCTCAATGTCACCTGTTCGCCGGGGCTGTGGCAGCGCTACCGGCGGGTGGCCCGCACCAGCGCCGCGCTTGTGGTGCGGGGGCGGTTGCAGCGCCACGAGGGGGTGACCAACCTGGTCGCCGACCGGCTGGACGCCATCGAGCCGCCGGTCAGTCCCGCCTCCCGTGACTTCCGCTGAACAGTGATCCACATTACGGTTTCTGACGCCCCCGAGCGGGAGACTCGTGCGGAACGGGCAGAGCGGCCCGTGATCCATGAGGGGGAATGACAAGTGATGGGGAACCACACGTACACCGGCGGTGGAATCGCCAACGCCCGACGGACCCGGCTGGGCTCCGGCTGGATGCCGTCGCACCTCACCGACCCCCGTGAGTACGAGGTGACAAACGGTCCGGTGGCCAACGAGCGCCGGTCCCGGGCCGAGGACGCGGTCGAGGGCGCTGAGTCCTGACCACTAGGCTCGACCGGGTGGAGCAGACCCGAGGCCGGTTCGCCGGGCCGCCGCTGACCGCCCGTACCGCCGTGATCTGGTCGGTGCTCCGCGCCGAGCTGGACCGGCGTGGCGACACCGAGCTCACCGTGCTGGACGTGGGCGGCGGCACGGGTGGTTTCGCCGTCCCGCTGGCCCGCGCCGGGCACCGCGTCACAGTCGTCGACGCGAGCCCGGACGCGCTGGCCGCGCTCACCCGTCGGGCCGCCGAGGCCGGGGTGGCCGACCGGATCGCGGCGGTGCAGGGCGACGGCGACGCCCTCGCCGGCCTGGTCGAGCCGGCCGGCGTCGACCTGGTGCTCTGCCACGCCGTGCTGGAGGTCGTCGACGACCCGACGCCTGTGGTGACCGCGCTGGCCACCGCGCTGCGTCCCGGCGGCGCGGCAAGTGTGCTGGTGGCCGGCCGGGCCGCCGCCGTGCTGGGCCGGGCGATGAACGGCCACCTGGACGTCGCGACCGCCCTGGCCGCCGACCGGTCCGGCACCGCCGGGCCGCGCGACACGCTGCGCCGCCGCTACGACGCCCCCGGCGCCGCCGCGCTGCTCGCCGCCGCCGGGCTCGTGGTCGAGGAGATCCACGGGGTACGCGTGCTGGCCGACCTGCTGCCGGCGGCGGTCGCCGACGGACAGTCCGCCGCCCTGGTCGAGCTGGAACGTGCGCTCGCGGCCCAGCCCCCGTACCGGGACCTGGCCGCCCAGCTGCACCTGTTCGCCCGCCGACCGGCATGACCACGCCGCCGGGTGGTCCCCCCGCGCCGCTGACGGTCCTCGGGCCGGACCACGGCGCGGGCCGACTCGCCGACGTGCTGCCCAGCGCGCTCGCCGTGCTGGGCGTGCCCGGGTCGGCGGACCCGCTCGGGCTCGTCCCCGCGCTGGCCGGGGTACGCCGGATAGCCGTGCTGCTGGTCGACGGGCTCGGCTGGTACCAGGTGCCGACCGCCACCCCGTACGCGCCGACGCTCGCCGGGCTCGCCGCGACGGCGGGACGCCCGTTGCTCGCCGGGTTTCCGTCCACCACCCCGACCAGCCTGGTGTCGCTGGGCACCGGCGTCGCGCCGGGCGCGCACGGGGTGCTCGGCTTCACCGTGCGGGTGCCCGGCACGGACCGGGTGCTCACCCACACCGACTGGGCGGGGGATCCGTCGCCGCTGAGCTGGCAGCCGGTGACCACCCAGCTGGAGCGCGCCCGCGCCGCCGGTGTGACGACGACAGTGGTGAGCCGGCCCGAGTTCGGCGGCAGCGGGTTGACGCTTGCCGCCAACCGGGGCGGGGACTTCCGGGGCGCCGCCGGCGGGGACGAGGTGGCCGCCACCATGCTGGCGGCGCTGACCGCCGGCGCCGGACCGACCCTGGTCTCCGGCTACCACGCGGACCTGGACCGGCACGGCCACCTCAGCGGCGTCGACTCGGCGCCCTGGCGGATCGCCGCGAGCGAGGTGGACGCGCTGGTCGCCCGGCTGGTCGACGGGCTGCCGTCGGACGCGGCGCTGCTGGTGACCGCCGACCACGGCCAGCTCGACATTCCCGCCGGACACCGCTTCGACCTGGACACCGATCCTCGGCTGCGCGACGGGGTCCGGGTGGTCGCCGGGGAGGCCCGGGTCCGCTACCTGCACGTCGCTCCGGGCGCGGTGGACGACGTGGTGGCCGCCTGGTCGGCCGTGCTCGGCGAGGCCGCCCGGGTACGCACCCGCGCCGAGATGGTGGCCACCGGCTGGTTCGGGCCGGTGCCCGAGGAGCATCTCGGGCGGATCGGCGACGTGGTGGTGATCTGCAACGACACGTACGCGGTGATGGCCAGCCGCACCGAGCGGCCGATGGCGTCGAAGCTGGTGGCCTACCACGGGGCGGACACGGCGGCCGAGCTGACCGTGCCGCTGGTGGTCGTACGGGGCTGAGGGGCGTACGGCCCGGCAGGTTGGCCGCTGGTGTTGTCGTACCCCCGGGTTAACCTGCCGGGATGGGCCGCAGTCAGTCGTTGCCCCGGGGCGGGGATCCACGCTTCGGGCCGGATGCCGATGACTCCGCGAGCCCGATCCTGCACGTCGACATGGACGCCTTCTTCGCCGCCGTCGAGGTGCGCCGTCGACCCGAGCTGCGCGGCCGACCCGTGATCGTCGGCGGCATCGGGCCGCGGGGCGTGGTCAGCTCGGCCAGCTACGAGGCCCGCCGCTACGGCGTACGCAGCGCGATGCCGACCAGCCAGGCCCGGGCGCGCTGCCCGCACGCCGTCTACCTGGCGCCGGATTTCACCGCCTACACGGAGGCCTCCCGGGCGGTCATGCAGATCTTCCGGGACGTCACCCCGCTGGTCGAGCCGCTCTCCCTCGACGAGGCGTTCCTCGACGTGGCCGGCGCCCGCCGACTGTTCGGTTCCCCGGCCACCATCGCCCGGCTGATCCGCCGCCGGGTCGCCGACGAGCAGGGGCTGACCTGCTCGGTCGGGGTGGCGCCGAGCAAGTTCGTGGCCAAGCTCGGCTCCACCCGCGCCAAACCGGACGGCCTGCTTGTCGTGCCCCCGGGGCAGGTCCTCGAATTCCTGCACCCGCTGCCTGTCGACGCCCTCTGGGGGGTGGGGGAGCGGGCCGCCGAGACGCTGCGCCGGCTCGGCCTGGCCACCGTCGGCGACCTGGCCGAGGCCCCGCCCGGGATGCTCCGCCGGGCGGTCGGCGCGGCGGCGTCGGCCCACCTGCACGAGCTGGCCTGGGGACGGGACCCGCGCCGGGTCAGCCCCGAGCACGTCGACAAGTCCATCGGCGCCGAGGTGACCTTCGACGCCGACGTGGCCGATCCGCTGGAGATCCGTCGCGCCCTGCTCGCTCTCAGCGCGAAGGTCGGGGTACGACTGCGGGGCTCCGGGCAGGTGGGGCGGACGGTCACCCTCAAGGTCCGGCTGGCCGACTTCCGCACCGTCAACCGCTCCCGCACCCTCGGCGTTGCCACCGACACCGCCCGCGAGATGTTCGACACGGTGTGGGCGCTCTACACCGCGCTGGACCCGGGCGAGCGGATCCGCCTCGTCGGTGTCCGGGTGGAGGGCCTCGCTCCCGCCCAGGGCGCACCCCGGCAGCTCACCCTCGGCGCGCCCGAGCGCGGTTGGCGCGAGGCGGAAGCTGCCGCCGACGCCGCTGCTGCCCGATTCGGGCGGTCCGTCATAGGTCCGGCCAGTCTGATGCGCGACCGTGATCCCCGTCGAAACGAAAATCCACCCCACCCGTAGGTCGTCCCGCTTTCCGACGCGCGACCCCCCTCGTAGACTTGCGGGTAAGCAGCCGGTTGGCTGCCACGGTCTGTCGGCCCGAGTGGGCCCGACCAACGTGACCGGGGAGGAGTGCCGTGCCGCTCTCGGAGCACGAGCAGCGGCTGTTCGAGCAGATCGAGCGGTCGCTTGCCGAGGACCCCAAATTCGCCTCGGCCGTGCGCGCCAGCGATCCGCGCTTCCATGCGCGGCGTCGCCTGCTCGTCGCTGCCGGCGTGATCATCGCTGGTTTGGCTCTACTGGTCTATGGCGCGGTGATCAAGACTCCACCGCTGGCGGTGGCGGGCTTCGTCGTCATGCTGGCCTCGGCCGCGTTCGCGGTGCAGTCGCACCGTCGGGCGCAGTCACCCGACCTGCACGTGGTGGGCGGCACGACGAGTCGTCGTCGTCCCCGCGGCGGTGGCCGATCCGGTCGCCGGCCGTCACTCCTGGACCGCATGGAGGACAGGTGGCGGCAGCGCCCGGAGGGGCACCGCTGAGCCCGTCCCGCCGCTGAGGCGGGCCGTACACCGCGACGAGCGGGTCGCCGGACAGCCCCGGCGACCCCTACCGTATCCGCGCGCCCTCGTCCGCCGCCGCAGGCATCGCACACCCGACCTCGCGTCAACCTCACGCCGTGCCCTGGCCGAGCCACGGCACGGCCATCCGGGGCGGTGACGGTGCGGGAGCGGTGGCAGGTCGCCACCGCCCCCGGACAGTTGGTGCTCAGCGGGCCGTTCGGTCGGCCAGCAGGCGACGCGGATTCCAGCGCAGCAGGCGGTACCGGGCGCGGCCGGTCAACGCCACCATCCGGCTGGAGTTGTCCGCGAGGGCCGTGCGCCAGCGCAGCAGCACCGACGGCGGCAGCAGAGCGGCGAGCACCCTGGTCCTGCGGTCCGCCCGGGCGGCGAGCGCACTCCGGACCGCGCGCAGCGCCGGCGGCAGGCGTTCGCCGGTCAGCGGATCCCTGGCGTACCGGGCCCGCTCCTCGGCCCGGCCCAGCAACCGCGCCGCGCCGACCGCGTCGACGTCGTCGGCGAGGGTTTCCCGGACCAGCCGGTCCGCGGTGGCCCGGGGAGTCTCGGTCTGGTCCACCCGCACCTGGAAGTCCACCAACGTGTCGAGCAGTTCCGCCCAGGCGGCGTGCGCGTCCGCACGGGCCTGGTTGGCGTCCGCCACGACCACCACCCGTGCCTGCGGCGCGCCGTCGCCGTCGCCGTCCCCGGCGGCGGGGGAGGCCACCATGGCGCCCACCGCTCGGCCGCTACGCCGACGCCGCAGGGCCAGCCGGCGCAGCGCCGGCACCGCGAGCAGCGCCAACAGCGCCAGCAGACCCGCCGTCCACCAGGGCCACACCGGAGGTTCCTCGGTCGGCGTCTGCCCGCCCAGGGACAGGCCCGTGTCGGTGTCCCGGTCGGCGTTGTCCGGGCCGGCCGGGCCGGCCGTCGCGTCCGGACCCTGCGGAGTGTCCGCCGTACCGGAACCCGGCGTGGTCGGCTCCGGCGCGTCCGTGTCCGGAGCCCACGAGGACCGGGTGGAGCCCGCCACCCCGTACGACGGGGTGGCGTCGAACGGCACCCAGCCGATGCCGTCGAAGTAGACCTCGGTCCAGGCGTGCAGGTTGAGGTTGGTCAGCGTGTACGTGTCGCCGTCGCGCTTGCTGCCGTTGGTGAAGCCGAACGCCACCCGGGCCGGGATGCCGGCCGTGCGGACCAGCCAGGCCATCGCCGCCGCGTACTGCTGGCAGTAGCCGACCTTGTTGGTCAGGAAGTTGACGATGTCCTGGCCGCTGCTGCCGCTCTGGGTGCTGAGCCGGTAGCTGAACCCGTTGTCCGCGGAGAAGTGCTGGTAGATCGCCAACACCCGGTCATAGTCGGTGCGCTTGCCCTGGACCAGCCCCTTGACCAGTTCCTCCACCTCGGGCACCGTGCCGGGGGTGGCGGTCAGTTGCCGGCGTACCGGGTGGTCGGCCGGCAGCGGCCGCGCGGTCCGCAGCAGGGCGGGGGAGTACGCCGAGCGGATGTAGTCGAACGTGTACTTGCGACCCCGGGAGCTCTCCCGGTTGGAGAAGATGACCTGCTGGTTGGGGTCGTACAGCCAGTTGCCGCTCAGGTCGTCGGTGCGGGTCGGCTCGGCGTACACCGGCATCAGGGACATGCTCAGGCTCTTGGTCACCTCGACGGTCGCCCGGTACGGGCTCTGCTGCACCCCTCGACCGGCCCGCTCGGTCGGGTCCGGCAGGTCCCGGTTGACCGCCCGTCCGCTGGGGGTACGCGCCTGGAACCCGTTCGGACGCAGCTCGTCGGCGACGGCGTAGCGCAGGTAGAACGGGTTGGGCTCGGAGGTGGTCACCTTGACCAGGTCGGCCACTTCGGACTGGTTGAGCTGACCGGCCAGCGCGGCGAACAGGTCGATCCGCCCCGACGCGCCACCGGAACCCGAACGGCCGTTGCCGGTGCCGTTGCCCGTCCCCTCGGTGAGCGTGTCCAGCAGCCCGCCGGTCATGCCCGGCACGGCCAGCGGCACCACGACAGCCAGCGCCACACCGACCGCCGCGAGCCGGCGGCCGGCCGACGCCAACGGGGACGCCTCCCACACGTCGACGTCGCGGCCGTCACCGGTGAACCGGCGGCCGAACCGGCGTACCCGTTGGACGTTGTCGGTCACCAGCAGCCAGAGGTAACCGGCGGCGCCCACCACGAACGGCGTCGCGGGGACGCTGTCCACGTAGACGGCGACCGGCACCGAGTAGATGGCGAGCATCGGCAGCCCGGCCAGCGCGGGCCGGCGCAGGCCCACCGCCAGGACGTCGACAAGCACGGCCACGCCGCCGACGCCGAGCACCGTGATGAACAGCAGCGGGTCGGTGTCGGGGACCTCGACGCCGTACGAGCGCATGTCCTGCATGGAGCCGTTGAGCAGGTCGGCGAAGTGGCTGACGGTGCCCGTCGAGGGCAGGAACGCGAGCAGCTCCGAGCCGCTGGGGAACAGCCAGGTCAGGGCGAGCAGCAGGGCGGCGAGCATGCCCAGCACCTGACCCCACAGCGGTGCCCGGACGAGCCGGGTCAGCGCGGCCACCCCGGCCACCACGGCCACCGCGATCGCCGACTGGATCAGCCACGTCCAGCTCTGGAAGATGGCCGACAGCGGCGCGGCGGCGAGCAGCGTGGCGGCGGCCGCCACCGCGCCGATGTTCCGACTGGCGATCATGAGGGGAACCTTCCGTTCATCGCACGCCGCCGGCGACCGTCTCGGCCAGCGCGGCGCGCAGGGCGAAGCCCTGGGAGCCCCGGCCCGCCTGCGGCCACAACGCCGGCAGACGGCTGCCGTGGTCGACGCCGACCACCCGCCAGCCGCTCTGCAACAGGGCGAGCGCGGCGGCCCCGTGCGTGCGCTCCGCCTCGGCCCGCGCCTTCTCCGGCAGGCTGAGCCAGGTGGAGCTGTCCAACAGGAAACCGACGCAGGTGGCGCCGTTGCCCCGCAACCCGGCCAGCAACTCGGCCTCGGCCACGCTCACCGCGCCGAACAGCCCGATGATCAGACCGCCGTCGGCGCGCTGCCGGACCCGCTGCACCAGCTCGGTCACGTCGGCGCGCTGGTCCAGTCGCACCTCGGCCAGATGGTCGAGCAGCGCCCCATCCCCGCCGGCCTCCGAGGCGTCCACGTCCACTCCGGAGCCGGTGACCAGGCGCAGTTTGTAGCCGGCCTGCCGCAGGTGCACCGCGATGCTGGCGGCGGCGGACACGGCCCACTCGAAACTCGCCGTCGGCCCGTCACCCCGGTGGCCGTACGCGCGGGTGTCCAGGACGACCGTGGCACGGCTCTCCCACGGCTGCTCCTCGCGGCGCACCATCAGCTCGCCGGTGCGCGCCGTGGACTTCCAGTGCACCCGGCGCAGGTCGTCGCCGCGCCGGTACTCCCGGGTCGCCGCGTCGTCCTCGCCGTGCACCGCCACCGACCGGGCCCGGCTGTCGCCGCTGCCCGCGTACTCCCCGGGGAGCCGGACCGACGGCAGCGGGGTGACCTGCGGGATGACCGTCAGGTGGTCGGTGCTGGGGAAGGACCGGGTGAGCTCGCAGAGGCCGAACGGGTCGGTCATCCGGACGACCAGCGGGCCCACGTCGTAGCGGCCCCGCACGTCGGCCCGCACCGTGTACGCCACGGAGCTGGCCTGGTGTGCGCCGAGCCGCTCCAACACCACCCGGGGTCGGCTGCCCAGCGCGTAGGGCAGCCGGTCCTCCAGGAGCAGGGTGCCGGTGGGCAGGCGGGACAGGTTCTGCAGGCGCAGCACCACCCGGGAGTTGGCCCCGACCGGAACCCGGTGCGGGTCCAGTGACCGGTTGCAGGCCAGCTTGTAGCGGCTGCGCCCGACGTAGGCGGCGGCCAGCAGCGGGAGGATGGCCAGCAGCACGGCCACCCGGAGCAGGTCCTTCTCGCCGAGGATGCCGGCCGAGATCGCCGCCGCGACGGCGGCGGCGAGGAAGGAGCGCCCGCGGGTGGTCAACCCGCGTAGCCCGGCACGCACGTCACGGCCTCCGCGGCTCGTAGGGCGCGCGGCCGTTGCCGGTGGCGGGCCGGGTGTCGTACGGGTTGCGCTGCCGGTCGTGTGGCAGCGGCAGCCGGTGCACCAGCTCGGAGACGATCGCGTCGGTGGTGCGCCGGGCGAGCTGCGCGTCGGCGGTCGGGATGATCCGGTGGGCGAGCACGGGCACCGCGAGGGCCTGCAGGTCGTCGGGGAGGACGTAGTCGCGCCCCTCCAGGGCGGCGACCGCCCGGGCGGTGCGCAGCAGTTGCAGGGTCGCCCGGGGGGACGCGCCGAGCCGCAGGTCGGGGGCCTCGCGGGTGGCGGTGACCAGGTCGATGGCGTACTGCTTGACGGCGTCGGCGACGTGCACCTGACGGACGGTGGCGATGAGCTGCCGGACGATGGCCGCGTCGGAGACCGGACGCAGCTCGTGCAGCGGGTCGGTGGCGCCGTGCCCGTCGAGCATGGCCAGCTCGGCGCCCGAGTCGGGGTAGCCCATGGCGATCCGGGCGGTGAACCGGTCCCGCTGCGCCTCGGGCAGCGGGTAGGTCCCCTCCATCTCGATCGGGTTCTGGGTGGCGATGACCATGAACGGGGTCTGCAGCTGGTAGGTCACACCGTCGACGGTGACCTGGCGTTCCTCCATGCACTCCAGCAACGCCGACTGGGTCTTCGGCGAGGCCCGGTTGATCTCGTCGCCGACGACCAGGTTGGCGAAGACGGCGCCCGGGCGGAACTCGAAGTCGTGCGTCTCCTGGTTGTAGACGCTGACACCGGTGACGTCGCTGGGCAGCAGGTCGGGGGTGAACTGGATCCGGCGCACCGTGCAGTCGATGGACCGCGCGAGGGCCTTGGCCAGCTTGGTCTTTCCGACACCGGGGACGTCTTCGATCAGGAGGTGGCCCTCGGCGAGCAGAACGGCCAGGGCGAGCCGCACGGTGGCGGTCTTGCCCTCGATGACCTGCTCGATGTTGGCCACGATGGCCTCGCTGGCGGCGCGGAACTCGTCGTGCGGCAACAGGCCGCCCACCTCGTCCCAGGTCTGTTGTGTCACGGGCCTCCTCCTCGTCGCCGTCACGGCAGCTCTGTAGAGAGCACCTGGACCCGCCGTTGGGTTCGCGACGTCGAGCCTCGTCTGCCGCAGGATTCTCACTGGCCTCTCAGGCTAACCATGTTTGTCGTTATCGCCGACCCCCGCAGGTAGTCCGTCGGTTACGCACCGATATTCGCCAGGTCGGGGGACGGGGTACGGCGTCGGTCGGGAAAACTGCCGGCGGGGTACACTGCGGGCATGGCCGGAGTCTTCCTGCTTCTTACCGGGCCGTGCTGATGCGCTGAACGCGTGACAGCACGGCGGCCCCTCCTGCGCGAGGGGCTTTTTTGTGCCCGTCGCCGGTCCGGCCCGGTGACGCCGAGACGAAGCGAAGCGAAGCGAGGAGAGACGATGAGTGAGGCAGCCGCACCGGCGGGCGACATTCCCCCGTTCCGGTACACCGCGGCCCTGGCCGACGAGATCGAGAATCGTTGGCAGGACACCTGGGCACGCGAGGGCACCTTCCACGCACCGAACCCGACCGGCCCGCTGGCCGACCCGACGCACCCCCGCGCCGGCGCGGAGAAGCTGTACGTGCTGGACATGTTCCCCTACCCGTCGGGCGCCGGCCTGCACGTGGGTCACCCGCTGGGCTACATCGGCACCGACTCGTACGCCCGCTACCAGCGGATGGCCGGGCGCAACGTGCTGCACGCGATGGGCTTCGACGCGTTCGGTCTGCCCGCCGAGCAGTACGCGGTGCAGACCGGCACCCACCCCCGGACCACCACCGTGGCGAACATCGAGCGGTACAAGGCGCAGCTGCGCCGGCTGGGGCTGGCCCACGACGAGCGTCGTTCGGTGGCGACCATCGACACCGACTTCTACCGCTGGACCCAGTGGATCTTCCTGCAGATCTTCAACTCCTGGTACGACCGCGACGCCCGGCGCGCCCGCCCGATCACCGAACTGATCGCCGAGTTCGAGGGCGGCAACCGGTCCACCCCCGACGGTCGGGCCTGGGCCGAGCTGAGCGTCGCCGAGCGCCGGCAGGTCGTCGACGACCACCGCCTGGCGTACGTGTCGCACGCCCCGGTCAACTGGTGCCCCGGGCTGGGCACCGTGCTGGCCAACGAGGAGGTCACCGCCGACGGCCGCTCCGAGCGGGGCAACTTCCCGGTCTTCAAGCGCAACCTGAAGCAGTGGATGATGCGGATCACCGCGTACGGCGACCGGCTGCTGGACGACCTGGACAGCCTGGACTGGCCCGAGGCGATCAAGCACATGCAGCGCAACTGGATCGGTCGCTCGACAGGCGCGCACATCGACTTCCCGACCGCGCAGGATCCGGTGCGGGTGTTCACGACCCGACCGGACACCGTCTTCGGTGCCACCTACATGGTGCTGGCGCCCGAGCACGAGCTGGTCGACGCGCTGGCGCCGGCGGCCTGGCCGGAGGGGACCAGGGACGCCTGGACCGGCGGGCACGCCAGCCCCCGGGTGGCCGTCGAGGCGTACCGCAAGGCGGCGGCGGCCAAGACCGACGTCGAGCGGCAGTCCGACAGCAAGGAGAAGACCGGCGTCTTCATTGGCGCGTACGCCACCAACCCGGTCACCGGCGCGCAGATCCCGATCTTCATCGCCGACTACGTGCTGGCCGGCTACGGCACCGGCGCGATCATGGCGGTGCCGGCGCAGGACGAGCGGGACTGGGCGTTCGCCGAGGTCTTCGAGCTGCCCATCGTGCGGACCGTGCAGCCGGCGGAGGGCTTCGACGGCAAGGCGTACACAGGTGACGGCCCGGCCATCAACAGCGCCGCGCCCGAGCGCGGCCTGGACCTGAACGGCCTGGGGGTCGCCGACGCCAAGGCGGCGATCATCGCCTGGCTGGAGGCGAACGGGCACGGCACCGGCGCGGTCACCTACCGGCTGCGCGACTGGCTGTTCTCCCGGCAGCGCTACTGGGGTGAGCCGTTCCCGATCGTCTACGACTCCACCGGCGCGGCCATCGCCCTGCCGGAGGAGATGCTGCCGGTCGAGCTGCCCGAGGTGGACGACTTCTCGCCGAAGACCTTCGACCCGGACGACGCGGACTCCAACCCGGAGACGCCGCTGTCGCGGCGGCGCGACTGGGTCGAGGTGGAACTGGACCTGGGTGACGGGCCGCAGCGCTACACCCGCGAGACGAACGTGATGCCGCAGTGGGCCGGCTCCTGCTGGTACGAGCTGCGCTACCTGGACCCGACCAACAGCTCCCGGTTCGTGGACGAGGAGAACGAGCGGTACTGGATGGGTCCGCGCGGCGCGGGCGACTGCGGGGGCACCGACCTGTACGTCGGTGGCGCCGAGCACGCCGTGCTGCACCTGCTGTACGCGCGGTTCTGGCACAAGGTGCTGTACGACCTGGGGCACGTGTCGTCGTTCGAGCCGTTCCGCAAGCTGTTCAACCAGGGCATGATCCAGGCGTACGCGTACACCGACTCGCGGGGCAGCTACGTGCAGGCCGAGGAGGTCGTCGAGCGCGACGGCGCCTACTACCTGGGCGACCTGGTGGTCAACCGCGAGTACGGCAAGATGGGCAAGTCCCTGAAGAACGTGGTGACGCCCGACGACATGTGCGCCGCGTACGGTGCCGACACCTTCCGGGTGTACGAGATGTCGATGGGCCCGCTGGAGGTGTCCCGTCCGTGGGAGACCCGGGCGGTGGTCGGCTCGTACCGGTTCCTGCAGCGGGTCTGGCGGGCCGTGGTCGACGAGCAGACAGGTGCGCTGCGGGTCACCGACGACCCGGCCGACGAGGCGACCCGCCGGCTGCTGCACAAGGTCATCGACGGGGTCCGTGGGGACATGGACAACATCCGGTTCAACACGGCGATCGCCAAGTTGATCCAGCTGACCAACGGGCTGACCGGGCTGTCGGCGACGCCCCGCGAGGTGGCCGAGCCGCTGGTGCTGATGGTGGCGCCGTTCGCCCCGCACATCGCTGAGGAGCTGTGGCGTCGGATGGGTCACGAGACCTCGCTGACGTACGCGGACTTCCCGACCGCCGACCCGGCGCTGCTGGTGGCCGACACGGTGACCTACCCGGTGCAGGTCAACGGGAAGGTCCGGGGCCGCGTCGAGGTGCCCGCCGACGCGTCCGAGGAGACCGTCCGCGCGGCGGCCCTGGACGCGGTCGCCGCCACCCTGGCCGGTAAGGAACCCCGCAAGGTCATCGTGGTCCCGGGCCGCCTGGTCTCGGTCGTCGCCTGACGCCCACCGTCGCCTCCCCGGTGCGGCCGGGGACAGCCGGCGGGTCGGCAACGGCACCGGTGCATCGTGCCGAGCGGTATGACTCAGTGGAATGAACATGCCCCTGAGTCATACCGCTCACCGAACACACCGCCCCCGCCCTCGGCTGCCCGCCGCGCGGGTCAGCCGGTCAGCGCCGCCTCCACGACCGGACGACGGCTGCGCAACCACTCCTGCCAGCGGCGCACCCCGCCGGGCACGCCCGCGTCGCGCAGCCGGCGAAGGGCCGGCTCACCCCGGGCGGCGCCGGCCTCGATGCCCCGCCAGGTGCCCTCCAGCTGGTGGAGCATCACGTCCACCAGCTCGCCCCGGTCCAGCGCGGGCGACCCCGACTCGTAGGCGTCGCAGAGGACGCGACACCGCCGGCCCAGCTCGGCGGGGTCGGCGCCCTCGCCCAGCGGGGCCCAGTGCCAACCGGCGAACGCCACATCCTCGATCCGCCGACCCGGCCCGGCCAGGTCCCAGTCGACGAAGGCCACCGGGAGCGGCCCGGCCGGGAAGTCCCGGTACACCGTGTTCTTCGGAGAGAGGTCGCGGTGGCACACCGTCTCGGCGTCGCCGGCCAGGTCGGTTCCCGCGCACGCGTCGTGCAACAGACGGATCAGCTCGGCCAGCCGCACCAACGCCGGGTCGGCGAAGAAACCTGGATCCTCCCGGTCCCGCCACGGCACCCGGCCCGCGACGTAGCTGAGCATCTGCCGGCCCCGCTCGTCGACACCGAGCGCAAGGGGCGCGAGGTCCGCGCCCCTTGCGGCCAGGTGGCGCAGCAGCGCGGCGACGAACTCCGGGTTGGCCGGTGGGGTACGGCGCACCGTGTCGCCGACCCGGACCACGTCAGCCACGAAGCCGCCCGTCAGCGGCTCCTCGGCCGAGCCGGTCGACCCGCTCACACCGGCATCGAGCGGCGCTGCCGTTCGGCCCGCCACCACCGGTGGGCCAGCACCAGGCCGGCGATCAGGCCGAGGCTGGCGGGGGCGGCGGCGTACCAGTTGACGTGACCGGGGGAGCTGACTGCCGCGCCGATGGCGGCGTACCCGAAGGCGGTCGGCGCCGAGGCGATGACGCTGCCGGCCAGGAACGGCAGCATCCGCGCGCCGGTCGTGCCGTAGCCGTAGCTGACCAGCCCGAAGCCGGCGATCGGCAGCAGCCGGACGGTGACCACGCCGAACACGCTCTGCCGCGCGAACCACCGGTCGAGACGGGCCAGCCGGCCACGGACCCGTTCGGCGACGAACTCCCGGCCGAGCAGCCGGCCGACAGTGAACCCGATCGCCGCCGCCACCAGCGCGGCGCCCAGGGCGTACGCGGCACCCTCCAGGGGGCCGAAGATCGCGCCGGCGGCGAGCGTGATGAACGTCCGGGGGACCAGCGCGACCAGCAGCAGCGCGCCGCCGAGGATCGCGGCCACCGGAGCGAGGTCACCCAACCGGTCGGCCAGCGCCGGGAGCTGCTCCGGATCCGGTCGGGGCACCAGGAGCAGCAGCAGCCCGCAGCAGCCGATCAGCAGGACGAGCAGAGAGAACCGGGCGGCCGACGGTTGCCGCAGCAGCCGCCGGACGGCGCGGATCATGCCCGGGCGGCGGCCACTGCGGCGCGACGCTCGTTGCGGAGCCGGTCGGACCAGGTGTCGTCCAGCGGCGGAAGCTGGTGCGCCCCGGTGGCCCAGCGCAGCAGCAGGTCGGCCAGGGCCGGGTTGCGGGCCAGCGCGGGACCGTGCGAGTAGGTGCCGAGCAGCTTGCCGCGCCAGGCGCCCTCGGTGGCGCCGTCGTTGCCCACCCCGGCGGTGACCCGGGCCAGCGGAGAGACCTCCGGGCCGAGGTGGGTACGGCCGCCGTGGTTCTCGAAGCCGGTCAGGGCGGGCAGACCCAGCCGGGGGTCGATCTCGCCGGCCAGCTCGCCGACGGCCCGGCTCGGACCCCGGTCGGACTGGAGGTCGAGCAGCTCCAGGCCACGACACTGCACGCCCTTGGCGAAGAAGGACATGCCGAGCAGCTGGTAGCCGGCGCAGACACCGAACACCACCGAACCCTGGGCCACCGCCCGGTGCAGACCGCCGTCGGCGATCAACCGCTGCGCGCCCAGCGCCTGCGGCCCGTCCTCACCGCCGCCGACCAGGTAGATGTCGGCGGTCGCGGGCAGCCGCTCGTCGGAGCGGACCTCCAGCACCTCCACCGGCATGCCACGCTGGCGCGCCCGCCGGGCCAGGATCAGCGCGTTGCCCCGGTCGCCGTAGGTGGACAGCAGGTCGGGGTAGATCCAGACGATACGCAGGCTCTCAGTTGACACGGTCCAACTCCGCTCGGATGTCCTGGAACGCGGTGTAGTTCGCGATGACCTCCAGCCGCCCGGGCGGGACCGACCGGATCGCGTCGTCGAAGGTGCGGACGTGCTGGAACGGTACGTCGTTGACGTCCAGTCGGACCGCCAGGTCGTACGCCCGGTCGCCGGTGATCAGCACCTGCCGGCCGCGCAGCGGCGCGAAGTCGACGTCGAAGAGCCAGGAGGTGTCCAGTCCGTCGGGGTCGCGCGCGTTGATGGAGAGCAGGGTCGGCGCCTCGTCGGCCATGTCGAACGCCTCCAGCCAACTGGCCGGGTTCTTGGCCAGCAGCAGCCGGATGTTGCGCCCGTCCTTGTCCACCTGCGCGTAGCGGCCCGCCACCGAGGTGACGATGCCGAGGCGGGACACCGCGTCGACCGGGCGTACGCCGAACTCGGCGGCCACGGCCAGCGCGGTCGCCGCGTTACCGAGGTTGACCTTGCCGGGCAGTTGCAGGGAGACCTTGTGCCAGGCGCCGGTGGGGTCGAGCACGCCCTCGTCCTCGACGACCCACTGCGGCTCCGGTCGGCGCAACGGGCAGCCGGTGCACCACCACTGGCCGCCGGAGCGCTGGATGGTCGAGCCGCACTCGGGGCAGACCCAGGAGTCGTCGTGCCAGCGCTGGCCGGCGCTGAACCAGGTCACGTGGGGTGGGTTGATGCCCCGGGCCGGGTCCGCCGGAGGGGTGGCGGCCCACACGACCATCGGGTCGTCGGCGTTCGCCACCACCCGCACGTCGGTGTGCCGGACCAACGCCGCGCGCCAGAGCTGCGCCATCATGGCGACCTCCTTGGCGCGGTCCAGCTGGTCGCGGGACAGGTTCAGCAGGGCGACGACGTGCGGTTCGGTCGCCTCCAGCACCTGGGCCAGGTAGTGCTCGTCGACCTCCAGCACCGCGTACGGGGTGCTGCCGGCCTTGGCCAGCGCCGAGGTGTGCCCGGTGGGCATGTTGGCGCCGAACGAGTTGGTGGCGACCCGGCCGAGCACGCCGACCGCGGCGGCGGTCAGGCGCGTGGTGGTGGTCTTGCCGTTGGTGCCGGAGACGAGCGCGATCGCGCGCCCGGCCGACAGGTGGGCCAGCAGGTCCGGGTCGATCTTCAGCCCGATCCACCCGCCGATCACCGAACCGTCGCCACGGCCGGCCGCCCGGGAGAGCGCCGCGGCGGTCCGTGACACGGAGCTGGCCACCTTGGCCCGTAGGGGCATTTTCGCGTCCGTCACGCGAGCGAGGTTACCGGACCGCCCGCCTCACCAGATCGCCGCCGACGGTGAACCGTTCGGCCGTGGCATCCGCGCAGGCGGCCGGGTCGGCGTCCGCCGGACGGAGTCGATCTATGTCGGAAAGCGGACCACGCCGGAGGGGCGCCGTGGCCCTCCACTCCGCTCCACCCCGTGTGACGTGCGGTTTTGCCCTCGGATCAGACGCGCCACGCGGGCGAATCTGGTTGCGGGTGGAGGGAAGTGGAGTAGAGTGGGGACCAATGGTGAGGCCGGGAGGGCTCACCGGCCCGGGGGGTCAGCGGCGCCGCGAACGCCGCTCAGGGGCGAGGGGGTAGGGCCGGTGTTTCTCGGCACCCACACTCCACGCCTGGACGAAAAGGGCCGGTTGATCCTTCCGGCCAAGTTCCGGGATGAGCTGGCGGGGGGTGTCGTGGTCACCAAAGGGCAGGATCGCTGTCTCTATGTCTTCCCGACACCCGAGTTCCAGCGGATCGCGGAGCAGTTGCGCGCGCAGCCGATGACGCACAAGGCGGCCCGGGCCTACAGCCGGGTCTTCTTCGCCAGCGCGCACGACGAGGTGCCGGACAAGCAGGGTCGGGTGACGATCCCGTCCCACCTGCGGGAGTATGCCGCACTGGACCGCGATCTCGTCGTGATCGGCGCGAGCACGCGGGTGGAGATCTGGGACAAGGTCGCCTGGGAGACCTACCTCGCCGAGAGCGAAGACGACTTCGCCGACATCGAGGAGGGGGTGCTGCCCGGCGGTCTGTAGGGCGGAACGGCGCCCGACGTACTGCGAGATCTCCAGCCGCTTTCGAGTTCCTGGCATCCCTTCCCCGGTGCCAGGCGCACGATCCAGTCATCGGGTCCGACCCCGGTGGCCGGCGGGAGCGGATGGGGATCTGGCGGTACGACGGCAGCGCCGTCCGACGGCAGGCGCGCGAGAAGAACGGACGTTTCAACCAGTGGGGGTCGACATGGGGGAGTTGCGCGGCACGCACGTGCCGGTGCTGCTCGAGCGGTGTCTCGAGCTACTGGCCCCCGCGCTGGGTCGAGGCGGCCGGACGGTGCACGTCGACGCCACGCTCGGCCTGGCCGGGCACGCGGAGGCGGTGCTCCAGGCGCACCCGGAGACGGTCCTCATCGGGCTCGACCGGGACACCGAGGCGCTGGCGCACGCGCGGGTCCGGCTGGCCCGGTTCGCCGACCGCATCCACCTGGAGCACGCCGTCTACGACGAGCTGCCCGAGGTGCTGGAGCGGCTGGGCTATCCGGGCATCGACGGGATCCTGTTCGACCTGGGGGTGTCGTCGCTGCAACTGGACGCGCCCGACCGCGGGTTCGCCTACGCGCAGGACGCGCCACTTGACATGCGGATGGACCAGACGCGGGGGGTGACCGCCGAGGAGGTGGTCAACACGTACGCCCACCCGGACCTGGCCCGGGTGCTGCGGGTGTACGGCGAGGAGAAGTTCGCCGGTCGGATCGCCTCGGCGATCATCCGGGAGCGGGAACGCGCCCGGATCACCTCGTCCGCGC
This sequence comes from Micromonospora orduensis, assembly GCF_006228125.1. Lineage (GTDB taxonomy): Bacteria > Actinomycetota > Actinomycetes > Mycobacteriales > Micromonosporaceae > Micromonospora > Micromonospora orduensis. Next base: position 1,475 of record NZ_VDFY01000234.1, on the reverse strand, counting down.
GGCTGGCGGAGCTGGTCCGGGACTCGATTCCAGCACCGGCCCGACGAACGGGCGGACACCCGGCAAAGAGAACGTTTCAGGCTTTACGGATCGAGGTAAACAGAGAACTGGCGGCGCTGGAGACAGCGTTGCCATCCGCGCTCGACGCACTGACCGTGGGCGGTCGCATGGTGGTCCTGTCCTACCACTCGCTGGAGGACCGGCTCACCAAGGCGGCGCTCGCGGACCGGGTCCGCAGTAAGGGCCCGGTCGACCTCCCGGTTGAGCTTCCCGGGTCCGGTCCGACGTTCCGGCTGCTGAGCCGGGGCGCCGAACTGCCCGGGGAGGCGGAGGTCGCCGCGAACCCGCGCGCCGCTTCGGTGCGGCTGCGGGCCGCGGAACGACTCGACCCGAACGCGACAGAACAGGGGCGGACCGACCGCGAACGGTCTCGCCGACGGGTGAAGGGAATGCACCAACCGGGCACGGGGTCCGCCTGATCCGTGGGGGATCAGGGGCGCCGCGACCGTAGAGGGACGGATGTTGAGGGGGAGGGACATGAACATTGACAAGCGCGACCGCCGGGACGTCACCGGCGGCGGGCAGCGCGCACCGCGGTCGGGGGGCCGGACCGCGGCGGAGCGGGCTCCGCGCGTGGGGAACGGTACGCCACGCATCGATCGAGTGAATCGGCAGGGGGAGGCTCGCGCCCGGGGGGCGCGCGAGTTCCCGACCCAGGGCAGCGCCGCGCTGCGTCCGGTCGAGAAGACCGGCGTCGCGGCGACCGCCCGTCCGCCCCGGCTGCGGGTGGCGCCGCCGGCGCCGGTGTCGGTGCCCCGGGCGCCGTTCGCGGCCCTGATCGTGGTCCTGGTGGTCGGTGGGGTGCTGGGCATCCTGGCGGTCAACACCAAGATCAATGAGAACGCGTTCCGGTTGGAGAAGCTGCAGCAGCAGCAGGCCCGACTGGACCTGGAGAAGCAGCAGCTCGACAAGCAGATCGCCGAGGCGGAGGCGCCGGGGAACCTGACCGCCGAGGCGCGTCGACTGGGGCTGGTGGACGCCGGGGAGCCGGGGTACGTCCGGCTGCCGGACGGCAAGCTGCCGCTCGGCGTGCCGAAGCCGGCGACCGGCGAGCCGTCGGTGACCAGCCAGGGCGCGGGAGGCTGACCGGTGCCACCGAGATCGGACGAACCGCGCCGGAACCCCACGGGGTCCCGGCGCGGTTCTGCGCGTGACACCGGACCGGCCGACGGCGAGTCGCGCACCGACGAGCCGGGCATCGGCGGCATCTCCGGCGCTCGGGCGTACACCCCTCGGGGTCGGACGGTCCGCGAGGAGCGCGGCGTGCCGGCGCGCGGCGCCGAGCAGCGGCGCACCCCCCGTAGCACCCGCTCCAACGACCCGTTCCGGCCGGCGTTGCAGGTGCTCGACGGTGGCCGCGCCGCCGCCGCCCGGGCCGCCCGGCGGGACGCGCCGGCCGGAACGGGTCGTTGGAG